>NZ_JBFAYO010000052.1:0-31765 GCF_040681325.1 Nocardia sp. NPDC051787
CCGGTCTCCGGACCGGAATCGTCGGCCACCGCGGCCAGCGTCGGCGCCGGAACGTAGGTATAGGCCAACAGATTGCTGACCCCACCCGCACTGGCCATGGTGACATTCACCGAGCCGGTCCCGGCGGGCACAACAGCGCTGATCTCGGTGTCCGACACCACGGTAAACGAAACAGACGGTGTCCCACCGAAGTTCACCGAGGTCGCATCAGTGAGTTCGGTGCCGGTCAGGATGACCGTGTTGCCGCCCGCCTCCGGACCGGAGTCCGGGACCATCGAAGCCAGCGTCGGCGCCGGAACGTAGGTGTACGAGACGCCGTTGCTGTCGCCACCCACAGTCGTGACCCTGATCGCGGCTGTCCCGGTACCCGCGGGAGCTACCGCGGTGATCTCGGTATCCGACACCACCGTGAACGAAACCGCCGGTGTCCCACCGAAATCAACCGCACTGGCCCCGGTGAGTCCGCTGCCGGTAAGCGTGACCGTGTTGCCACCGGTCTCCGGTCCGGAGTCAGGGCTCACCGGGGCGAGGGTCGGCGCCGGAACATAGGTGTAGAGAACACCATTGCTGGTACCGCCGATAGCGGTGACGGTCACCGCGGCCGTGCCGGTACCCGCGGGAGCAACCGCGGTGATCTCGGTACCCGACACCACCGTGAACGAGATCGCCGGAATCTGGCCGAAGTTCACAGCAGTCGTACCGGTGAAGCTGGTGCCGGTGAGGGTCACGGTGTTGCCACCGGTCTCGGGGCCGGAATCGGGAACCACGGACGCGAGGGTCGGCGCCGGAACATAGGTATACGCCAGCGGATTGCTGACGCCACCCGCCGTCGTGACGGTGACATTCACCGATCCGGTCCCCGCGGGAACGACCGCGGTGATCTGAGAATCGGAAACCACCGTGAGCGAAACCGCCTGATTGCCACCGAAATTCACCGCGGTGGTTCCAGTGAATCCGGTTCCGGTCAGGATGACCGTGTTGCCGCCTGTCGCGGGGCCGGAGTCCGGGAGCACCGAAGCCAGCGTCGGCGCCGGGACGTATGTGTAGGCGACGCCGTTGCTGTCACCGCCCGTGGCGGTGACCGTGACCGTGACGGAACCGGTCCCGGCAGGCACGACCGCGCTGATCTCGGCATCCGAAACCACCGAGAACGATGTCGCGGACGTCCCGTCGAAGTGCACGGCGGTGGCGCCGGTGAAGCCGGTGCCGCGCAGCGTGACGGTGTTGCCACCGGTCTCCGGACCGGCGTCGGAGACCACCGCGGTGAGCGTCGGCGCCGGAATGTAAGTGTAGGTCACCGGGTTGCTGAGGCCGCCGGCGGTGGTGACGGTGACGTCGACCAAGCCGGTTCCCGTGGGGACGACCGCGGTGATCGTGGTGTCGGAGACGACGGTGAACGAGATCGCCGCTGCCCCACTGAAACGCACGGCGGTGGCGCCGGTGAGGTTCGCACCCGTCAGGGTGACGGTGTTACCACCCGTCTCCGGACCTGAACCGGGCACGATCGAAGTGAGCGTCGGCGCCGGGACGTAGGTGTAAGTCACCGCGTTGCTGGTGCCACCCGCAGTGGCAACTGCGACACCGACGACACCGGTACCCGCAGGCGCCAAGGCACTGATCTGGGAATCGGAGACGACAGTGAAAGCGATCGCGGTGTTCGCACCGAAACGGACAGCCGTAGCGCCGCTGAGGTTCGCGCCGGTGAGGACAACGGTGTTGCCGCCCGTCTCCGGCCCGGAGCTCGGGATCACCGAGCCGAGCACCGGAGCTGGGACATAGGTGTAGGAGACGGTATTGCTGGTGCCGACGATCGTGGTGACGGTGACATCCGCTGTGCCGCTTCCAGCTGGCGCTACGGCGGTGATCCGAGTATCGGAACCGACGGTGAAGGAAATCGCCGGTGTCGCACCGAACCTCACCGCGGTAGCTCCGGTGAACCCGGTGCCGGTGAGGACAACGGTGTTGCCGCCCGCCACCGGACCGGAGTTGGGGTTGATCGAGATCAGGGTCGGCACGGTGACGTAGGTGTAGCTCACCGCGTTGCTGAGACCGCCCGAGGTGATGACGGTGACCTGCACAGTTCCGGTTCCAGGCGGAGCGATCGCGGTGATCCGCGTCGGCGAATCCACGGTGAAGGTGGTCGCCTTGGAACCGAAACGCACCGTGGTGGGGCCGGTGAACCCGGTGCCGGTTATCACGACACTGTTGCCCCCGGACGGTGGCCCCGAAGTCGGTGAGACCGAGGTGATGGTCGGGGATACGACGAAGATGTAGGGCAGCGGGTTGCTCGTGCCGACCGGGGAGGTGACGGTCACCGGAACTATGCCGGTCCCCGGTGGAACCACCGCTGTGAGCTGGGTATCCGAAACCGTCGTGAACGAAGTAGCCGGAGTGCCACCGAAATTCACGCCGGTCACAGTGGACAGTCCCGATCCGTTGAGAGTGACCGTGGTTCCAGGAGGCCCCTGGATGGGACTGATCGAGGTCAGCGACGGAACCGCCATATAGGTGTAGGGCAGGGCATTGCTCGTGCCGTCCAGCAGCGCGGTGACGGTGACCGGCACCGTGCCGGTTCCGACGGGGGCGACGGCCGTGATCCGGGTGCCGGAGTCGACGGTGAACGTGGTCGGCACCGAACCGAAGCGCACGGTCGAAGGGCCGGGACCGAATCCGGTGCCGGTTATCACCACATGATTGCCTCCGGATGCCGGACCCGAAGTCGGTGAAAGAGAGGTGATAGTAGGCATGGGCCTGCCCTCCGACGGTGACTCGAGGTGGAAAACAGTGCTACGCATCGGTGCCGACTTGTCGTAGACGGCTCTATCCAGTAACACCTAGGCCGCAACACGTTGGCAACCAATCCTCGTTCTGATTTCGTCCGTTTTCAGATGGAACCCGAATCCGGATGCCTATCGACTCGAACGGAAAGCATTCCGCGCCAAGGCGCTTGCCGAGCATTACTTTTCGGCCGTCTCCGCCCGCTGAAGCCTGCCAGCGCACTACTCTGGGAATCGGACTCACAGCGGGGTGACAGAGGTGAGCATTTGACAATCGCGAATGGGGTTGGGGAGCCGGTGTTCCGGTCGGCGTCGCTGGGCGACCTCGCGGATATCGCCGCACTGGAGCAGACGGAGTTCGGCGAGCTGGCGTACCCGTACTTCGCGCTGCGCCAACTCTTCGACTTGCACGGAAACCATTGGGTCGTCATCGATCTCCACGGCACGATCGGCGGGTACGCGATGGTGGCGCTGGGTTCGCCGCACTGCGCTTGGGTGATCGGGCTCACGGTCGCGCCGCAGTGCCGTGGCCGCGGCTACGGACGAGCCCTGCTGGACGGCGCGTTGGCCCGCTGCCGGGTCGCCCGGGTGGACGACGTGTTCCTCACAGTCCGGCCGAACGACCAACCGGCCTCGAACCTGTACAAGACAGCCGGATTCGTCTGGACCGGACACGAAGACGGGTACTTCGGCGCGGGCGAACCGCGCGACGTCCTGGTACGTCGGATCCGGCACCGCACGGGCGCACCACCGCTCGCCGATCCGTCCTCGGCGATCTGGCGCAAGCGCGATCGAGGTCCGGACTGAACCGCGAGGCTGTTCGCCTTGCCCGTCGTCGGCGGCATCGGCGACTCGTCTCGCACCGCTGTCGCCGTCGTTCGAGCACGTGCGGCCCCGCGAATCCCGTTGCTATGGTGGATATCACGCCGCTATGGCGCGGCGCCGGCTCCGGGGGAGGAATGCCCATGACCGACTACGACAACCCGGTCACTCACGTGCAATTCGGCAATAGCCCCGACATCTGGATCGACCAGCACGCCACGGGCTACGCCCAAGAGGTCGCGGACTACCTGGACGAGTTGAGCGCCGGGACCAGGCAGCCGGACGAGAAGCCGCTGCTGGATTCGTTCAACAATCACGTCGAAAAGGTAGTCACCGCTTTCGATCACACGAAGGTCAAGCATCGTGGTGACAGCCTGCTCTTCACCGATATCTACGACGCCGCCGACGACAACACCGCGATGGACGAGGTGCTCCAGCGCGCGCACGTCGAACTGCTGATGGCGCTGCTGGCCGCGGAGGTGGAGCTGCGCGGACCGCTGAGCCTGAGCCGGACCCAGAACATCCGGCTGGCCGAGATCTACGAGGAACTCGGCCACCGCCTCCTCACCGCTACGCTGCCCGGCCGGCGGACCAAGACGTTTCTCCCCGGGCACGCGGCCATGGCCTTTCTGCGCGCATCGGGTCTGTACGCGCTCGACGAAGACGTCGACGCCCAGGACCGGTGCGGTCTCGCCTTGGCCAGAGCCCGCAGGTCGGCGACCTATCCAGCCTGGCGCCGCAGCATCGGCTGGATCTCGGATCTGTTGTGCGGCTACGGCTATCGGCCGTTCCGCCTGCTCGGCTTCATCGCGGCGCAACTACTCCTGTTCACCGTCGCGCTGTGGCTGAGCACAGCACTTCCGATCACCACATCACTGCATATGTGCCTGATCAACTTCCTCAATCCGGTGGGCCTCGGCGATCTACAACAGGTCGGCCTGATCGGACGCACCCTGCTGATGATCGAGGCGTACGCCGGGATCGTGTCCACCTCGGTGTTCTTCGCGCTGCTGGTCCGCCGGTGGTTCCGGCTGTGACCCGAATTCAATCCGATGCGTTGATCGTGGAGGCGCGCATGGCGGCCAATGTCGCCACCGACATCCGGTCGCGCAGCTGACCCACCCGCGCCGACCATTCCCGGGTGAAGCCGGGGTCGCGATCCAGTTGCTCCCAAAGGCCGCGCAGCGCCCCTGGCGCGTGCGCACCGGGCATCCAAAGGTGCGCCAAGTTCGTCAGCAGCGGCGCGATGAGTGCGGCCGACTCCGCGCTGGACGGCGGGTAGAGGTCGGCTTCCTCGACCACCGTGTCCGCGACGGTGAGCAGCCAGTCGTGCAGTGCGAGGTCCTCGCAGAAGCGACGCGCCACAGCGAGTTCCGACTCGTCGCGCACGGTCACCAAGACTGTGCGCACCAGCTCGTCCTGCAACTGGAACGTCAGCACCGGCCGGGGCACCTCGGCGATCCGCGCGGCCCAGCGCAGCCGCGCCGTCCGTGTCTGCATCGGCGCGTGCTGATCCAGGCGCATGTCCATCCGGATCTTGGCGAGCAATCGCTGACTGATCGAGGCCAGATCCAGGACGCCGTCCGGCTGCTCGCCGGCGGCGAGGAAGCCGTCGGCCAGCTCGCCGCTGGTCGCCTCGGTGACCTTCGAGACCACCTCCGTCACCCCGACCCTGGTGAGGTAGTGCGACCAGGTCTGCCGCTGCTTCACCTCGGCGGGGACGACCGTGGTGTGCGCCGAGCTCTGCAGCACCCGTCCGCCGACGACCACCGCGTTGGTCGCCACCGTCCCGATCGCGCGCACACTGCCGCGCGGCTTGGTTGCCAGCTGGCAATCGACGCCGACCGCCGTGGTCGGCGACGTGGCCAGCGTCGTCGGACGCTCACGCCACAGCACCCGGCGGCCGGGTACCACCGCGAGCAGTTCCTCCAGCAAGTCGCGTCCGAGCGCCGTCGAGTCCGGCACCAGGCAGGTGCGGACCTCGCCGAGCAGAATCAGCGTCCCGGCGGCGGAAGGCGCTGGCGCCGAGACTGTTGCGGGCACCGTCCGCTTGGACCTTCCGGCCAGCGGCGGCCTGCGGACCGACCGGTGGTCACGCCGCTCGCGGGCCACGGCCGCCAACCGGCGCAGCCGCTCGCCATGCGAGGGCTGGTCGGCGCCGGAACAGGGGTGCGATGCTCCGCTCATGTCAGGACCCATCCAGCAGATAGTGACTCATCCGCTCGGTCACCTTGCGTGGTACCGAGACAGCCTCGACGACACCTCGATCGATGATCTGCTCGACCACTTCCTCCTCGAGGTCGATGTGATCCAGGATTACCCGCACCGCGTGTTCGATACCCAGATACCGCTGCGGTAGCAGCGACAGCGACCGATAGGCGGCGAACGGTTTCGCCTGCGGGTTGAGTTTGACGACGGCGGGCATCTCCCACCACTGCGACGGCCAGCCGTCCTCCGGCCGCCACAGCTGCGGGTCGACGATGGGTTCGCCGTCGTAGCGCAGCATCCCGAGCCGCAGCAGCTGCCAGATCGACGCGAGGAAGGGACACGACCATTTGGTGTGCACCTCGGCCCGCCCGTTCACCTTCTTGGTCTGCTTGCTCCACATCTGCACGTCGAGGAAGATCGAATGCTCGCGCCTGCCGAACTCCTCCGGCGGCTCGTACGGCAGGCGATGCATGGCCTGGCCGGGCTCGTCGTCGGATGCCCTGCGCCCGTTGCACAGCCAGCCGGACTCCGCGGTGGGCGGGCGCCGTCCGTTCGAGCCCTCCGGCGGCTCGGCCACGATGCGCGCGGCCACCATCTCCGCCAACGGGATACGGCGATCACCGGCGGATGGCGCCTCGAAGCATCCCGCCTCGCGTGCCAGATAGTCGATGGTCACGCCGCACTCCGCCGCGGCGCCGAGCAGCCTGCCGAGGATCTCGCCCGGATCGGTGTCGTGCCGGAAGTAGTCGTCGATCAGGAAGCAGGTACTCACCCGCGCCCGCGGCCCGAACTCCGCCTGCGCCGCGGCGGTGAACGCCGGGATCAGCGGAGCGACCTTGCGGAACTGTGCGCGGATACGATCCGCACCGTTGCTGAGATCGTTCATGTAGAAGTGGCCCACCTCGATGGACAGGTGGGACAACGGAACCTGGGCAACCCGCGGACGCTCGGTCGCCTCGCTATAGCCTGCTACGTGATCCACTGCTGATCGACAACCCTTCCGGGATCGTGCTTTCGCGAAAGCGTGGGCGAGTTCGGATCTATTCCCAGGTGGCGGCGTGCAGGAGACGACCGGCGAGCTGGTTGAAGGCGGCGGCGGTCTCCTCGTTGGCGATGCTGTTGGCCACGTCGGCGTCCAGGATGATCTGTTCACGCCATTGCAGCACGGGCTCCACCGGGGTTTTGCCGAGCAGCGATGTCGCGCCGAGCCGGTTCTTGCCCGCCAACGTGACCAAGGCCCCGTTCTGTTCCTGCAACCACTTGACCTGCGCCGCGCCTGGGCCGCCGGTCATCTCGTTCACTTGTGGCACCGCGGTGCGCACGTAGCGAATGTTAGCCAGCAGCTTCTGCGGGTCGTGCTTCCACTGGCTGCCGGTCTCCAGCAAGCCGTGCGGACCGTGAACCAGTCCGCTGGCCGCCAGGATGTGCTGGCGGGTCCAGCGGTGGAAGACCAGCCAGCGCACCGTCTTCGAGGCCAGCTGTGGTGCCGCCGTCGCCCGCAGCGCCAACTCCATCGCCAGCGAGCGGCCCGCGCTCAGGTCCACGAAACAGACCTTGAACTCCTGTTCGAGCCCGACGAACAGTTCCGTGCAGCGGCGGACCACGTCGTCGTTGATGCTGTCGAACTCCGCGCCGCCTTCGTCGCCGGGGAACAGGACCAGCCGTCCGGTCCTGGTCCGCATCTTGCGCAAGCCGACGCGATCGGTCTTCGCCCGCACGTCGATCTGCCTGGCGATGCCGTTCTTCCCGAGCAGATACTCGTGCAGTCCGTCTCCATCGGGCGTTCCCCGCTCGACGGAACCGATTTCGAACAGGGCTCCCGCGGTCGGCGAACCGAAGTCGAAATCGAGGTACGCCACGCTCATCCCGCTCAGGCATAGCCGGTAGGCGAGATTGCAGCTGGTCACCGAACGTCCGGTACCGCCCTTGTCGGAGGTCGCGAACACGATCATGGTTACGTGGCCCTTGTCGCGTCCATGCGGGCATAGGCCAGTTTGTGCAGTTCGCGCAGCGCGTCGGCGGCGAGCACGAACGCCGTGCCAGCCTGCCTGCGGGCGACCAGTTGCCTGGCTTGCTCGAGGTTCTCCTCCACCCGGTCGAGGGTGATCCGGTTCTCCGAGACGTCGTCGATGCTGACGCTCAGCATCTCCTGGTTGAGCAGGTGCTCGGCCTCGTTGAGCAGTTCGACCGCGCGCACCACCATCGCCGGTGAGGTCAGCGGCGGCTCACGGAACGTGCGGTCCGCGCTGACCAGGCATTCGATCACACGCTCGGTCATGTACCAGGACGGCTTCGTCTCCCGCGCCGTGCCGTTGCCGAAGACCCCGGCGGGGTCGTCCCAGAGCCCGGCCGCGAGACCGGAGGTGATGATGCGCGCTTCCAGATGATCCATCGTCGATTTGGCCAGATCCATCAGCCGGTCGCGGGCGGTGATATTGCTGGAGAGCCGGGCGGCCTGCAACAGGCGCTTCAACAGCACAGCGGCGAAATCCGAGACCTCCCACTGCAACAGCGGCCCGTCGTCGACGGTTTCGGTGCCTCGCAGGGACAATCGCACGCCGGGCGCGTGCATATGCACCGCGGGGTCATCGCGTGTGGTCCTGCGGATGATCCGGCCGCGTCTGGCCAGTTCGTCGAAAATCGACACGGCTCTGGTCAAGTCGTCATCGGAGGCGGTGCGGTTGATCAGATCCTGGATCAGCACGGCGGACACGATGAGACTGAAGTAGTCCGATTCCTCGCCGTCGGAGGTGCGCCACGGAATGTCCTCCAGCGGCCACGAACCGGAACCGAACCGGGCGACCGTCGACCAATAACGCTGGGTCAGGTCCCAGCGGATCCGCAGCGCCTCGGCCAGCCGGTACTGCTGTTCGTCGAGCAGGTCCAGTTCCCTGGTGCGCTGGGAGATCAGGTCGTTGATGCCGTCCAGCGCGATGACGGTGAAATACAGGTAGGGGCGCGGCTCGGCGATGCCGGTCTGCATGGCGATGGCGGCGTCCACGAAGCCGACCGGAGCCGCGTCGCGAACCAGGCCCCAGCTCCAGCCGCATTCGAACAGCAATTCCTCATCGTCCAGCTCGGTGTCCGGCGTCTGCCCGAGCGTGATGTCGTTGCGCAGCCGGGCGCGAACCCGCTCCAGGCTGCGTGTGATGCCCTCGGCGACCGCCTTCTGGGGCATATCGCTCTGATTGAGCATGCCCAGCATCACTTGTCCCGCCTCGGATTTCGGCTCCACCGTATTGACCACGAAACTGCGGACCAGACCCGTCATCGCGGCGGTGAGGCGGGCACTGAGCCTACCGGTGAGCTTCTCGATCCGGTCGATGAGATTGGCGCGCCCCTCCGCGCGCACCCAGCCCTCGTAGACCCGCAGGAAGCGCAGCCCGGCCAGGCACAGCGTCAGCGACATGGAGTACGAGTCGACGACCTCGATATCACGCTGCGCCGCAGTGGGTTCGCGCTCATCGGCCGAGCGCAGGTAGCTGCCCGCGGCGAAGATGGGCTCGCCGTCCGGTTCGCCGTCACTGTCCGGTTCGCCGTCCGGTCCCACCCGGTGGGTGTTGCGGAGGATGTAGTCCTCCAGCAAGGTGATCACAACGGTTCCGATCTTCGTCTGACCGCCGAACGGCGACAGGACCGAACCGACATCGTCGGCCATGCTGTCGGGACGATCCAGCGCGAGGCTTTCGATCTCGGTCGCCGGATACAGCAGGCACAGCAATTGCTCGGAATCGCTGATCGAATTGGCGGCCATGCGACCACCCCAGCGCCATGTGGCGCCGTCCCAGGACACGGATAGCGCGGAGCGCCACAGATCCAGAATCTGTTGCCGCGGTTGAATTCTCACCCTACCCCGTCCTCACACCCCTAGTCGCGGACCGCGCTGATCTCCTACCCTTGCGGAGACTCACGGCGGCGATACTGCGGAAAACTTATCACGGGGCCACCCAGCGCGTCGGAGTCCGCGCGATTCTGTATAACACTGTACGGAAAGCCATTCCGAACAGCGGATATTCCGAACTCAGAGAGTCAGGCGGACCATGTCCGCGGTGCGGGCCAGACCGGGGAACGCCTGCGGCGTGGAGCGCGGGTGCAGCGCGTGCACCGCGAGCCGGAACATCACCGCGCGCAACAACATCTGCGGCCACTCCGGAAGATCGGTCCAGCGATCCAGCAACCCGTCGTCCGCGCCGCCCCAAGCCAGTGCGTCGACCACGACCACCGCCGCCGCCCACGGCACCGGCCGCCAGTACGGGGTGATATCGGTGAGGCCGGGAGTGTGCGAACCGGCGAACAACACGGTGCCGAAGAGGTCGCCGTGCACCAGCTGCGCCGGCGTCTGCACCGGCTTGCGCAGCGTGGCCAGCTGACCGATGAGTTCCAGGCTGCGCTGGCCGTCCGGCGACGTCGACAGCAGCCCGCCGCCCGCCCGCAAGCTGCGCAGCGGCACCGCCTCCCACGCGGCGCGGTCCGCGGCGACGAACACGTCCACGTCCACCCAGGGCACGACCGGCGGCTGCGACAGGAAGCGGGGCCGCTCCAACTTCGCCGTGGCCTGATGCAGCCGCAGCGACACCGAGACCACCTCGTCGTGCCGTGGCTCCGGTGCGCCTTCCAGATAGGTGTCCGCGCGCCAGCCGGACACGACGTAGCGGCCGTCGGTGGCACGCACCGGGCGGGCCAGCCGCAGCCCGTCCGCCTGCAACGTCTCCCGAACCTTCGCCGACCACGCCGCGCGCGCATGGTCGGCGACCGGACTGAGCACCACATCCCCGCAGCGCCAGCCACCTTCCCAGTCGCCGAGGGAAACCGGGGTCACTTCGCGCAGACCGAACGTGGCGCGCACGTGCTCGGGAGGTTCCACAGAAGTCACGGCCGTACGGTAACCGTGTTTAATTTGGCGCGCCTGCGGCGCGCCGTGTTCGCGGCCCCTTTTAGACTCGGAAGTCGGAGTGCTGCCAACTGGTTGGGCATTGCGAGCGGCGAACTGCCCACGGCTCAGCTCGGAAAGCGGCTTCAGTACACCGGCAGCGACTTGTCGATCTGGTTGGCCCAGGCGATCACGCCGCCTTGCAGGTGGGTGGCGTCGGCGAAGCCCGCTCGCTTCAGGGCGGCCAAGGCCTCGGCGGAGCGCACGCCGGTCTTGCAGTGCAGCACGATCGGGCGGTTCTGCGGCAGCTCGGCCAGCGCCTCGCCGGACAGGATGCGGTCCTTCGGGATCAGCTTGGCGCCCTCGATGTGCACGATGTCCCATTCGACCGGCTCACGCACGTCGATCAGCTCGATCTCCTTGCCCGCGTCGAACAAGTCCTTGAGCTCGCGCGCGGTGATGGTGGACCCGGCCGCGGCCGCCTGGCCCTCCTCGGACACCACGCCACAGAACGCCTCGTAGTCGATCAGCTCGGTGATCGGCTGGCGTTCCGGGTCGCGGCGCAGCGTGATCGTCCGGTAGTTCATGTCCAGTGCGTCGTACACCATCAGCCTGCCGAGCAGGGGCTCGCCGATGCCGGTGATCAGCTTGATCGCCTCGGTCACCATCACCGACCCGATCGATGCGCACAGCACGCCGAGCACACCGCCCTCGGCGCAGGACGGCACCATGCCGGGCGGCGGGGCCTCGGGGTACAGGTCCCGGTAGTTGATGCCGCGCCCGTCGGGTGCGTCCTCCCAGAACACCGAGACCTGTCCCTCGAACCGGTAGATCGAGCCCCACACGTACGGCTTGCCCGCCAGCACCGCGGCGTCGTTGACCAGGTAGCGGGTGGCGAAGTTGTCGGTGCCGTCGACGATCAAGTCGTACTCGCGGAACAACTCGAGCGCGTTCTCGGGTTCGAGCCGGAGCTTGTGCAGCCGCACATCGATGCCGGAGTTGATCTCCAGGATGGAGTCGCGCGCGCTGTCGGCCTTCGAGCGGCCGATGTCGGATTCACCGTGGATGATCTGGCGCTGCAGGTTGGAGGCGTCCACCTCGTCGAACTCGACGATGCCGAGCGTGCCGACGCCCGCGGCGGCCAGATACAGCAGGGCCGGCGAGCCGAGGCCGCCCGCGCCGATCACCAGCACTTTGGCGTTCTTCAGACGCTTCTGCCCGTCCACGCCGAGATCCGGGATGATCAGGTGTCGGCTGTACCGGGCTACCTCATCCCTGGTCAGCTCCGCGGCCGGCTCGACAAGTGGCGGCAGGGACTTGGGTGATGACACGTCCAGGACTCCTCGAATCGCTTGGCCGATCGGACGGCGGTACGGCGCCCCTTCGCGGGCGCCCAACTGTGCAACACCGACGACCGGACCCTTCTTCCCGGCACATCGTCCCGCATCACCGACGCCCGGCGATAACCGCCCTGCCGATCGCGGATAGAACGGCGCCTGGAGGCGAACACAGCCCGTCCGTTTTACGCGTTCCCAGCCCAGTGGGTGCGAGTCTTACGAGCACCGCGCCGCAGGCGCGGCAATCCAACAGAGCTAGCCGCGCGGGTAGGGCCAGGGGTTGAACCGGCAGCGCTTGCCGTCCATCGGGACGACGCCGTGCGGATCGAGGGCGGCGATGTCGTTGTTCTTGGTACCGAAGGTCTGCTGCATCATCACCGGCGCCAGCCCACCGTCGGTCTCGCACGGTTGGTGCTGGTGATAGCCGATGGCGTGGCCGACCTCATGGTTGATCAGGTACTGCCGATACGACCCGATATCCCCCTCGAACGCCAGCGCGCCACGCACCCAGCGGACCTCGGAGAGCACCACGCGCCGGCTGCTGGCGTTGTAGCAGGAGGTATCGATCGGAATGTCGAAACCGCATTCCTTGCGGCTGGATCCGCGCGAAGTGAGCGAGATGCGGAAGTCCACCGCCCCATGGTCGACCCGCAGGAACGCGAACTTGCGGTCGTGCGCCCAGCTCTTCGGGTTGGCGAGGGTGGAGTCGATCATCTTGGCCACGGCCGCGTCACCGCCCAAGGCGGAGGCGTCCACTCCGTCCTCGATCTCCACGGTGTAGCGGAAGACGTTCTGAGTTCCGGTGCCGACCTGGGCGGTAGCGCCCGCCACCACGCGCCAGGTGCCCGCGCCGGTCTCGGCGAACGCGCCGCCTTCGGGCAGCGCCCCGGTGGGCAGATCGGTGGGAAAGTGCCCGTCCCCGGGCGGAGCGCCGATGATGCCCACGCTCGCGGTGCGCGGGCTGAGGCTGCCGGGTGCGGGGGCCACGGTGACACTGCCGGTGCCGGTGGCGCGGATCGCGTCGGCGACCACCAGAACGGTGATCACGACCAGCACCGGGAGGGCGTACGCCCGCCAGCCATAGGTCGAGACGAATCTGCCGAGCGCGCTTTGCTTTTTGGCGTCCCGATCCGGACGGGTTCTGGCTCTGCTCTCGTCGGGGGCGGTGGGGTCCCAACGGGCGCGCAGCGGCTGGTGGGAACGCTCGCCCTTCTGGCGGTAGAGGCCCAGCGGATCGTAGATCTCGACGCCGTCCAGATCCCGCTGCGGTGGGATCGAACCGAGCTGCGGCACAGGTGATTCGGGAGTTTCCGTGGAGCGCTTGCGCTGCCGTGCCGCACGGCCGGGTGATCCACCGCCCGCACCGGACCGCTTCGCCGCCCCGGTTCGAGCCGCTCCGTTCGATCGCGCCTCTGGCCAGGTTCTCGCCATGGGATCCGACCCTACGGAACCGGACGCGCCGGAGCCAGCCGGGCTGCGTGCACCACGCCTCCCGGCGGACTCGCGCTCCGGTTGGTCGGTCACGCCGACCAGCGTCTCACAGGACCGACTCCGCACTCCCGACTGCGACAATTCTCACCGGGTGGGATCAGTTCTCCGGCCCCGATCCGCGGGCCGGCGACAACCGGGTATCGTTCATGGGATAACCCGGTGCACACCCCTTCTGCCGGGGAATCGACTGGGAGAGCCGAAATGACTGACCTCGTGGACCGGATGACGTCCCGTCGATCGTCGTCCCAGGCCTTGGCACCTGCCAAACGCGGTACCCGGCTTCCGCGCGACGAGAGACGTCAACAGCTACTCGCGGCGGCAAGTGAAGTCTTCGTGCAGCGCGGCTACCACGCCGCCGGCATGGACGAGATCTCACAGTGCGCCGGAGTGAGCAAGCCGGTGCTGTACCAGCACTTCACCAGCAAGCTGGAGCTCTACCTGGCGGTGCTGCAGAACTACGTGGACATGCTGGTGTCCAGCGTGCGCCAGGCGCTGCGGTCGACCACCGACAACAAGCAGCGCGTGCGTGCGGCGGTGCAGGCCTACTTCGATTTCGTGGACAACGAGATGCAGGGCTTCCGCTTGGTCTTCGAGTCCGACCTGACCAGCGAGCCGCAGGTGCAGCGCCGGGTCGAGCAAGCCACCGAAGCGTGCGTGGACGCGGTCTTCGACTTGGTGGCGCACGACTCGGGCCTCGACCCCTACCGCGCGCGCATCCTGGCCGTCGGGCTGGTCGGTGCGAGCCAGTTCACCGCGCGCTACTGGCTGGAGGCCGATCGGCCGATCCCGAAGGAGGAGGCGGTCGACACCACCGTCTCGCTCGCGTGGGGCGGCCTGAAGCACGTGCCGCTGCACCCGATCGACTGACCGGGCACGAACAAAGACGAACGAGCCCCTGTCCCCGAGCTATCGGGGGCAGGGGCTCGATGCGTGCGGGCCGGAGGCCGGGGATCAGACCGCGGCGAAACCGACGCGGCCGCTGGCGGGCGAGCCGATCTCCACGTAGGCGACCTTCGAAGCCTGAATCAGAAACTTGCGGCCCTTCTCATCGGTGAGCGACAAGACCCCGCCGTCACCGCCGAGCGCACCGGACACCAGCGCCTCGACCTCGTCCTGGGTCTGCGCGCTGTTGATCACCAGCTCGCGCGGGCTATCCGAAATGCCGATCTTGACCTCCACGGTCAACCTCCGAACCTGAGAGTCCTGTGCTGTCGATTCCCAGGTTAGTTGGGGCTCGGCGCGCCCTTTACTTCGGCTCTGTCCGCCTCTCCGAGTATTCAGGCCGTACCAGTCGAGTGCCGTAGGATTTGCGTCCAGGTCCTGCGTTTCGTGCCGACCCCGGTTCTGGGCGTACCCGGTGAGTTACCCATGTACATGCGAGATCAGGCGTCACCCTTCGGCTCGATGAGCTGGATCTCGAGTTCGATCTTCACGGTGTCGCTGAGCATGCCGGGCAATGGGCCGCCGACGCCGAAATCGGTGCGCTTGATGGTGCCGGTGGCGGAGAAACCGGCATGCCGGTCGCCGGTCGGGCCGAAGTCCTGCACGCCGCCCCACTCGACCTCCAAGGTGACCGGCTTGGTGATCGTGCCGATCGTGGCCTCGCCCTCGACCTCGAAGGTCTCCGCGACGACCACCGGATGGGTGGCGCGGAAGGTCAGCGTGGGACGGTTGGCGACATCGAGGAAATCGGCCGCGCGGACGTGCGCGTCCCGGTCGGCGTTTCCAGTGTCGAAGGAGTCGAGGTGGATCGTCGCGCCGAGGGTGGCCGCGCCCGACTCGTTTACCACGAACTCGGTCTCGAACCGGGTGAATCCGCCACGCACCTTCGAGATGCCGAGATGGCGAATCGTGAAGGCGACCGTGGAGTGCGCGGCGTCCAGCGCCCAGGACCCGGCTTTCAGCTGAGTGGAGGTGGTGGATTCCGAGGTAGATGTCATACCTCCGACAATGATCGGACCACGGTCCGTTAGCCAGACCGGCGTTATCCTGGACCTGGCAGGGCGCGGCTAAGCGTCCCAGGACCGGGCACGATGGGACGCATGGCTCGTAACGGATTCGCGGAGTTCCTCATCGCACGGCGCGCCGAGCTGCGTCCGTCGGACGTCGGGCTGCCCGAGGGCGGACGGCGCAGGACGCCGGGTCTGCGGCGCGAGGAGGTCGCCGTCCGCGCGGGCGTCAGCGCCGACTACCTGGCCCGGCTGGAGCAGGGCCGGGACACGAACCCTTCGGTCGCGGTGATCGACGCGCTGGCCGACGCGCTGCTGCTGCGCGGAGACGATCGCCAGTACTTCAGCATGCTCGCGCTCGCCTCTGGTTGCAACGAATCCCGTTGCCCGGGTAGGGAATCCGCCGAGGAGCAGGTGGCAGCGACGATCGAGACGATTCTGCGCGCGTTACAGCCGACGCCCGCCTTCGTGGTCGGTCGAAAGCTGAACGTGCTGGGCTGGAACCAGGCATGGGCCGATTTCGTCGCACCGCTGGGCCTGCTGGATGGCCACGGCCAGCCCAATCTCGCCTGGTACACCTTCACACACCCCGCCGCGCGACGCGTCCTGCGCAACTGGGAGCACGCCGCCGACACTTTCACCGCCGCGCTCTGCCGCGCCAAACTTCATTGGCCGGGCGATGATTCGCTGCGCGAGACGATCGAGGCGCTGCGCAGACTCCCGGATTTCGCGGATCGCTGGAAACCACACCGGGTCGGCTCCCCCGGCTCGGGCACCCTCCAGCTCGACCATCCGGTGCACGGACTGGTCGAGGTGCCGTTCGAGACCTTGGAGGCCGACCGCGACCAGAGCGTCGTCGTCTGGCTGATCGACCGCGCGAGCACCCACGCACCCGGCCTGCGGCTGGTGCCCAACCGCGCCGTCAACGAGTAACCCTTCAGATGCCCAGGACCGCCATCCGTTCGGCGTGACTGGCCTGCATCCGCTCGAAGAGCGAGGCGATGCCGTTGAGATCGCCGGTGGCGGTGAGGACCAGATCGGTGAGCTCGTCGCGCTGGGCCATGACGTATTGGGCCTGGGTGATCGCCTCGCCGAGCAGCCGCCTGCCCCACAGCGTGAGGCGGTCGCGTTCGGAGCGGCTCTCGGTGACCGCCCGGCGCACCTCCTCGATGACGAACTCGGAGTGCCGGGTCTCGGCGAGCACGTCGCGCACCACCGCGGCGACGTCGGGAGCCAGCGCGCCGGCGATCTCGGTGTAGAAGTCGGCGGCGATGCCGTCACCGACGTAGAACTTCACCATCGACTCGAGCCAGGTGGAGGGGTCGGTGGACGCGTGATAGGCATCCAGGGCCCGCACGAACGGCGCCATGGCGTCGAAGATGTCCGCGCCGCGCGCGGCCAGCGCGGACTCGAGCGCCTTGAAATGCTCCATCTCGGCCGCGGCCATCGTCGCCACCGCCACCTTGCCCCGCAGGGTCGGCGACAGCTTCGCCTCCTCGGCCAGCCGGTAGAACGCGGAGATCTCACCGTAGGCGAGCACCGCGAACAGATCGGTGACGCCGGGATGGCTCACGGGGATGGAGAAGTTGGTTGGGTCGGTCGACGAAACACCTAACGCGGCAGGTGACTGTGCTCCCATGCGCCCCAGCGTAATACTCGGCGCGGGTTACGCGGTCTCGGCCAGGAACTTCTCCAGATAACTCCATGTCGCATCGCGCGCGGTCGGTCCGGCCAGGATCCCCAAGTGGCTGCCCGGCGCGGTTTCGTAGCGAACCAGCGCCGCCCCGGTGAGGATGCGGGTGCCCGCCTCGACGGCGGCGGCCGGGGTGATCACGTCGGCGGGTCCGCCGACCAGCAGGACCGGCGCGGTCACCCGCGCCAGCTCGATGCTCCGCTCGCCGAGCCGGACGACGCCGCGTCCGATGTCGTTGCCGAGAATCAACCGGTTCCACAGCTGGTCGTAGAAGCGACCGGGATAGCCGGGCATCTCGGCCATGAAGCGATCGATGGACTCCATCTTGGCCAGCGCCTCGGTGCGGGCGAGATTGCTCGCGACGAACCACGGCCTGGTCAGCTGGCGGTCCCATGCGGTGATCTTGTAGCCGATCCGGGTCAGCGCCGCGGGGACGCCGCCGGTCGCGCGGATGACGGTCGAGGTGAGCCGGCCGCCGGTGAGTTTCGCGACCGCGCGCAGCTGCGGGACCCCGGTCATCCGGTCGTAGTCCAGGGGCGAGCCGACCGCCGTGATGGACCGGATCGGCAGCTCGGGGTGCGCCGCCGCGGTCAGCAGGGCCAGCGTGCCGCCGATCGACCAGCCGACCAGGTCGACGGGACGTCCGTCACGGTCGGCGCTGGTGCGCAGGACCGCCTCGGGGAGGATGTCGTCGATCCAGTCCTCGAAACCCATGCGCCGGTCGGCGAAGGCGATCTCGCCGTAGTCGATGACGTACGGACCGTGGCCGATCTCCAGCAGGAACCGCGCCAGGCTCTGGTCGGGGCGCAGGTCGAAACAGGTGGCGGGCGCGGCGAGCGGAGGAACCAGCAGCACGGCCGAATCCGCTTCCACCGCAATGCCGTCCGCGCGCTCGAAGCGCCGCAGTTGCCGGTGCGGCTGATCCCACAGCAGCGTCGAAGGAGTCGGGTCCGGCGCCTCGATGCCGGAGCCGAAGGTCAGCGCCCACGCGTTGCGCGCGGCAAGGGAGACAGTGTCGGCAAGGCTCACGACAACGAATGTCTCACATGGCGGTACCGGCGGTAACAGGCAAGTCCCGGTTCCATGTCTACCGCTGTCCCATGCCGACGGGGTTGAGCGGCGGAACCACGGCTTTCCGCACGATGCGCACCAGCGACTCGAGCGACGTGGTCAGCTCGGCGATCGCGTCGGCCGGCAACACCGCGAGCGCGCCCGTCCACGCGGCCTCGTCGGTGTCGGCCTCCACCCGTTCCAGCAACTCGGCTCCGCTGGCGGTGAGCGTCGGGTCGACCGGCTCTCCGTCCACCACACCCCTGGCCCGCAATTCGTCGAAGGCGTCCGCCCATTCCGCTTCCGACACCCCGCGGGCGGGCCGCATCACCGATTCCGGCGCTTTACCCGCCGCCACCTGCGCGACCAGCGCCTGCCGACCGGTCAGGCCGTGGGTGACCAACGCGGCGACATGACCGTCACCGCGATGCTCGCGCAGCGAGGTGGTCAGCTGCCAGAGCGCGGCCACCGGGTCGGCGGGCAGCGGCAAGGCCGCGTTCGCGGCGAACAGCGCCCGGCCGGTCGGGTCGGCCGCGCACTGCACCGGGGCGAGCAGGTCGACGGCACGCGCGCACACCGCGTCATCCGCGCCGAGCCCGCGCAGCAGCCCGGTGACCAGCTCCAGCCGGGCCGCCAGACAGCGCTGCGGCGTGGCCCGCTCCCATGCCTCCGGCAGCGCCCGGCCCACCATGCCGGGGTGGAATCCGGCGAAGACCGCCTGCACCGCCGCCGGCGTCACCGCGCCGAGCGGAGCGGCACGAAACGCGAAGTAGGTCTGCCAGTAACCGCGCAACCCGATGCCGACGCCCGCCTCTTTGACGCCGGTTCCGAAATAGACGACGTCGTGCAGCGGTTCGAGTGCGGTCCAGATTTGCCGCGCGGGATGAATTGCCATGTCGCGCAGCGTACGTCGGCACACGGTACCGCGAAAGCGGGCTGCGGGTTTCCACCTATTTTGCTGGCACGCCGCAGTGGCAATTCGAGCGGCGCACAATATCACGCTACAATCACCATGGACAACGAAAAGTTACGCTCGACGGAGTTGCCGGACGCCGCGCTCACGTGAACCCCGCGAGGACGCTGCTGCGACCGCCGACCGGTTTCGGGTGCGAGGTTTTCGTTGGACAGGAAAATGTGCGCGCACCAGTTCCGCGTCACCATTGCGCCGCGCCGATGTCTTGCGAGGTAGCCGCCGTTTTTTGGCAGGCGCCCGGCATCCGGAGCGTGGCCGGGTGAGTATCGCTTGCGGAGTCGTGGTCATCGCGGACCGCCCGGTCCGCCCCACCTCGTGCGTGCGGGACGTGATTACGAGGAAGGCACGAACCTGAGCAAGATCACAGTCGATCAGGAACCGGGACTGGCGGACACCCTGTTGACGGCCGAACTGGACGCAACGCATACCGCCCCGACTTTCGCCGAATTGGGCGTGCGCGCGGAAATCGTCCGCGCGCTCGGCGAGATCGGCATCGAACGTACTTTCGCCATTCAAGAACTGACCCTCCCGCTGGCGCTCGCCGGCGAGGATCTCATCGGCCAGGCCCGCACCGGTATGGGTAAAACCTTCGGATTCGGCGTGCCGCTGCTGCACCGGATCGCGACGGCGGAATCCGGCACCACGCCGCTGGACGGCACGCCGCGAGCACTGGTCATCGTGCCGACCCGGGAGCTGTGCATCCAGGTCACCAAGGACTTGGAGAACGCGAGCAAATACCTGACCAACCACCAGGGACCGCTGCGTGTCGCGTCCATCTACGGCGGCCGCCCCTACGAAGCGCAGATCGAGGCGCTGCAGGCGGGCGTGGACGTGGTGGTCGGCACGCCGGGCCGACTACTCGACCTCGCCGACCAGCAGCACCTGATCCTCGGCAAGATCGGCGTACTCGTGCTCGACGAAGCCGACGAGATGCTCGACCTGGGCTTCCTCCCGGACATCGAACGCATTCTCGGCATGGTCCCGGACAAGCGCCAGACCATGCTGTTCTCGGCGACTATGCCCGGCCCGATCATCACGCTGGCCCGCACGTTCCTGACCCGCCCGACGCACATCCGGGCGGAGGAACCGCACGATTCCGCCGTGCACGACCGCACCGCCCAGTTCGTCTACCGCGCCCACGCGCTGGACAAGAGCGAGCTGATCGCGCGGATACTGCAAGCCGAGAGCCGCGGCGCCACGATGATCTTCACGCGCACCAAGCGCACCGCGCAGAAGGTGGCCGACGATCTGGCCGAGCGCGGGTTCGCGGTCGGCGCGGTGCACGGCGACCTCGGGCAGATCGCCCGCGAGAAGGCGCTGACCAAGTTCCGCAAGGGCACCATCGATGTGCTCGTCGCGACCGACGTCGCGGCGCGCGGCATCGACATCGACGACGTCACGCACGTCATCAACTACCAGTGCCCGGAGGACGAGAAGACCTACGTGCACCGGATCGGCCGCACCGGTCGAGCCGGGCGCACCGGCGTCGCGGTGACCCTGATCGACTGGGACGAGCTCAACCGCTGGTCGGCGATCGACAGCGCGCTCGGGCTCGGCATCCCCGATCCAGTCGAGACGTATTCGCGCTCGCCGCACCTGTACTCCGATCTCGGCATTCCCGAAGACGTGACCGGCGTGGTCGGCAAGCCGAAGCCGGAGCGCGACCCGGACGCGGTCGTGGTCGAGCGCCCGGCCCGCGCCCCGCGCAAGCGCAACCGCAGGCGCACCCGTGGCGGGCAGCCGATCGACGGCACGCCCGACACCGCCACCACCGGCGAGGGCGACGCCGACTCCACCGGCGAGGACGCGCAGGACGCCGCGCAGACCGATGCCGACACCGCCGACCGGCCCGCGCGGCGCAGGCGCAGGCGGCGCAAGCCGGCCGGTGACGCGGCGGAGGAAGCCGCGACCGGAGAAACCGGCACCGAAGACTCCGACGCCTCGCCCGAGAGCGATGCCGACGAGGCCGGTTCCGTCGACCGGCCCGCTCGTCGACGCCGTAGGCGGCGCAGGTCCGCGGAAGGCGAAGCGGCGGCCGACGGCACCGGGAGCGCGGCCGAGCCCGCCGCCGCCGCGTCGGCTTGACCGTCCTGATCCGCTAGTCTCGCACTCGTGCTCGCACCCGAGCGGCGGACACGCGCCGACATCATCTGCGCCGTGGCGATCGCGGTTCTCGTGATGGTCGCGGGGGTCGTGGTCTGGGTACGCGGAGACGCGCACGGCACCGAATCGGTGACCGCGGCGACCACGGTACCCACGCCGGTCGCGGCCGATCGGCTGCCGGCCTCGCTGCGCGAACTGTGGCACGCGCCGGACCGCGCGAGCGCACGAGCGCTCGTGTCCGGCGGTGTCGTGGTGACCGGCGACGACGACACCGTCACCGGCCGCGATCCGAGCACCGGCGATCAGCTGTGGAAGTACCGGCGCGACCTGCCGCTGTGCGGGATCGAGGGACAGTACGGCATGGTCGTCGCGGTGTACCGCGACGACCGCGGGTGCAGCCAGACCACGCTGCTCGCCGGGGACAGCGGCGACCGGCGCACCGCGCGCAGCAGTTACATGGATTCCACCGTGCGGCTGTCGGTGGACGGCACCTACGTCCTCGCGCAGGGGCCGCGGCGGCTGGAGATGTGGCGCTCGGACCTGGTGCGCACCGTGGAGTACGGCTTCGTCGACGCGCCGGTGAACGTGAAGACCCAACCGCGCAAAGGCTGCACACTGCTGTCGTCGAGCTCCAGTCCGTCCCGGCTCGCCGTGCTGGAACGGTGTCCCGCCGACCCCGCCAACCGGCTCACCGTGCTCAACCCGGCCCCGAAGGACAACACGGTCCCCGAGGAGTACGGCTCGCACGTATTGACGGGGCCCGGAATGGATTCCGCCGAGGCGAGGGTGGTCGCGGTGTCCGACAGCCGGATCGTGTTGTATGTCCCGGGTACCACCGCGGGCGCGGAATTCGTGCCACCGCGGCTGGCCGTCTACGACGGAAACGGGAACCCCGTTGTGACGCATCAGCTTTCCGCGCCGCTGAGCCCGGACGCCACGACCACCCGGATCGGATCGGCCTACCTGGTCTTCACCGGCAATAGCGTAATCGCCTTGAACGGCAGTACATTCGACCCGATGTGGACCTCGGGCACCGCCCTCGGGGCGCCCGCGCTCATGGCGGGCAGACTGCTGCTGCCCACCACCGGCGCGCTGGCCGTCCTCGACCCGGCCACAGGCGCCGAAGTCGGGCGCATCCCGGTGGAGCGGCCGGGCTACACAGGCAAGCCCATTTCCCTTGCGGTACTGGGTAACACCGTGCTCGAACTACGCAACGGAGAGTTGCACGCCCTCGGCTGAACTGCGTTCGCCGGCCAGCGCATTCGGCGTTGCGTGTTCTTCGGCACCACCGGCACCCGTCGATCCGCTCGGCAGACCACCCGAACCTGTCGGTGCCCTCCGGCATACTGCGGCCATGAGCGAAAGCGAATCCACCGCGGGGGAATCCAAATCCGCCATAACGTCCTATGACGATCCGGACGCGCCGTGGAACCAGGAGTACACCGACGAAGAGATCACCCACTGGAACGACGGTGTGATCCAAGAGTTCCGCGACAACGAGGGCAAGGTCGGCGGCGCCTACGAGGACGGTGAACTGTTGCTGCTCACCACCACCGGGGCCAAGAGCGGTAAGCACCATGTGGTCCCGCTCGGCCTGCTGCGGCGTGGCGAGACCTTGTACGTGAGCTCGTTCATCGAAGACAAGTACCCGGCCTGGTACTACAACGTCAAAGCGGATTCTCGCGTCACCATCGAGTTGGGTTCGACCACCTACCAGGGCACGGCGCGGGCGCTGGAGGGTGCCGAGTACGAGGAGTTCGCGGGCTGGGTACTGGCGAACAATCCGTTGCTCGCGGACTTCCAGGCCAAGATCACGCGCCCGATGCCGCTGGTAGTGCTCGAACTCGGAGCGCCGATCCAGGCGTGACCCGACCCGGTGCGGGCGGTGCCGCGCGGTCGTCGCCATGATGGGAGACATGTCCGTACACGATGGCGCCCGACTGGTCCTGCTCCGGCACGGCGAAACGGCGTGGTCCCGCGAGCGGCGCCACACCGGTCGCACCGATCTGCCGCTCACCGAGCACGGCGAGCGGCAGGCCGAGGCCGCCGGACTCCTGCTCACCGCGCTGAAGCTGCGAAATCCACTGGTGCACACCAGCCCTCGGCAACGCGCGGTCCGCACCGCGGAGCTGGCCGGGCTCACCGACGCGGTAATCGACAATGATCTCGCCGAATGGGACTACGGCGCCTACGAGGGCCTGACCACCCCGCAGATCCGCGAATCGGCGCCGGGCTGGACCATCTGGACCGGCGATGTTCCCGACGGCGAGACCGCGGATCAGGTCCGCGCGCGGGCCGACCGGGCATTGGCCACCGTCGAGCCGGCGCTTTCCGAGCGGGATATCGTGCTGGTGGGGCACGGCCACTTCTCCCGCGCGCTGATCGCCCGGTGGGCAGAATTCGAGGTCAGGGAGGGCCGCCGTTTCGCCATGTCGACCGGCGCGCTGACCGTCCTCGGTTACGAACACGACGCGCGGACCATCCACGCGCACAACCTGGTACCCAACGGAGCCGCACTGTGACCCGAACCGTCGACCCCGCAAGCGGCGCGACCGATCCGAACGCCGTGGATCTCGGCGACGCGGTCTTGCGCCGCGCCGTCCCTTCCGACCTGCCCGCGTTGGTCGATCTCGTCTACGACCTGGCCGAGTACGAGAAAGCCCGACATGAGTGCTCGGTCACGGCCGAGCAGTTGCACACCGCGCTGTTCGGGCCGGAGCCGAAGGTGTTCGCGCACGTGGTGGCGGACCAGACGGGCCTGCTCGGCTGTGCCATCTGGTTTCTCAACTTCTCCACCTGGGACGGCGTGCACGGCATCTACCTGGAGGACCTGTACGTCAAGCCGGAGACCAGGGGCAAGGGCTACGGCAAGGCGCTGCTCACCGCGCTCGCGAAGGAGGCGGTGGACCAGGGCTACAGCCGCGTCACCTGGTCGGTGCTGACCTGGAACAAGCCCTCTATCGACTTCTACGAGTCGATCGGTGCCGTGGCCCAGGACGAATGGGTCGGCTACCGGCTGGCTGGCGAGGCGCTCGGCACGCTGGCCGCCGAGGCGCGGTAACGCGGATGTCCTGGCTCGCGCGGGTCGACCGAGCGTCCTGGCCCGCCACCGCCGAGGCGGCCATGGCGATGCAGGACGATCTGCGGCCGCTGGTCGATCCGGTGACGCCGCCTGGAACCCGGTTCCGCACGGTGGCCGGACTCGACTCCGCCTACCACGACACCGGCGCCGTGGCCGCCGCGGTCGTCGTATTGGACGCCGCCACGCTGCGCCCGGTATCGTCCGCCGTCGCGCACGGCGTGGCCGCCTTCTCTTACGTACCCGGCCTGCTCGCCTTCCGCGAGATCCCGACCACCCTCGCCGCGCTCGAAAAGCTCGATGCCGCACCGGATCTGCTGATCTGCGACGGACAGGGACTCGCCCACCCGCGCCGCTTCGGCCTGGCCTGCCACCTCGGACTGCTCACCGGTATACCGACGATCGGCGTGGCGAAAACAGTCTGGGGCGACTACGCCGAACCCGGCCCGCAACGCGGCGCGGCCACCGATATCACCATCGATCGCGAGGTGGTCGGGCGCGCGCTACGCACCAGAACCGGCGTCAAACCGGTCTTCGTCTCCGTCGGCCACCGCATCGACCTCGACACCGCCTGCGCGCAGGTGCTCGCCTCGACCCCGCGCTACCGGCTGCCGGAAACCACCAGGCACGCCGACCAGCTGTGCCGTACTGCGCTGCGCGAAGCGGCCGGGACCTACTCCGGTTCCACCCCGTAATCCTGCGCCATCCACCGCGTGGACGGCGGCGCGAACAACAGCACGAGCGTGGTCACCGCGACCAGCCCCAGCAGCGTGCCGTAGACCGGCTGGTTGGAGTCGGTGAGCAGCGACCAGGTCACCGGGAGCAGCAGCAATTGAGCGATGACGGCGATGGCGCGGCCCCAGCGTTTCCCGAGCAGCAGCCCGAAGCCCGCGGCCAGCACCGCGCCGCCGAGTATGCCGAACCAGGCGGCCGTGCCGTAGCCACTGGTCGCGGTCTGGTCGTGACCGAGAAGCCCGCGCGCGATCAGCACGACCGCGACCATCACGGCGACCACCCCTTCGAGCGTCACCAACCCACCGGCCGCCCGGACCGTCGTCGGCACACGCGCCGAACCCGCACCCTTGGCGCTCACGACCATCCCTCCCCGGCACTCTCCTGCGTCCTGCGCGCCCGCGCGCTGTGTCCTGGGCTCACTCGCCGACGCTGCGCTGTGTCGATGGTTCGCTCGCTCCGCTCGCTCACGCCTCCACCTCGCTGGCGCTCGCCTCCGGCACGAGCGAGTGCTCGGCTGTGTCGATGGTTCGCTCGCTCCGCTCGCTCACGCGGCAAGCCTACGACCCGGAGGACCAGGACCCATCCCTGGCGTAGACCGATGGCCGGGTCCCGCCGTGGCGTCGCTCGCCGCTTTTCCGGCCCGGGTCAGCGGCCAACTAGGCTGCGAACGTGCGGACGCTGCTGATCGTGAACCCGAATGCCACCTCGACTACGCCGGCGACCCGGGACCTGCTGGCGCACGCGTTGGAGAGCCGCACCCAGCTGACCGTTGCGCACACCCAGCACCGCGGCCACGCGGCGGAACTGGCGCAGTGGGCAGCAACCAATGAGATGGATCTGATCGTCGTGCACGGTGGCGATGGGACGGTCAACGAGACCATCAACGGCTTCCTACCGCTGCCCGAACTGGACGACGGTCAGGCCTGGCTGCCGCGGTTGGGCGTGATCCCCGGCGGCTCGGCGAACGTCTTCGCCAGGGCGCTCGGCATCTCGCCGGACCCGGTAACCGCAACCAACCAGCTCATCGATCTGCTCACGGTGGACTCCGATCGCCGCATCGGCCTCGGCACGGCGGACGACCGCTGGTTCTGTTTCAGTGCGGGCGTCGGATTGGACGCCGATGTGTGTGAGGCGATCGATGCCAGCCGCGCGCGCGGCCGCACCGCGACTCCCGCTCGTTATCTTCGAACAACTGTGCGACAATTTTTCCGGGCCAGACGCCTGGAACCGGGCGTTCAGGTCGAAATTCCGGGCCGCGAGCCCGTCGATGGCGTGCATTTCGCCTTCGTTACGAACACCACGCCCTGGACCTACTTGAACGCCACACCGGTGCACACCAACCCCGGAACCCGCTTCGAAACGGGGCTCGGCGTGTTTGCCGTGCGATCCATGGCGGTGCTGCCGACGCTGCTGCTCGCGCGTCAACTTCTCATGCCCAACGGAAACCCCAAGTCCCGCAATTTATTTCGCGCAGACGACGTTCCCACCGTACGAATCGAGTCCAAAGAACCCATCGGCCTGCAAATCGATGGCGACTTCATCGGCAAGCGCAACGTGGTGGATTTCACCGCGGTGCCCGACGTCCTCGCCGTGGTCGCACCACAGCCGCACTGAGCGCGAAACGCCGCGAAAAACATCGCGGTTGTGCTGCGAAAACCAGGTGGAGCGAGTACAAAGGACCGGGCAGGCTCCCCGTGCGGGGGCCTTTGGAGCGTGACCTTCCCCACGGTGCACCGCGTGCCTATTGACATCTACGGTGTTCGTGAAAGCATTCACAAGCAACCGTGCGGAAACATTCGAGTCGCACAAGTGAACGAACCAGAAACCATAGGCGCCCTGCGCGGCGCCCAGCAAAGGAGCAGAGGAATGGACTGGCGCCACAAGGCCATCTGTCGCGATGAGGACCCCGAGCTGTTTTTCCCGGTGGGTAACAGTGGTCCGGCGCTCGCGCAGATTGCCGATGCCAAGCTGGTCTGCGCTCGCTGCCCCGTAACCGCCGACTGCCTGTCCTGGGCCCTGAAGTCCGGACAAGACGCCGGCGTGTGGGGTGGTATGAGCGAGGACGAGCGCCGGGCGCTGAAGCGCCGGAATGCGCGCACCCGCACCCGCACCGTCGTTTAAGACGAACCGCCTTACCGGGCCATTCAGCAGCCCGGCCCGGTAAGCATTTCAGCCCGGCACCCATAGGTGCCGGGCTGTGTTGTGTCTCGGGCCGAACTGTATTGCGGCACTGCGTATTCGCCGCGCTACAGTCACAGCCGAACTCACCAGATACCGCGATTACGGCGCGACACCACGCACCGGCCCCACTCCCGTTTTCGAGCGCAGCGAGACCGAGCATTGCCCGTTCGCAGCGCCGCAGGCGCCGCATATCGAACACGGTCAGCGGCCCGAGCGGCGCCCCAGAGGGACGCGGAGCACGGCATCGGTGCCGATGTCGGCGCCAGGATGCAGGCCGATGGAGCCGCCGAGTTCGGCGGTGACCAGGGTGCGGACGATTTGGAGGCCGAGGCGGTCGGAGGACTCCAGGCTGAAACCCGGCGGAAGGCCGCGACCGTCGTCGCTGATGATCACGTCCAGCCAGCGGGCGGAACGCTCGGAACGGATTGTCACCGTGCCGTTTTCGCCGGAATCGAAGGCGTGCTCGATGGCGTTCTGCACCAGTTCGGTCAGCACCATCACCAGCGGGGTCGCGCGTTCGGCGGAGAAGACGCCGAGCGAGCCGGCGCGGCGCACTTTGATGCGCGTGGTGTGCACGGTGGCGACGTCGGCCATGATCGGCAGCAGCCGGTCCACGACCTCGTCCAGGTCGACCTCCTCGTCCACCGACATGGACAGCATTTCGTGCACGGACGCGATCGAGGTGACCCTGCGCACCGACTCGGTGAGGGCGACCTGCGCCTCCTCGTTCTCGGTGCGGCGGGCTTGCAGGCGAAGCAGGGCGGCGACGGTTTGCAGGTTGTTCTTCACCCGGTGATGGATCTCCCGGATGGTGGCGTCCTTGCTGAGCAGGGCGCGATCACGCCGCTTGACCTCGGTGACGTCGCGAACCAGCACGGCGGCGCCGGCCAGTTCACCGTGCGGGCGCAACACGAGCGTGCGCAGCAGCACGGTGGCGCCGCGCGCCTCGACCTCCATACGCCGCCCGGTCCGGCCGGCCAGCGCGGCCTGGATGTCGCCGACCACCTCTTGCGCGTCGAACGGGTCGGTGATCAGGGAGCGGGTGGTGACGGCGAGATCCTGTCCGGCCAGATCGGCCTGCAAGCCCATCCGGTGGTAGGCCGACAGGGCGTTCGGGCTGGCGTAGACGACGATGCCTTCGGTGTCGAGCCGGATGAAACCATCCCCCGCGCGCGGGCTGGAATGGGTGGCCGCGCGATCCTCGGTGGTCGGGAAGGTGCCGTCGGCGATCATCTGGCACAGGTCGTCCGCGCACGCCACATAGGCGGTCTCCAGTTGGCTGCGCACCCGGGGACGTTGCATATCGGTATCCCGGCTGAGCACGGCGATCACGTCGTCGCCGCAGCGCACCGGGATCGCCTCGCGGATCGCGTGCGTCGGATGCGGGTGATACACGCCGGATGCCTCGACGTCGCTGTCGGCGCGCACGGTCTCGCCGGTCATCAGCGCTTCGAACACCTGCGGATAGTCGGTCCGCCGGGCGACCGTGCCGACCAGGTCTTCCTGGTGCACGGTGGGGGCGGTGGTCGGGCGGCACTGCGCGACGCACACGATATCCGCACCCTCGGTCACCGGGCCCGCACCGACCCACAACAGCAGGTCGGCGAAGGACAGATCGGCCAGCAGCTGCCAATCTCCCACCACCCGCTGCAAATGGTCAACGGCGACGCCGGGTAGGTCGGTGTGCTCGGCCAGCAACTCGCTCAGTGTCGCCATGAAGATCTACCGCCGGAGTCGATCAGGAAATGACCGCGATGAGATGGCCGGCCTTGATCGCGTCGCCTTCCTTGACGCCGACCGAGGTCACCGTGCCGCTGGACTCCGCAACCACCGGAATCTCCATCTTCATCGACTCGAGGATCACCAGCGTATCGCCCTCCTGGACCTCGTCGCCCTCCTCGACGACCACCTGGTAGACGACCGACACCAGCTCCGCGAGTACTTCCTCAGCCATGGCACCCCATTCACTCGTTGCCCTGTATCCGCTGACGGTACAGCCAACCACACATGAAACAATGGCCTTCAACCAGAAGGGAGACTACTCATGGGTAAGCGCGGACGTAAGAAGCGTAGTCGCAAGGGAAACGCGGCCAACCACGGCAAGCGGCCCAACGCCTGAGCGCACGCTCGGCCCGCAAACGCGAAGCGGCACGCACTTCCAGCTCCGAAGGCGTGCCGCTCGGCGTTTGCGACCGGCTAGTCGGAGGTCTCGACGGAAGCCTCGGTGGCGATGAACGCGCGGCGCAGTTCGACGGTCAGGCGTTCGCGCAGGGACTCGGGCGCGCGGTCGCCGCCGCACTTGCGACTGAGCAGACCTTTGATCTTCTCCTCGATGCCGTAGGCCTCGATACACGGACTGCAGTGCTCCATGTGATGCTGCAACCGGGCCCGGGTCGCTTCGTCGCACTCCCCGTCCAGCATCAACCACACGTCGGCGAGAACCGCCGTGCAGTCGAGCTCCATATCCGGATCCCGCTCGCTCACTGGTTGACCTCCTGGCGTTCCCCCGAACGGTTGAATCCACGCTCGCGCGCCACATCGGCGAGCAAACCCTTGAGTTGTTTCCGGCCGCGGTGGAGCCGGGACATCACCGTACCGATGGGGGTGCCCATGATGTCGGCGATTTCCTTATACGGGAAACCCTCGACATCCGCGTAGTACACCGCCATCCGGAATTCCTCCGGCAGTTCTTGCAGTGCCGCCTTGATGTCGTCGTCCGGCAACGCATCCAGCGCCTCGACCTCGGCGGAGCGCAGGCCCTGCGAGGTGTGCTCGGCGGTCGCGGCCAACTGCCAGTCGGTGATCTCGTCGGTCGGGTACTGCGCGGGCTGGCGCTGCTTCTTGCGGTAGGAGTTGATGTAGGTGTTGGTCAGGATCCGGTACAGCCAGGCACGGAGGTTGGTGCCTTCCCGGAACGACTTGAACCCCTGATACGCCTTGACGTAGGTCTCCTGGACCAGATCCTCGGCGTCCGCCGGGTTCCTGGTCATGCGCAGCGCGGCGCCGTAGAGCTGGTCGAGCAGCGGCAGCGCGTCCCGCTCGAACCGCTGTGCCAGTTCGGCATCGTCGACGGCAGCGACATCGTCGGCCACCACGTCATCGTCGCTCGTCACACCTGTCCCTTCGATTGCCGTACCTGCCAAATCTACCGGCAACGGCACATCGACCGGGAATCCGCCTTCCGTCGGTGACACCTGGGTCCATACCGGACGATCGTCGAGCAGCACGGGCACCGGCATCTCCTTCACGTCTCCATAGGGCCTGCTCACGCGATGGAAATCCATCCGAGCGCTGTGTATCGCCTACAACATGCGCGGCGCCCGCGGTGTTCCCGCGACCGCGGGCTCGCGGCGAAATCCCAGGAAATTTCGTTACGGCCTCGGCTCGTCCCGCCGCTAAGGTTTCCGCCATGGCAGCAGGCTCGACACCGGCGATCCGCACGTTGACCCGGGCCGAGGTGCCCCACCGGGTACACGTCTACAAGCACGATCCGCGCTCCGACTCCTACGGCACCGAGGCGGTGGATGCGCTGGGCGCCGAACTCGGCGTCGCGGCCGCGCAGATTTTCAAAACCCTGGTCATCGAGCTGGCCACCGGCTCACTCGCGGTCGCGGTGCTTCCCGTGCCGAACACGCTGTCGCTCAAGGCCGCCGCCGCTGCGCTGGGGGCTTCCAAGGCGAGCATGGCCGACAGGACCCGAGCGGAGAAGACGACGGGGTACGTGCTCGGCGGCATCTCCCCTCTCGGCCAGCGCAAACCGCTGCCCACCGTGATCGACAACTCGGCGTTGTCCTGGGACCGCGTGTTGTGCAGCGCGGGGCGTCGCGGTCTGGAGATCGAGCTGGCGCCCGCCGATCTGATCCGGCTGACCAGCGCGGTCACCGCACCGGTGATATCCGCGTAATCCAGCCGGAATCGCCGCGATCTGTGCGTTACTTGGAAACGGCCAGATTGATCCGACTCGAGGATGTGATGCGAATGTTCGCGCACCAGCGTTTGCGCACCATGATCGTCGTGTTGTTCGGAACTCTCGTCGTGGCTCTCGGTTCGGTGTCGGTCCTCGCCCCGGAGGCCGCCGCCGCTCCGAGCGCCCCGGCGGTCACACAGGTCAGCGATTACCCCTTCGATTTCGACGGCCAGGGCAGCGATGACGATTCCGTCTTCGACTTCGACGGTCAGGGCGACGCCGACCGGACCGGTGGGGGCCTGTTCGAGAAGGACGAAAAAGCCGAGAAGACCGAGAAGCTCGGCGGGACGCTCACGACCAAGATCATCGATCTCCTCGCCGGGATGATCAAATGCGGGCTGAATATCGCCACCCCTAGCGTGAAGTGCTCGCTGTAGACCCGCAAACATGAATTCCGCGCTTGCCATCTCGGGCGGCCTCATCGGCCCAACCCCCGGTTTCGAGCGCAGCGAGATCGAGCATTGCCCGTTCGCGGCCCGGCTCGCGTCCGAGCGGCCGCCACGCAAGCGACGAAGTCGCAAGCGGTGGCC
>NZ_JBFAYO010000053.1:0-29989 GCF_040681325.1 Nocardia sp. NPDC051787
AACGCCGACGCAATCATCGGCAACATCGCCATCGCCATCGGCGCAGCCATCGCCGCAACCGGCAACAAATCCCCCACCACATCCGCATCCACCGGACCCGCCGGCGGCTCACCCTCCCCCGACCCCGGCGGCGGCACCTGCTGAGTCTGCGGAGCCACCACACCACCCGGCTGACCCGCCTGCGGCTCACCCGGCACCTGACCCGGCTGCCCCTGACCCGGCACACCCGCCGGACCCGGCACACCCGCAACACCCGGCTGACCCGGAACACCCTGCTGCCCAGCCTGACCCGACTGATCCGGCTGCCCAGCACCATTCGACTGCCCCGGACCGGGAACACCATTCGACTGACCAGGACCTGGCGACGGAACACCCGACTGCCCAGGCGCCACAGTCCCCGGCCGCGTGCGCGGATTCCCCGGTCGATCCGACCACGGAGTCACCGGAACCGGCGGCGCCTCAGCGTCTTCACCGGCCTCGATCTGGGGCTCTACTTCGGTAGGTGGCATCGCGTACCCATCACATCCCGCTGCCGAGCACTCGCTTCACCCGCACGTCGTTCGTGCTGGGGATGGCCAGCTCCACGAACCCGCCGGCGGTATCGGCAGTGACGAGTTGGCCGGCGCTGACGGCGATTCCGACTTGGGTCGGCCCGTTCTTCCGGTAGTTCCAGAAAACCAGATCGCCCGCCGACACCGCAGACGGATCCACCCGCTGACCGCATGCGCCCTGCGCCGCAACGGTATTCGGAAGCACGACAACCGCGGCACCAGAGCCGTCGGGCTGTCCGCATGCCCGCCGAGCGGAACCGTTCGGTTGCCTTGCGATATCCGCCGCCGGCGGCTGCGCGGCCGCACCCGCGTTACGTTCACATCGCCCCGTCGACTGCGCGGCCGATGCCCGATAGATCACCGATCTGGTGAACTCCGCGGCGTCCGCGCGGCCACCGGTATCATTCTGCACCCCGCTCGACGACGACGCCGCCAGCTGTGCGAGCGCGAGCTCACGCGCACACGCGGCGCCGATTCCCGAATTGCCCGTGAGCAAGGGGGCACTTTGGTACGGCGCGTCCTTCAGCGCTGTAGCGCAGGCGCGCTGCCAGTCGGACGCGCTGGTGTCGTCCGGTGCGATGGTCAGTTCCGCGAATGGATTCGTGGTCGGAGCGGTGGACACACCGGCCGACGGTGTGCTCCGCGTAGTCGGCCGCGACGTGGCCGAGGCGCGACTCGGAGTCACGGTCTGGGAGGGATCTGGCCCCACCGCACTGTCGCACTGATAGTGCAGGTCCGAGGCGATCGCCGACGTCGCACCACCAACAACGAGTACCAGAACGACGACCACTCCGAAGAGGCCCATCGTGCACCACACCACCACCCACAACCGGAACGGGATCGCGAAGATCAGGAGACGACGGATCAGATCGATCATCGAATGCCCTTCTGTGCAATCCAGCCGGTTGCCCGGCGCCCGGAATCTTGGTGCCGATCAACGCGTGGGGTTGTTGTTTCTTGCGTCGTCCATAAAGCGGTTCGGGATGACCTCGAGTGGCCGCGCGACGTAGTCCGGCTGCGGAAGCGAGTTGGAACCCGTTACAGCCCGGCCTGATTGCCATTGGTCTGTCTGGGCGGCCTTGTCGATCTCCGAACGAAGCGACCGGATCCTTTCGAAGTCGTGTGGATCTTCGGCGACCCACCTGGTGTGCGCGTCGACCCGGAGCGCGTGCTCGCTCGCAATCCAACCCTTTAACCGATCCGCCTCGAGCTGGCTCAACGGCTGACCGTTGGCCACTAGGTGTGGATCCGTAGCGAAATTAATCGCGCCGTCCGCCTGAGCCTCCAGAATATCGATGAATCGCTTGCTGGGATTGTCAAGGTACTGTCTGCCGAGCGCCTCCAGATGAGGGTCCAGCCCGACACCGCCCCTATTATGTTCCCGATAGCGCGCAACATGGGCCCTCAACCCGCCCAACGTCTCCCTCGACCATTCCGGATTTTCGTAATTCGCCTCGAAAATTTTGTGACCAGCAAGGACGCGTGCGAGGTGCTTGGACGCCAACGGCTCAGAATCCACATGCTCGCGGATGTCCCCTTCTATCTTATCGGCCTTGATCGCGCGTCTCCAGTTGAAACCGGCTACCTGGAGGCCGTATGCAACGCCACCACCGCCCGACCGATTCGCTATTTCCTCCGCGCCGAAGGCTGCGGCATCTATGCTATTGCGCCCGGCCCCCGAGCCGCGGATTCTATTCCTGGCATGCTCGGCCACAGCAACGCGGTCGTACAGGTGACCGTGCTGAGCAGCTCTCAGCTCCTTAGTCGCGATACCTCTCCTCTTGATCTTCTTTTCTTCGTGGTCCAGCCTGGACCAACGACTGAGCGGGTTGTTGCGGCCAGCGAGCCAACCGGCGATCGGTGAGTTGTTGATGGTGCTGGCCGCGGCGAGTACGCCGAGGGTTCCCATCGAGTTTTTCGCATTCGCGTCACCCATCCCCAGGGCCCGCCCGCCACCACCAGCACCGCCGCCGCCCGGCGACGCAAGGCCGTTCTGTATCGCCAGCGCGAACCGGTTGGTTACCCAATCGTTGGCGCCGTCCACACTCCTGCTGAGGCGCCGCAGCTGCACGATGGCGACGATCTCGACGATCGACCCGATGACGAACACCGCCATGACCTGGCCACGTGCCTGTTGGAACAGACTGCCCATGAACAGCTGGTACAAGCCCAGGAAAATAACAAAAACGGCCATCCGGAACGCGGAGATAAAGCCGTGTACCACACTCCGGACCATGAACGTCTGCGTCGGCCCGTATACGAACCCGCCGGCGGCGAACCCGAAGATCGTCATAAACCCGTAGTAGATCGTGTCGAGCGCAGCCCAGATGATTTTGATGGACATGTACACCGCGAACAGCAGCAGGAGGAACGCGCACCCGAACAGCAGCAGTCCGGCTCCGATCTGACCTACGCTCGGATTATCGGCCGCGGCATAGGCGGCGCTGTCGCCGCACGCCTTCAGCCCGTTCTTGACACGGTCTTCATCACCGGCCATGACACCGGCCGACCACGCCGCTTTGCAGGACGGCCGGTCGTCGACGACATGCCCGAAGTTCCACACTTGCAACGGACGCCGCACGAAATTGTCCGCCATCTGCGCCTGCATGGTGGCTACCAACTGGTTCGGATCCGGGTTGCTGTTGCCGTTCAAGCCGGCCGCGACCGAGATACCGAGGTCACGCCCCTGCACCAGCAACCCGTGCGAAGACAAGACCTCAGCCAGCGGATCGGCCAGGAACACCGGCCCGAGGATCGCCACTCCCACCATCGTCACGACCTGCATGGCGGCCTTCGCGGAAAAACCGCGCGCGATGAACCACCCCACGGGGACCGCACCGATCGTCACGAAGGTCACCAACACCATCGGCGTCGCGATCTGCGCGGTGAAGTTTTCGGCCACCCCGCGCAACGGCGCGCTGAACATGTTCAGCCACCCGAAATCCAGTGTTTTACTGGGCAGCCAGACGAATGTCGTCGCCATGATATGCCATATCGCGAAGAACAAGATGATCAGGGCCCACACCACAAATCTTCCGATGTCCAGGCTCCACACGCTGCCGTGATTGCTCACGAACATATAACTGGAAAGTTGGACCCCCGACGAGTCCTTGATATCCATCCAGCCCAGTGCGCTGTTGGGCGCCACCCCCGGTGTGGCGGTGCTGTTCTGCGCCGTGGATACCGCACCGACCAGGCCCGGGAATACGAACAGTACGAAGAGGGCGATGAGAATCCAGGCGGTCCAGCGTCGGCGGCGAGTCGCGGCCACCCACGTACGAAATCGCCGGAACACCGCCTGCGGCCGGTAACGCTCCAGGTCCAAGAGCTGCATTTCCCAGGGCATCCCGAAGGAAGGCTGATCTGGTCGAATGCTCGGCCCCATACGGAAATTCATGGCAGTACCGATCGTTCCGAAAGGGCGGAGCGAAGGCCTGCGACGCTGGTCGGGGTGCTGGTGATCGCCGCAGCGCGGTCCGGACGCGCCGGGCCGAGCACTTTGCCCCGGCCGATGCGGTTCAGCGCGTCACGCATGAACATCTCACCACGACGCTCCTCTGGTACCTGACGCCCGGGACCGACCGGAGGCGAAGTCTCTTCGCGAAGGATCTGTAACAGGAAGGGCGCTTCGTCCAGATCGACGCCGAGCCATTCCAAGCTGTTGCGGGCCAGGGTTTCGTCGCGCTGCCGGAAGATGAACCGGTTGGGGATGAGGTTGTGCGCTGCCCCCTGGAAGTCGGTGGCCGGGTCGTGCGACGCCAGGCCGATCGCGGCCAAGTGCTTGCGTCCGTCACGACTGAAGTCCGAGGTGACCGCGGCGCCGACCTGCGTTTGCGTGAAGTGGTGTGCCTCATCGCCGACCAGGAGGCCGAACCGGCCGTTGTCGTTGAGGAACGCCTCCCGCGCCGCGACGCCGACCAGCTCGTACAGCGCGGTGCCGAGCCGCTTGGTCAGCGGCAATCGGTTGTACAGATGTGGGGTGGTGAGTTCCTCTGCCGTCGGCAATTGCAGATTGTGGCTGCGCACAACGGTCGCGGCGGCGTTGAGGCGCAACGGTCGCAGCTTGGGGTCGAACAGCACCGGCACCCGTTCGACCACGGTGCCGAGCCGCGCCGCGAGATCGGCGTACTCCTCTCCCTGCCCCGGGTGATCCCGTAACCGGCGTACGACGTGGAACAGATCGAGCAGGCTCCTGATCCCGTGCTCGGCCATGCCTCTAGGCGACAGCAGATTGCTCACCGCGGCGCCAGCGCCGGAGGTCGGTGACAGGTCGAGCAGCGGCAGGATCGAGTCCAGTGCGCGTTCGCCCGCGATCCGCGGATCGAACAATCGCAGCGGGTCCAGCGACACCGTGGGATTGGCCAGGTCGATGATGACCGCGTCATCGATCGACTGCGCGAAATGCTCCCATTCACCGACCTGACTGCGGTCGATGGCGAGGAATTGCCCGCCCATGTCGTGCACGAGTACCGCCATCAGCTTGAGGAAATACGACTTGCCCGAACCGAGTTCGCCGGTCACCGCGAACGAGGCGGACAGGTCGTGCAGCGCGGCCTCCATGATGCCGAAATGGATCGGCTCGAACTGGCCCGACAGGAGGTTCACCCCGATCACCGGCCCGCTGTCGTCGCCGATCTGACTGGTCGTGAACGGCACGAAACCGGCCCACATGTCCGAGGGGACGATATGGGCGTAATCGTCGAAGGCCCGGCGGGGCGGGCTGCCGGGAATGAACATCGACCACAGGTCGACTTGCGCGCCGACCGGCGCGGTCATCTCCACCTGGAACCGCTTGTAGCGGCGCTTGAGCGTGTTGACGGCGTCCATGGTGGCGTCCCGCGACGGTCCGCCGATGGCGATGACGGTGGTGAACGAGACCTCCGATTCACCGCCGTTGACCTCGAAGTGGTGGTTGTACTCGCCGAGCATCTGCGCCTTCGAGGTCAGCGTGTTCTGCGCGAACGAGATCTCCTGGTCCCGCTGATCCATCTGCTCACCGAGCCGTCGCAGGCTGAGCTCGTTGTTCTTGAGCACCTGGTCGGCGGGTTTGGTCGAGATCCGCATGGCCCAGTCGACGGTCACGTCGCCCAGGCCCTCGAGCACGTTGAGAAACTCGCTGCCGCCGGGAAATGTCATGCCCGCGTAGGGGAACGAGTGCGGCGTCAGCATCGCCTGATAGGACGGACGGTACTCGAAATCCGGCTGCACCACTTTGATCACGGGGACGAACGACGGCCGGATTCGCCGATTGCTGTCGGCCTGTGCGCCCTCGTCGAGTGCGGCGGAGCGGAACACCGCCGCCGTCGCGTCGTCCAGCGCGCCGGCCCGGGTCGGCGCCACCGGGTCGCCCGCCGCACCGCGGGAAAGGTAGTGCTCCCACAGCCATTGGAACAGGGCGGCGGGTACCGGCACGGGATCGAAGTCACTGCCGACCCTGGACAGGATCTCGTTCGCCTTCTCGTCGTAGGCGTCCAGGTCGGCCCGGGAGATCGCCGTCGCGTCGATCGTGGCGGTGCTACCGCGCCACAAGCGCGACAATGAGGAAATGCTGGAGTTGCTGGCGCCGACCGGGATCGACAGCAGGAAGATGCGGGTCTGCGGCATGATCGCGCTGACGCGCTCGTAGGAGGCGACCACCTCGTCCGCGTAATCCTCGCACTCGTCCAGGTCGACGCCCTCCACCATCTTGGTGAGCACGTCGATCGTATTCAGCCGTGCCTGGATGCCCAGCAGCAGTGAACCATTCGGCAGGTTGGTGACCAGCGCGTGATGCGACGCCTTTACGTCGTGCTTGTCGCTGGCCTTACGCAGTCCGTAGCCGAGCGGATTGATGAAGTAGGTTGCGGTGACCAGACCCGAATGAGTGAACTGGAGGTTGCCGCGAATTGCCGCGGTGGGCTGGAGATCTCGTCCGAGTGCCATCAGGGGCGTCCTCCGGATTCCGGGCCGTTGCCGCCGTTACCATTCAGTCGCTGCCGCAGGTCGGCGCCGTTGCCTCCCGCGCCGATCGCCTCGAGCAGCCGGAGATCGGGCTTCGGCTCGACCGGCGCGGCCACGTCCTGGCGGTCGGGCAGCAAGAGAACCACCGTCTCCTCGATGAACATGGTGTGGCGCACCGAGTCATTGTTGATCGGCATCCCCGAGGCGGACACCGGCTTGCGGTACACGATGATCCTGCCCAGCCACAGGGCGCGCGAGGTCATCCGGACGCCGGTGTAGGGCACGAGTCCGAGCGCGAAGACGGCGACAATGGTCAGCGAAACACCAGCGATGAAGGTGATCGCCGGGTTGGCCGGAAGAGTCATCGCACACACCGATGTGATCAGCAGCAACACCGCGCCTATAGCGACCTGAGGCAGGGTGTAGGGACCGAACGGGAGTTTCTGCCCGTTCTGCGCCTTGCCGATCATCGTGGGCACACGTTTGATCGGCGTGAACACCTTGATTACCTGGGTCACCGATAACCGCCGACAGGGTGATCAGGAACGATGAGGTTCGCATCGGTCCGCGCGTAGTTGATCGTGGTAGGCAGAATCCAGATCACCACCCCGGCCATGATCCCGGAGAAGAAGACGACGATGATCCTGCCTGGAGACAGCCTGGATTTTGCCCCTTCGGAAATCACCACCCCGATGGTGATAATGGCAATGATGATCAGCCCGCCCCATCGGACAAAGATCAGGATGCCATAGAGGATGTTGCTCAGATTACCCATCGGGCTGCCTCTCTGATCAATTCTGTGTCGCCGGCGGAATCTGCACCGACGTCGAGGGTGACGAGGTCGAAGTGGGCGGCGCGCCGCCGCGGGAATCCTGACCGACGACCACCGCCAGCGGATTCGACAGGGCGGGAACCGGATCGATGGACGCCACTTGCCACTGGCCGGCGTTGCGGATCATCGTCAGCGGGTAGGCCAGCGTCGCGGTGGCGCCGGTATCGGCTTTGGGATTGATCGTGGCCAGCACTTGGGCCTTCGTAGCGGAGGACCCGCAGCCCGCGTCATCCGCGGTGAGCGAAACAAGCTCGACGGCGGAGAAGGGGGCGGGTTTCAGCGCGGTCATGCCGGCATCCGGTGTGGTGTACCGCGCCACGTCACCGGTTCCTGCCAACATGGCACCCAGGAACCCCGCAGCCACCTGCGCCAGCGGCGTATCCGCTGCGCAGGGCGAGCCATAAGCCAGTTTCAGATCGACGCCCTTCGCCGGCGGCTGGACCACCGCGGGCACCGACAGCGCGCGTAATCGTCCGTCGGATACCGACACCGCGACCCGGTAGAACTGCCGATTCTCCGGGGCGGTTGGTGCGCCGCTCTTGCCGACTCGGACCGATACCGTCACCGACCAGACATCGAGCCCACCCGTCGATAGCGTGCGAGAGACATAGACGACCGACGGGTCGGAGACTTGCCGCGCGGACGAAGGCAGTGCGATCTGCTGAGTGGAGCCGACGAATTCGCTGATGCGATCTTGTTGGCCCGCAACGGCGGTGAGATAGGTGACGACGAACTGCTCGGCGAAAGAACCGGCCAATTGCGCACGCCCGACAATTGCCGTTGTCGAATCGTCCGACGGCGCGGGAGGGCCGGAATTGAAGACGCTGAGAATCGCGTGGCCGCCGCCGAGTACGGCGAGCACGGCAAGCACCGCGACCACCACATTGTCGCGACGGCGGCGGGCGGCCATCCGGCGAAGCAGCGCCTCACCCGAATCTGCCGGCCCACGAACCACTGTCCTCACTCTCGAAATGGTAGAGAGCACAGGCCATCCCAACCGGTCGGTAGTTCCCAGCAGTGGGAACCAGAAGGCTCAGCAGGCTGGGTTGCTTTTCATCCTGCCCGCCAACCAATGCCGCAATTGTTCGTCATAGCCGATCGGCGCGCCGCGCTGCCGCGATTCCACGACTTGGCGCTGGGTTTCCAGCAGGGGAACGTCATCGGCGGCCCGGACCAGTTGCGCGATCGCGAGCTGTCTGCTCGAGTAGCCGGGATAGGGGTAGAGCAGCAGGGATGTGGGCGTGTACCCGCCGCCGTAGTTGAGTACCCGCAGTGTTACGCCCGCACTGTCGCCCGACCGCAGCCGTTCACCGAGTTCCACCAGCCGAGGCCGGTCATCGGGGTGGAACACGTCGACCGGCCGGAAGAGATAGTCCCAGCGCACCCACGGCGCGGGATCGGTGAGCCAGTGCGAAATGCTGGTGCGCTCGAGCTGGATCACAGCCAGATGCGTACCCGCGCGACGATGCGCCTCGCGCAACCCGATCCGCTCCAGGGTCGGCCATGCCGACGGCGCGTTCTCCGAGGTAACGTCCTCGATCAGCAACCAGGCGCCGCGGGTGCGCTCGTCGTCGCGGGCACGAATGGTGATCCGCCACTGCGCCGGACGGCCGAACCCGTGCACCACAGTGGTGTCGAACTGCATCCGGTCACCGGGTTTGGGGTCATAGAGGAGATCGAGTACCTCCGCGTGCCGATCGAAGCTCGACACCCGGTGGAACAGTTCCGCGATGGACATCCTGGGCACGTACTGCTCGGCTGTGCTGCCGGACAACCGCGTGATCCCGCTGGGCTGCTGGATGGTCTGACTGCTCAGGTCCCAGATGGCGCCTACCGCGGGACGCGGCACGGGCACCCGCTCGGCGGCAGGGCCGAGCCACAGGCGCACCGCGTGCACGTCAGCCGCCGGGCCGAAGACCGGCCGGATGAGCAGTTGATGCCGGCCGGTGCGAGTCTGGATTGTCAGGTCGACGTCCTGCGCCTGGTCGTGCGCGGTATGAATGGCCTCGGTCAGTCCCGCGGTAGTGAGCTTGTCGTAGAGGGCGGGCATTTTGGACAGCGTCCGCTGCAATACCCGCTGCCAGTTCGCGAACTCACGCGGTGCATCCCCCACCGATGCGACGGACATGCCGTCCGGCGCCAACGTCTCGATCGTCACCCATGGAATCACTGCGCCACTTCGCTTCGCACTTGCCCGTACCAGCCGTTCTCCGGATCCGCCTCAATCCGGATGAGACATCATGTGACACTAGGCAATGTACCGTTATTCAGCGGCGCAATCAACTGGATGGCTGCAGCTTTGTCCCTACGAAGTCTCCATCATGTTCATCGGACACGCCGCAGCGTGTTCATTTTGTTCACGTTTCGTTCAGCCGAACAGGCCCGCAGACGGCACGCGGTCCGGTGGCACATCGCGCGCAAACTGATCGCAGACGAACGCGAGCGATCCCCAGGCTTCCGCCTGGCAAATGTTACCGCTCACTCCGAAACCTTTCTCACACAGGGAATTACGTGAATGTGAGGGTGCGATCAAGCGCTCTGCAGGCTGAGCGCTAGCAGCCCGGCACCGGCCAGTAACGCGACGTCACCGAGCTGGGAAGGAACGACGCGCAGTCCCGGCAGGAAGCTCAGCCTGGCGTGGGTGGCGACCGCCTCGTTCAGGGGTTTCCACAGCACCGGACCGGCCCCCGCGAGCGAGCCGCCCAGCACGACGAGATCCATGTCGAGCAGTGCGGCCACCGACGCGATCGCCCGGCCGAGCGCGGTGCCTGCCCTGCTCAGCGCGGCGGCGGGAATCTCTTCTCCCGCACGGGCGGCTTCCACCAATCCAGCTACCGACGTCCCCGTCCACCCTTGCTCGCGAGCCCACCGCACCGCCGATGCGCCGCCTGCGACGGCTTCCAAACAACCTCGGCCTCCGCACGTACACCGATCATCGAAGCCGGGCACCAGGACGTGACCCACATGTCCCGCGTTACCGGTCCGCCCGACGACCGTGAATCCGCCCACGACGACCCCGCCACTGATGCGATCGGACGCGGTGATGGCCATCGCGTCCACCACCTCGACCATGGCGCCGAAGTTCCGTTCGGCCAACGCCAGGCACGCACCGTCCAGTGCGAGATGAACCGATGCCGAGGGAAACAATTTCCGAGCAGCGTCCACGATGCCGAAACCTGCCCGCCACTCGGGAACTTCCGCGGGTGCGACCACCCCTGCCGCCATGTCGATCGGCCCTGCGGAGGCGATGCCGAGGCCGATGACCTCGGCACCGCCCGCGGCTTCGAGCAATATCTCCTGACACCGGTCCCATGCACCAGAAGCCGGGATCGGAATCTGCAGGACGTCGTCAGTGCCGACATCGTCGGCGATTCGGCTTGCGGCGAACCTCGATGAACCGATCTCCAACGCCAGCACTGTCATTACTTACGCACCACCAAGGAATCGACGCCAAAAGGTCCACGCAGCATAGTCACAGGCCGTCGGTGCCAGTCGGCTTCAGGGGTTGCCCGAGCACGATGTGCCTGCGGGGCGCGGGCAAGGTGGACACGGTACGCAGCGGGCGCGGCCCGTTGCGGATTATGCGCATGGGGCGCTTGTGGTCGATCGGCGCGGCGCGGTGCCGATCCAGGTTCTCGATGACGCTGCCGGAGTTGTCGTAGGCGACTCCTGCCCAGATCATCGCGCGGGGACCGTCACCGCGCGCTGTGAGCGTCTGCGCCAACTGGCGGCATTGCACGAAGAGGGGGCAACTCTGACAGGTCCGCACGGCTGACCGCCAGGCATCCGGATTCCCGGTGTCCATGTCCCAGTTGTCCGGGACGTCGGCGCACGGGGGCCGCTGGTTCGACTTTGCCGGAATCGACGAGATCTGCGCTGGCGCAAGGGATCCCGTGTCCATCGGAAGGGTTCGCGTAATGCTCATAGCCATCTCCGGAGATGCCGAGGGCACACCTCTTGTGTCAGGTGTTTGGCCCATGGATCGGACGGTCATCAGGGCTGCTCAACAGTCCCCGGAAGCCAGCCGCGATAAGCTGGTCTATGTAAAGTAGCCCACAGTTGCCCAGCACACAACCTCTTGTACCGCTATGTAACGGCTCGTTGATCTTCGAGCACCCGCCAGCTACTTGGTTTTAACGGCACGTTATGAAACGGCCCATCTTTTCCACGGCGGCCGACTATGGTTTCCTTTTAAACATGGCTGCAGACTCTGAATTCACGATCGACGAACTGGCACGGGCAGCCGACACCACCGTGCGCAGCGTCCGCGTGTACCACGAGCGAGGTCTCCTGCCCTCGCCGGAGGTGCGCGGGCGGATCGGGTACTACGGGTCGGACCATCTCAACCGGTTGCAGACCATCAGCCGCCTGCTCGGGCGGGGCATGAAGCTGAACGGGATCAGGGAGCTGCTCGAGGCATGGGACCGTGGCGACGGACTCGCGGATGTCCTCGGCGTGAAGGACGCGGCGGCGGCCGCGGCCGCGGAACCGGACCCGGAAGCCACCACCGAACCCAACGACGAGTACGCCGAGTTGCCGGAGTATGCGAAGCAGGCGCTGGCCGCCAGCGACGATCCGCTCGAGGCGTACCGGGTCACGAACCCGCGGTGCTGCGATCTGGCCACCCGGCTCGCCGACACCGGACTGCCGATGCGGGACACATTCCAGTTGGTCGAACGTCTGCGCGCCGACTGCGATCGCATCGCCGACCGCTTCGCCACCGAGCTGTTCTACCGCTTGGCGGGGCAGACGTACGAGGAATCCGCGCGGACGCCGCGCGATCGCACCAAGCTCGAGACCGACCTGGCGATCGCGCGACTGATCGTCACCCGCGCCACCTCCGAACTGATCGACCAAGCGTTCGCCAGGCACTCCGAACTGCCGCCGCCCTCGGTGTCCTCGGGCACGCCTGCACCGTCCGACCTGTGACCGCGCAGCGGTTCACGCCTGCCAGGTGAACGACGCAATCAACGCGGGCGCACAGACTTCCGAGCCCATCCAGTTCGTCACCGACCTGCTCGGGGACACCGTCGCGGCACCCGACCCCTCGGCACGGACCATCACCGATCCCCGAGTCGCGGCCGGACTCATCGCGGAGGAGACCCGATCACGCGTGCGCGCGGTGATCGAACGCTTCGACGACGTCCCAGCGATCCTGCTCAGCGGCGGGGTCGACTCGATCTATCTCGCCGCGGTGGCGGTGCGCCTCGGCGTCCGGCCATACGCGATCACGATCGTCACGACCGGTGACACCGACGCGACGGGAGCGGTGCGGGCCGCGGCGGCGCTCGGCCTGCCCCGCGACGTCATCCGGCTGACCGAGGCCGAAGTGGTCGACCTCGCCCGCGACGCCATGCACAGGCTCGGCACCGCAGAGCTGTGGGAGGTGGCGGCGGGCATCCCCTGCTCGCTGCGCGACGCAGCCTCGACCGGCTCGAGCGCGTCGGCGCCATCCTCACAGGCTCCGGCGCCGACGCGATCTTCGGCGGCGGCACGTCGCCGCGACATCCATTGCACTCCGCGGCCGCCCGCGAGGAACTCGACAGCCTGATCCGTGCCGAGTCGGCGACGAACTTCCGCTACCGGCGGCTGGTCCCGCATTTCCATCCAGCACTGTTGAATACCTACGCAGACAAACTCGTCCACGTCTTTCAAACGGTGCGGTGGTGGCGGCTGGCCGAATGTCTCGCGCCTCCAGCTTTGTTCGGCGAACACAATGGCCGGCGAATCGACAAACTCGCCTTACGCATGGCCTGTGCCGAAGAGTTGCCCAGCGGCGCGGAAGATCTCGCCTGGCGGGCGAAAGCCCCGATCCAACGCTCCTCCGGCCGGTTCATCGCGCTCGCCTCGGCCGCACGTTCGCACGCGGCGAATCTCCCTGGGGCACGTACGTATACCGATCCCATGACCGAAGACGCCGAAGCGGTCGCCATCCGGCTCTACCTGGCGCTGCTGAATCAGAAATGAACGCGGCTTCGCCGCCCCTGTGCCGCGAACGCTGATCGGCCTCGAACGATGGTCGGGGTGACAGGATTTGAACCTGCGACCCTCCGCTCCCAAAGCGGATGCGCTACCAAGCTGCGCTACACCCCGTGGCCCTCGCGGCGGCGGGGTGGCCGCCGACGAGGATGAATGCTCCGTGGAGCGGGTGACGGGAATCGAACCCGCACCATCAGCTTGGAAGGCTGAGGTTCTACCATTGAACTACACCCGCAGGCATACGACACCGATGGGATCGCCACGATGTCGTGTGCGATCCGACTGTACCGAATCCGGCTTCCGAAACGCCAATCAGCCCCCCTTGGGCCGCCCGATCTCGGCGGTGCGGACCGGAGCGCTCCAGGGTTGCCGCACCGGGTGTCGCACGACTCGGCCGCCGCACCGGAGCGGCGCGCGGGCGGGAAATTTTAGAGGGGATTTTTCATTGAAACTCTGGCGTGTCGGATGCCGGTGGGCGAAACTCGAGTGACGCGCGATGACTCCGCCGGGAAACATCGCCGACCCGCCGCCGATCACGCCAGGAACATCGCTCAGGGGATTTCCGATGAGGACCGCACGACTCGCCGTCACAGTTGACACGCTCGGCGTGTTGCCGAGCGCCGAGGGTGGCACCGGCAGGTCGGCGGGGCAGCGTGACCCGAAATCGTTCCGCTTCCGCGCACGGTCGGCAAACCGCGCGGCAACCGCCGGCGTCGCGCGGCCGGACGCGGTAGCGACGCCTGAACCGGTCATCGCGCGAACCGCCGAGCCGCCGTTCCCCGTGATCGCGTGTGCCGCTGTCCGGCATCCGGATCACGGACTCGGCGGGCGCGGAACAGTCCGCGACCCGGAACCTGCCGAGAAGACGGTGCGAACGCGAAGACCGAGCCGAGACCGCCCGGAACAACCATTCGAAGCTCGACAGGGAAGACAAGGACGTCGCGTGCGAGAACGGATTCTCGGAGAGCCGCTGGCGCGGGGAAGGTTCGGGCTGTACTCAGGGCCCGCGCGACACTCCCAGCCCACATCCCACAGCGTGTCGCCGGCACGTCACGGCGCGATTTCGCAGCGAACGGAATTCGGGTGTAACACCAACGCGACGGGTACGATCACATTCCCGATCGCTATTCGCGAGGTGTCGAGAACACGTTGTAAAACGGTGCTTTTCGATGCCGAGTGGCTTGCTAGGATCCTTTTTGCCGGACGGGGGTATCTGGAAAGGGGGCGGTGAGCGTGCGCCGAACCAGGTGGACACAACCGCGTAGCAGTGGGAACGATCAGCGTGACGCCGGCGCCTGTGTCAGCACAGGACAGTTGGGCACCGACGTCACCCACACCGGGTGAGTCCGATGTCCACCGATATCGAACCCCCGGTAGCCACCATGGCCCGAGCATGGGCTCGTGCGGTCTGCGCCGAACCCGGGTCCGGCGCCACACCCCAGCAGCTGGAGCCGGTGCTGATCGAGATCATCGAGCGGCTGCTCACGCTCGCGAGGACCGAGCCGTTCCCTTGGCTCGAAGCGCGGATGCTGGGTGCCAGGCTCGCCGAGGCGCCGTTCGACCGGATCCGGATGTTGGCGCAGGCCACGCGATGGCTGCTCGGCTTTCCCTCCGGCACGCCCGGTTCCTTGGTCGCCACGCGCTGGCCGTTCATCGCCAGCCAGGCCATCGATAGTTACGCGCAGGCGCTGCAGGAGCGGGCGCTCGCACAGCAGGAGCAGAACCTGTCGGCCAAGGTGTCGCTGCGGGTGCAGGAGATCGCCGCGCTGCAGCACCGGCTGCGCCACGAGGCCACCCACGACGCGCTCACCGATCTGGCCAACCGCACGCTGCTGCAGGACAAGGTGCGGCTGATGGCCACCGACCCGAGCCGCGGCGTCGGGCTGCTGCTGATCGACCTGGACCGGTTCAAGCAGATCAATGACGGGTATGGGCACGCGATCGGCGACGAGGTGCTGGTCGAGCTGGCCGGCAGGCTGCGCGAAGCCTGCCCGCCGGACACCGTGATCTGCCGGTACGGCGGCGACGAGTTCGTGCTCGCGATCAACGCGCACCGCAACACCCTCGGCGACCTCGCACACCGGATCGTGTCCGCGCTCCGTGACCCGGTCTGGTCGTCGGCGGGCCCGGTCCCGGTGTCGGCGAGTGTCGGAACCGCCTACAACCCGCCGGGAAGCCCGTTCGATTTCACCGATCTCCTGCGCCGTGCCGACCGCGCGATGTATTCCGCGAAGACGGCGGGCGGGCGCCGGTTCGCCTTCGCGGACGAGCCGGGTGTCGACACTGCCGTCGCGGGATGACCGGTACCGACCGCCTGCGACCTGTTCGGGTCAGTCCGGTTGACAGGTGGGGCACCAGAAGAGGTTTCGGGCCTGCATGACCTGATGCGCGACCGGCGTGCCACACAGACGGCACGGCGCTCCCTGACGGCGGTAGACATAGGTGCGCGGACGATCGGCCGCATACGAGGGCTCGCCGTGGTCGTGTTCAGGCCGGACCACGACCATCTTCCCGACGCGTACCCCCACCCGCATCAGCGCGACAAGATCGGTCCACATGGCCGTCCATTCGTCGGCCGATAGCGCCACGCCGGGGCGATGCGGCGAAATCCGGTGGCGGAACAGCAGTTCCGCGCGATAGACGTTACCGACGCCGGCTACGACCTGCTGATCCATCAGCAGTGCACCGATCGGCCTGCGTGAGCGATGGATACGTCGCCAGGCGCGGTCCGGGTCGGCCCCGCGGCGCAGCGGGTCCGGGCCGAGTCGGTCGGTGAGCGCGGCGACCTCGGGCGCGAGCAGAATCTCGCACGCGGCGGGCCCGCGCAGGTCGGTGCCGAAGCCGGACGGTCCCTCCGGCCCCCCGATCATGCGCATCCGGACTTGCCCGACCGGCTCCCCCATCGGCAGTTCGGATTCGGTGAAGGTGCCGTAGAGGCCGAGATGCACATGCACGACCAAGCCGGAGTCGTAGTGATGCAACAGGTGTTTGCCCCACGCCTCGGCCTTGATCAGCACCCCGCCGTCCACCCGGGCCGCGTCCGCGGCGAACTTGCCCTGCGGGCTGGATACGCGCACCACACCGCCCGCGAGACGGCGCTGATGCAGCCGCGCGAGGCGGTGCAGCGTATGCCCTTCCGGCATCGAGCGCTGAGATCCTCTCCCTCTGCGGCCCGAGATACCCGATACCTACGCGCCGACTGGTTTCGCAAGGACATGGGTAACTCACCGGGTACGCCCACAACTCGAGCGGCACCAACGCAGGACCTGAACGCAAATCCTGCGGCAACCGGCTAGTACGGCCTAAATACTCGGAGAGGCGGACCTGCCCTTCTCGTACTCGGCCAGGATGTCGATGCGCCGCTGGTGGCGCTCCTCGCCCGACCACGGGGTGGCGAGGAATGCGTCCACGATGGCCAGCGCCTCCTCGGTCGAGTGCATCCGGCCACCGATGCCGATCAGCTGCGCGTTGTTGTGTTCACGGGCCAGCTTCGCGGTCTCGACGCTCCAGGCCAGCGCGCAGCGGGCACCGGGCACCTTGTTCGCCGCGATCTGCTCGCCGTTGCCGCTGCCGCCGAACACCAGGCCGAGGCTGCCCGGGTCGGCGACGGTGCGGCGAGCCGCCTCGATGCAGAACGCGGGGTAGTCGTCGAGCGCGTCGTAGACGAGCGCGCCGCAATCGACCACCTCGTGGCCCGCCTGCTCCAGATGGGCCTTGACGTGATTCTTCAGTTCGAAACCGGCATGGTCGGCACCGAGGTATACGCGCATGGCAGGCATTGTGTCAGGCCGCCACTGCGCGGCGGGCAACAGGGCACACCCCGCGATCGGCACCACCGCCCGCCGCCGCGAATCGACCGATACGCCAGTTGTGTTCGCGGCCATTGTCCCGTGGCACGAGGCTCTGCGCGTTTCCGGCAACTGAATAGAGTTCATCTCATGCAGCCGCACGAACCCCAGCCGCACGACCAGACGGGCCCGCAGGCCGACCCGTATGCTCAGCAGGCCGGATGGGCGCAGGTTCCGAACCCACCTGCCGCCGCACCCTATGGACAGCCGTACCCCTCGGGCGCGTATCCGCCGGTGCCCACCGGCTCGTATCCCGCCTACGCGCCCTACCCCGGTGCGCCGATGCCGCCCGCGGTGCCCCCGCAGCGGCAACCGCGTGGTCTGTCGCCGTTCGGCATGCCCGCGCGGCACAGCTGGGAGGTTCCGATGCTCGTGATCGTGATCGTGCTGACCGTCTTCGCCTATCTGATCGCCGTGCTGCTCCTGGTGACCGGCAACGTCGACCAATACGTCCTGGCGCTGGTGGCCGCCCCGCTGCTGCTGTGGTTCGGTCGCGGTATCACCTACGCGTCGCAGCGGGTGAACGGCGTGCGGATGTCGCCGACGCAGTTCCCCGAGGGCTACCAGATGGTGGTGGAGGCGGCCGCCCGCTTCGGCATGGCGAAGGTGCCGGACGCGTACGTGGTGCTCGGCAACGGCCAGATCAACGCGTTCGCCAGCGGACACGGCTTCCGGCGCTTCGTGGTGGTCTACAGCGACCTGTTCGAGATCGGCGGCGCCGCACGCGAACCCGACGCGCTGGCGTTCATCATCGGTCACGAGGTGGGCCACATCGCGGCCGGGCACACGTCGTACTGGCGACAGCTGGGCATGTTCCTCGTACCGTTCCTGCCGATCATCGGCAGCAGCCTGATCCGCGCGCAGGAGTACACCGCCGACAATCACGGTTACTGCAACCGGCACACCGGCGCGTCCGGCGCGATGGGCACGCTGGCCGCGGGCAAGTACATGAACAGGCTGGTCGGCTTCGACGAGATGGCCGACCGGGCGTCGCTCGAGAAGGGGTTCTTCGTCTGGATGGTGAACGCCCTGTCCAGTCATCCCGTGCTGACCTGGCGAATGTGGGCGCTGCGCGATCGCAGCAGGCACGGCAAGCTTTTCCTGCGCCCGAACCCACCCACTGGCGCGGCCGTGCCGACGGGCGGCTACCCGAGTTCCTACGGTGAGGTACCGGCGAGTCCGCCGAAATCCGTGCTGTGAGCGCGGGCGCCGGATGCGCCGCCGCGCGGCAATCCGACTTCACACCGTGCGGCACCGGCCAGTCCGCGAAAGCGATGCTGTGACCGGGGCGAGTGCCGCGAGCGGCACTCGCCGTGGGGTTGCTCAGTCGAACGACGGATCTTCGGTTCGCGTCCGCTTCAACTCGAAGAAGTGCGGGTAGGACGCCAGCGCCACGGCGCCGTCCCAGACCTTGCCCGCTTCCTCGCCGCGTGGAATGCGCGACAGCACCGGGCCGAAGAACGCGGTCCCGTTGATATGGATGGTCGGGGTCCCGACGTCCGGTCCGACCTTGTCCATGCCCTCGTGGTGGCTCTTGCGCAATGCCTCGTCGTACTCGGTGCTCTCGGCGGCCGCGGCCAGTTCGGCGGGCAGACCGACCTCGGCGAGCGAGTCGGCGATCACCGCGGCGAGCGTGTCTTTGCGGCTCTCGCGTTCGTACTCCGCGCGCCGGTTGTGAATACGCGTGCCCATCGCGGTGTACAGCGGCGACAGCACCTTGTCACCGTGCTCCTGCGCCGCCGCGATCGCGACGCGGACCGGCCCCCAGCCCGTGGCGAGCAGCTCCTGGTATTGCGGGGGAACGTCCTTGCCCTCGTTCAGCACCGAGAGGCTCATCACGTGGAACCGCACTTCGATGTCCCTGACCTGCTCGACCTCGAGGATCCAGCGGGACGTGATCCAACACCAGGGGCATAGCGGGTCGAACCAGAAATCGGCGACGTCCTTGGCGGCTTTGTCGGTCACGGGCGGCTTCCTCTCGATCGCATGCAACGGGCGGCGCACAGCTGGCCGCCTTACCGAGCAACCACACCGGCGGGCGATTCGTTCCCACTCGGCGCGCCGTTTTCCCGAGCCGCCCACGCGGCGGCCAGTAGGGTTGGTCGGCAGGAGCCTGGTTCACTTCGCCAGAAGGAGTCCGCGATGAGTTCTGACCGGCATTTCGTCATCGTCGGCGGCGGGCTGGCCGCGGCCAAGGTCGCGGAAGCCTTGCGGGACAAGGACTTCGGCGGAACCGTGACGCTGATCGGCGCCGAGGAACACCTGCCCTACGACCGGCCGCCGCTGTCGAAGGAGCATCTCGCGGGGAAGAAGGCGTTCACCGAGTTCATCGTGCAGCCCGCCCAGTGGTACCGCGACCACCACGTGGACGTGCGTCTGGGCACCACGGTCACCGGGCTCGATGCCGCGGCGAAGACGGTCACCCTGCCCGACGGTTCCACGCTGCCCTACGACAAGCTCGCGCTCGCCACCGGCTCGACGCCGCGCACACTGTCCATTCCGGGCGCCGACGCGCCCAACGTGTACACACTGCGCACCATCGAGGACTCCGACACACTGATCGAACTGTTCGGCGGCGGCACGCGCCGGATCGTCATCATCGGGGCGGGCTGGATCGGTCTCGAAGTCGCGGCGGCGGCCCGCGCCGCGGACGTCGAGGTGACCATCGTCGAGCTCGGTGACCTGCCGTTGCGGGCGGCGCTCGGGCCCGAGATGGGCCAGGTGTTCGCCGACCTGCACCGGGCCAACGGCGTCGATTTCCGTTTCGGCGCGCAGGTCGAGGCGATCACCACCGAGGACGCCATCGCCACCGCGCTCGCCAACGGTGTCCGGCTCGCCGACGGCAGCACGATCGAAGCCGACGCGGTACTGATCGCGGTCGGCGCGCGCCCGAACGTGGAGCTGGCCGCCGACGCCGGGCTCGCGGTGGACGACGGCGTGCTCGTCGACGAGCGCCTGGTCACCAGCGATCCGGACATCGTCGCGGTCGGCGACATCGCCGCACACCGGCACCCGGTCCTGGACCGGCGGATCCGCGTGGAGCACTGGGCGAACGCGCTCAACCAGCCTGCGGTCGCGGCCGCGACCATGCTCGGCAAAGAGGTCGCATACGACCGGCTGCCCTACTTCTTCACCGATCAATACGACCTCGGCATGGAGTACACCGGATACGCGGCACCGGGCGAATACGCCAGGGTCGTCGTGCGCGGCGACCGAGCGGCCCGCGAGTTCGTAGCGTTCTGGCTGGACTCGGACAACCGAGTGCTCGCCGGGATGAACGTGAACGTCTGGGATGTGACCGACCGGATCAAAGAACTGATCCTGGCGGGCGCACCGGTCGATCCGGACCGGCTCGCCGACACCGGAACGTCACTGTGATGTGGATCACGCGATGAATGTGTCGGATCCGTGCGCCGGGCGCCGACCTCATCGCGGGCGCCACCGGGCGCCCCATGCGGCCGAGCGCCGGAGGAGAGGAAACGAACCGTGAAGTACATGCTGTTGAAGACCTACGGACCCACAAGCTTCTGCGACACACCGATCAACGAATGGTCACCGGAAGAGATCCAGGCGCACATAGACTTCCAGCGCGCGCTGGGTGCGCAGCTCGCCGAGTCGGGCGAGCTGGTGGACGCGCAGGGGTTGGCCGGGCCGAGCGAGGCGCGGATGGTCAGTTCGGACGGGCGCTCGGCGCCGGTGATCACCGACGGACCGTTCCCGGAGACCAAGGAGTTCCTGGCCGGGTACTGGCTCGTCGACGTGGACAGCCCGGAACGGGCCTACGAGATCGCCGCGCAGGCCTCCGCCGCACCCGGTCCGGGTGGTAAACCGATTGGCGAGTACATCGAAGTTCGCGCGGTGATGGGCGCCCCCGACACCGAGCAGTGAGCGACCGGCGTGCGGTGCCCGACGACACACCGCTCCCGGCGAGCACCGAGGACCTGCTGCGCACACTGGCGCCGCAGGTCCTCGGAACGCTCGTCCGCCGGTTCGGCGATTTCGACACCGCAGAGGACGCAGTGCAGGAAGCCCTGCTCGCGGCCGCGACACAATGGCCGCGAGCACTGCCGGACGATCCACGCGCTTGGCTGATCCAGGTGGCGCAGCGACGGATGGCCGACGCGGTACGCGCGGAGGTGGCCCGGCGGCGCAGGGAAACCACCGCGTTCGACCGCGCGGTGACCGACGCCGTCCCGGTCGACCACGACGACACGCTCACCATGCTGTTCCTGTGCTGCCACCCGGCCCTGTCCCCGGCCGCCGCCATCGCGCTCACGTTGCGCGCGGTCGGCGGGCTCGGCACCGAACAGATCGCGCGCGCCTTCCTGCTGCCAGATGCGACCATGGCGCAACGGATCACGCGGGCGAAGAAGAAACTGGCCACCGTGGAGCGGCCTTTCGCGCGGCTCGATGACGAGCAGTGGCGCGAGCGGCTCGGCGCGGTCCTGCACGTGCTGTACCTGATCTTCAACGAGGGACATACCAGCAGCTCGGGGCCGACTCTGCAACGCACGGACCTGGCCGACGAGGCGATCCGGCTCGCCAGGGCGGTGCACCGGCTGCTGCCCGACGATCCGGAGGTCACCGGGTTGCTCGCGCTGATGCTGCTCACCGATGCTCGCCGCGCCGCTCGCATCGGCGCGCACGGCGAGCTCATTCCGCTGGCCGAACAGAACCGCGCGCGGTGGAATCGGGCCTTGATCACCGAGGGAACCACGCTGGTCACCGGCACGCTCGCCGGCGGCCTGCGCGGGCCGTACCAGATCCAGGCCGCCATCGCCGTTCTGCACGCCCAGGCCGCGCGTGCCGAGGACACCGACTGGGCCAAGATCTCGGCGCTGTACGACCGCCTCGAGCACCTCACCGACAATCCGATAGTGACGCTCAACCGAGCGGTTGCACTGGCAATGGTGTCGGGGCCCGAAGCCGGTCTCGCGCTGGCCGAGACGCTCGACGACAAGCTGGCGGGCACGCACCGGCTCGACTCCGTGCGCGGCCACCTCCACGAGATGGTCGGCGACATCGACGCGGCCATCGCTTGTTATGCCAAGGCCGCCGCGCGAACGACGAGCATCCCCGAACGCGACTACCTCACCATCCGGGCAGCGCGGCTACGTCACGTCATGCGCACAAATCTCCCCCGGTAAGCCGGGCAGCTCTACTAACGCTTCACTGATCTCCCGCATGGCTCGCATGCGGCGGGCAGCGTGCGAGGACTCGAGACAGAGAGTCCGCGGTCGTTGGGAGCCGGAGCGGCAACCATGCGGAGAGCGGTAGTGCATTCGTCCCGACACACACCGGCGCGCGTGGCGGCTGCTCCGGCGGCGCGCCCGGCAGGGCGGAGCGAATTGCCGACCACAGCGAGGGCAGACTACGCGGTGTGGCAGCCAAACACAGTGCGGGAGTCCTGCTGTTTCGCCGGAGCTCGAGCGACACCGTCGAGGTATTGCTCGGGCACATGGGCGGGCCGTTCTGGACGCGAAAAGACCTGGGCGCATGGTCGATTCCCAAGGGCGAGTACGAGCCGGAGACGGAGGACGGACGCGCCGCGGCGGCCCGCGAGTTCGCCGAAGAGCTGGGCCTGCCCGCTCCCGCTGGTGAGTGGCTGCCACTGGGCGAGGTGCGCTACGGCAGCGGCGCGGGCAAGAAAATCCTCACGGCGTGGGCCGTGGAGGCCGACCTCGATCCCTCGGACGTGGTGCCGGGAACCTTCCAGCTGGAATGGCCGCCCCGCTCCGGCCGGTTGGTGGAGTTCCCGGAGATCGATCGCGCCGAGTGGTTCGATCCGGCTACCGCGCGGGACAAACTGGTTGCGGGCCAGCGGCCCTATCTGGACCGGCTGACCGAGCAGCTGGCGGGCTGACCCGCCACTACGCCCAGCCTTCCCGGCGTGCATATGGTTCAACGTCAAGCCTCCGAATCCATGCTGCCGGGCGAGCTTGGTTCCGTCAAATTCCGAGAGACGCGACCATCCAGTTCTGGGCTGCCTCGAGATCGTTGGGAGGGATGGCTCGGGTTGCGTAAGCCGGCTTGCCGACCCATCGCCGTGACCGCCATCCGATCATGGGTCGGACTGTCCACCAACCCATCTCGCGATTCAGCATGTGGCCCCCGCACGTGTACCGCGGGTTCAGCCATCGCCGGGGCCGTGGTCGCGTCGCTGCCCTCCACAGGCCGGTCAGGTGATTGCGCATCGTAACCGGCCCGTCGTAGTCGGCGTACCGCCGTCCGTTCGGCAATCTCATGTCATCCGCCTGTTTTGCAGTCGTCGGCCGAAACATCTCGCGTACCGGATATGGTCTCGATCGGGCCATATGGCCTGCCCTGGATCGTACCCACTACCTGGGCGTACATACGCCACTTCCCTGGCACACAGGGAGCAGTGGCGGTGTGAGTCTGACGCGACCACGGCACCAGCCTGGTTCGTACGTGCTGGCCAACGGATTCCCACTGGCCCGAGTTATTGAGCCGCTGCAAGCTCAGGTAGTAGTCATGCGTGAGACCAGGGTCGCCGTCGCGGGGTATGTCGCATTTCGCCCATGTGTCTGCATGAACCTCCGGCGGTATGATCGTCGGCTTCGAGAAGATGAATCCGTTGTCACACAGCTGTCTTCGCGCATCGCTCACCAGCGGCCCGCTGGGACCGGCGTTCGCGATGGTGCTGCCTGCGCCGGAAACCAGCATCGCGCCCAGCGCTGCGACGATAGCGCCGAGCCGAGAAATGTTGTACCGCAACCTTTCCCCTATCAAATAGGCTGTCCAGCCGGGAGCCGATCAGTACTCTCGTGACGCATCGGGCTTCATCCGGCCCGTGTCCTCGCATTCGATCCGTTCGCGGATTCCCCTGACGGTCCGGTCCTTCGGTATTCGCTCAGGCCAGAACACCGCTGCGGCGAATACCGCCAGCGGAACCCCGATCGCGCTGCACCATCCGAGCGTGATCACGGCAGGTCTCGCAGCAGTCGCAGCACACGCCCGCACAGTTCGGCCTCGGCAGGCTCGACCGCGGTACCCGGCGAATTCAGCTCGGCAGCACCCGGAACCCGTTGCGGCAGAGTGCGCATCTCCAGATACACAGAGCCGTCGTTGTCGGTGTCTTCGTAGTCGGCGACCTCCAACAGTCCGCCGTCGAACACGACAACCCTCGTACGCCTGTTCATCGCGACCCCTCCTAGGCAGTTGGTAGGCACCCCGTGACCGGTTGGGCGTCACATGTCACGGGGGCCGGGTACGACGCTACGAACCGGCGTGGGCATCGGGCGAGACCTATGCCGAACTATGCTGATATTGGCTCGAACAGCGGCGGATAGCGCCATAGCGAGGGACACTGAACAGCAGCGCAAGCATAGTTGCGCCTAACTCGGATAGGAGATTGCGTCATGTGGTTAGAGTTCCTCGGCAAAGGTGGATCGGGAGACGGCGACTGTCCCACGCTCTACGCCACTGAGTTCGGATACCTGATCGTCGGCTGGAAGACTGACCAGCCCGAGACGGTAGAGATTCCACACCTGCTACTCGGTTTCCTCGAGCCAGACACGTTCATCGGAACCACGTTGATTGACACAGGAAGAGGCACATTCACGCTAACCGGGAAGCCGGTCACCGAGAGCGAGCTACTGGCACAGTTGACGATGGAGACCTACGAGACGGCTATCGAGGTGCCGAAAAGCGAGAGGACGTTCTACGGTGCAACTGGTGACCGGTAGCCCTTGGCCTGACCTATTCAGGCAGTGCCAGCGGGAGGCGTTCCACCTGGAGGTCAGAGACACTTACGCGGTACCAAGTGAGTCCGAACCGCTGCGCCGATTCCTCGACGGGGAGCCACCGGAGGAATACGACAAGCGGCCATGGACGGATCTTGTGCGAGAAACAACCGGGCGCGGGGTGTCCGTCTGTAGGGTCCGTGTCGTCACGGTCCCGCACAGCGACTATCAGCGGTGGTTATTGTCGGTGACCGGGAGCAACGTTGAGGCCGGGGAGGACATTCGTTATCTGCCCCGGCATTTGATTGATCCGAGCGACATTCCGCATGACGACTGGTGGTTATTCGACGGACAGCGGGTTGCATTCAACCTGATTGACCGGAATGGAAAACCCGCGGGGGCGGCAATAACAACCGACCCTACGATTGCCCACTTCTGCCAGAGCGCAAAAGATCAGCTTTGGCAAAAGGCAATACCGTTTGGCGAGTACGCCACGAGTACGGCAGCGTATACAGGCAAGTGACGAACACAGTCCAGCAACAACGAGAGGCGCTGGGGGCGAGGCTGAGAGAGCTTCGCCTCAGTGCTGGACTCAGCGGTAGCGAGCTTGCCCGCCGGACGGGTTGGCATCAGACTAGAGTCCCGAAAATCGAATACGGAAAGACAAAGCCCTCAGAGGCAGATATCCGGGTTTGGTGCGACCTGACCGGGGCGCAGGGTCAGGTAGCCGACCTTTTAGCCACAGCCCGGAACATTGAGGCGGCATATCTTGAATGGCGGCGCGTTCTCAACACGGGAACCAAGCGGCGGCAACATACGTCGGTAAAGCTTGCGGAACAGACAAAGCTGATGCGGATCTATCAGCCGACCCTGATACCGGGAATATTGCAAACTGTCGAATATGCGCGAGCCATCCTCGGCCGATCTATCGGATTCCACCACATACCCGATGACTTGGACGCTGGAGTAGCAAAGCGGTTAGAGCGGCAACAGCTGTTGTACAAAGGTGATCACCGATTTCATATCGTCATCGCGGAACAATCGCTTCTGACCACCGTCGGCAATGACGGCGTAATGATAGGTCAGCTCGACCGACTACTTGCCGCCAACGGCTTACCTCGGGTCGTGTTCGGCATTATCCCGGCGACTGCGGAACTGCCGATGCAGGTAACCAACTTCGTGATGTTCGACAACCGAATGGTTATGGTCGAAGGTATTACCGCTGAGTTGACGATTACGCAACCCGGAGAGATTGCCATCTACGGCCGGACGTTCGATATCCTGGCGAGTCAGTCCGTGACCGGCGACGCTGCACGGAAGCTGATCGGGGCAGCACTCGACAAGCGTCGCGCACGGCCGAAGGAATGATGAGCCAGGGCACTGCGCCCGGCCTGCCGGAATTGTTACGACCTACCTACTCGATTTCGGGCTATCGCGGCACGCCTGCCCAGCTCCGGCCGGTGATGAGCTCGTAGGCCTCCACATATTTCTGCCGTGTCGCCGCGACGACCTCGGCGGGGATCTCCGGGCCGGGCGGCTCCTTGTCCCAACCGGTGGAGGTGGCCCAGTCACGGACGAACTGCTTGTCGAACGAGCGTTGCACGCGGCCCGGTTCCCATTCGGCGGCGGGCCAGAAACGCGAGGAATCCGAGGTGAGCACCTCGTCGCCGAGGGTCAGGACGTCGCCGTCCCAGCCGAATTCGACCTTGGTGTCGGCGACGATGACGCCGCGTTCGGCGGCATGCGCCGCACCGCGGGTGTAGATGTGCAGGGTCAGTTCGCGCAGCCGCTCGGCGACCTCGCAACCTTCCTGGTTCACCACATCGGCGAAGGTGATCGACTCGTCATGTCCCTCGGACGCTTTGGTCGTCGGCGTGAAGATCGGCTCGGGCAGCTTGTCGCCCTCGCGCAGCCCTGGCGGCAGCGCCACCCCGGACACCGTGCCCGTCCGCCGGTACTCCGCGAGACCGGACCCGGTCAGGTAGCCCCTGGCGATGCATTCCACCTGCACCATCTTCAGCGGCTTGACCCGGATACCACGACCGGCGAACTCCGCGGGCACGTCGGTAGCGGAGACCACATGATTGGGCACATCGGTGAAGTACTCGAACCACCAATTCGACAACTGCGTCAGCAGCGCGCCCTTGTCCGGGATCGGCGTCGGCAGCATCACGTCGTACACCGACACCCGATCGGAGGCGACCAGCAACAGCGTGTCGCCGTCCTCGTACAGGTCACGCACCTTCCCGGCGTGCACATGCTTCAACGTCGAGCCTCCGAATCCGTGATGGTGAACCTGCCCTGCACCAGGCACAATACCGCCGCCCCTCGGCCCGGCCCGGCACGCCGTCCGCCTGCTGCGCTCCTGCCCTACCCCGGACGATCCGGCTTACCAGCTGTGATCGGGAAAGTCCCGCGCGGCCGGCCACACCGAGGTGGCATTGTTGGTGGCGCACGTGCCAGTTCTTCGACACGAAGGAGCCTTATGTCCGCACCCAACCTCACTCGTGAACAGGCGATCGAACGCGCCTCGACGGTGTCGGTCGAGAACTATCGCATCGAGCTGGACCTGACCGACGGGGCGGGCAAACCTGGCGAGCAGACCTTCTTCTCCCGCAGCACCGTCACCTTCACCGCGACGCCGGGCGCGAGCACGTTCGCCGACATCGTGGCGCGCGGTGTGCGCTCGGCGGTGCTCAACGGCACCGCACTGGACGTCTCCGGCTACGACGAGTCGGCCGGGATCGCGCTGGACGATCTGGCCGAGCGCAACGAGCTGGTGGTGGAGGCCGACTGCGAGTACTCGAACACCGGCGAGGGCCTGCACCGGTTCGTCGACCCCACCGACGACGCCGTGTACCTGTACTCGCAGTTCGAAACCGCCGACGCCAAGCGGATGTTCGCCTGCTTCGACCAGCCCGATCTGAAGGCCACCTTCGACCTCGCCGTCACCGCGCCCGCGGACTGGCAGGTCGTGTCCAACAGCGCCGTCGTGGAAACGCTCGCGCCGGAGCCGGGCAAGCACATCTTCCGCACCACCCCGAGGATGAGCACCTACCTGGTCGCGCTCATCGCGGGCCCGTACGCGCGGTGGACCGACATCTACACCGACGAGCACGGCAGCATCCCGCTGGGTCTCTACTGCCGTGCCTCGCTGGCCGAGTACATGGACGCCGAGCGGCTGTTCACCGAGACCAAACAGGGCTTCGGCTTCTATCACGGCAATTTCGGCGTCCCCTACGCGTTCGGCAAGTACGACCAGCTGTTCGTGCCGGAGTTCAACGCCGGTGCGATGGAGAACGCGGGCGCGGTGACCTTCCTGGAGGACTACGTCTTCCGGTCCAAGGTGACTCGCGCGTCCTACGAGCGTCGCGCGGAGACCGTGCTGCACGAGATGGCGCACATGTGGTTCGGCGACCTGGTCACCATGAAGTGGTGGGACGACCTGTGGCTGAACGAGTCCTTCGCCACCTTCGCCTCGGTGCTGTGCCAGTCCGAGGCCACCGAATACGCCAACGCGTGGACCACCTTCGCGAACGTGGAGAAGTCCTGGGCCTACCGGCAGGACCAGCTGCCCTCCACGCACCCGATCGCCGCGGATATCCCGGATCTCGCGGCCGTCGAGGTGAACTTCGACGGCATCACCTATGCCAAAGGCGCCAGCGTCCTGAAGCAGCTGGTGGCCTATGTGGGTTTGCAGCCGTTCCTGGCAGGGCTGCGCGCGTACTTCGCCGAGCACGCCTACGGCAACGCCACGTTCGACGATCTGCTTGCGGCGCTGGAGAAGTCGTCCGGGCGGGATCTGTCCACCTGGGGCGCGCAGTGGCTGAAGACCACCGGCCTGAACATCCTGCGCCCCGACTTCGAGGTGGACGCCGAGGGCAGATTCAGCTCGTTCGCCGTGGTCCAGGAGGGCGCCCAGCCGGGCGCGGGTGAGCGGCGCGTGCACCGTCTGGCCATCGGCGTCTATGACGATCAGGACGGAAAGCTGGTGCGCACCAAGCGCGTCGAGCTCGACCTCGACGCCGCCGAGCGCACCGAGGTCCCCGAGCTGGCCGGTGTGCCGCGCGGCACGTTCGTGCTGGTCAACGACGACGATCTCACCTACTGCTCGGTCCGGCTGGACGCCGGATCGCTCGACGTGCTGGTCAACCGTATCGCCGACATCGCCGAGCCGCTGCCGCGCACACTGGCCTGGTCGGCGGCCTGGGAGATGACTCGCCAAGCCGAGTTCCGCGCCCGCGATTTCGTCGCGCTGGTCCAGCGCGGAATCGGCGCCGAGACCGAAATCGGTGTGGTGCAACGACTTCTGATGCAGACCAACCTCACGCTGGGCAGCTACGCCGACCCGGCCTGGGCCGATGCCACCGGCTGGCCGGACTACGCGAACCGGCTCCTGGAGCTGGCTCGCGAAGCCGAACCGGGCTCGGATCACCAGCTGGCCTTCGTCAACGCGCTGACCGGCGCGAAACTGTCGGACTGGCACACCGAGGTGCTGCGCGAACTGCTCGACGGCGACCCGGCGAAGGTCGGACTGAGCGGACTCGTGGTCGACACCGACCTGCGCTGGCGGCTGGTGTCCGCGCTCGCGGCGGCGGGCGAGATCGATGCCGACGGCCTGGAGACACCCGTTATCGACCAGGAGCTGGCGGGCGACCCCACCGCCGCGGGCAAGCGCCAGGCGGCCGCGGCGGCGACGGCCCGGCCGATCGCCGAGGTGAAAGAACAGGCGTGGACCACGGTGATGCGCGACGACTCGGTGCCCAACGTCACCGCCCGCTCGATCGTCGGCGGCTTCGCGCCTCCCGGACAGGGTGACCTGCTCGCCCCGTACGTGGAGCGGTATTTCGCGGAGATCCCCAACGTCTGGGAGCGCCGCTCCAGCGAGGTCGCCCAGACCGTGGTGGTCGGCCTCTACCCGCATTGGGCGATCAGCGAGGACGCGGTGTCCGTCGCCGACAAGTTCCTCGCGGGCGACCACCCACCCGCGCTGCGCCGCCTGGTCAGCGAGGGCAAGGCAGGCATCGAACGCTCACTGCGCGCCCGCGCCTTCGACGCCCAGCCGTAAACGAAAAGACCAGCTGTCGGCGCCACCTCGGATTTCGCTGGTACGCAGTACTCGTGGGCGGCAGCTCG
>NZ_JBFAYO010000054.1:0-27446 GCF_040681325.1 Nocardia sp. NPDC051787
CCCATGGTGGCGCCCGCCACCCCCCCCCCCCCAACTATACGTATCGAAGCGCGCACCAGCCATGCGGGCCACACCATCGATACACGATGCGCCACTCGCACGGCGAATCAATATGCGGACCAACGGCAAATTTGAGCATCACTTGAGGTCCGCCGCCGATATTTGGGCATTTCCTTCGATGCTCGAGGAACCGTGGGCCGCCGATCGCCATATTCGTTCGGCGAGCCGAGGTCAATGAATCAGAGCTGGTCACGTCGACCGAGTGCGGTATCCATGCCCCGTTGGGCATGGTCGCCCGCGCGGCCATCGGGAGTGCGGTTGCGAGATAATTCGCATCGCAACCCGACGCAACATAGAGCGCGGCCCATCCGAGAGACAGCACGGACTTCGCTATTTACATTCTTTTCAGTCCACCGCTCCAGTCGAGTCTTCGGACCCCGTACGGGCCACTCGACTCACCTCCGGAAATCAGAATCCCCGTAAGCACAACCCGACGCACTTATCAACATCGATGAATACTGCGCCAGCATAGCGTCCCGATTTTTACATTCCCATAAGGTAAAATGGTCTACTGCACAGAATGATCCCGTCCGTCGCCGCTCGGATGCCCGACTCAGATCAAGTGAGTGTAAGTTCTCTCCATTTTACTGTCCGGCGTTGTCGCCTGCGACAATATGCTCTTGCGCAGGTGGGGAAGCGGTTACAGATGAGGGATTCGATGAGCTTTCCTCCGGTTGCGACGCACAGCCCGCTTCGCGACTTCCTTCGCCGGATCGGCACACAGCCGATACGCCATGTCACCCGCGCCGAGCGGGCGCGGCTGTGGCAGCTGCTGCTCGCCGATGCCGCCTCGCCAACGACGGTCGACAGGTCCCACCGATGAGTGCCACGAAAGCCATCCACCGCCCCGGCGTCATCACCACACTCCGGGACACTCCGCGTACGGCCCGGTATCTGCTGGCCGGCATCATGGTGAATCAGCTGGGCGCATTCGCGCAGGCCTACCTCGTGCTGTATCTGACGCAGCAGGGGTTCTCGGTTGGGCAAGCCGGTTCGGCCCTCACCGTCTACAGCATCGGGGCAGTGTTGGGCATGGTGGCCGGCGGCGAATCGACGGCACGGATGGGTTCACGCACCACCATTGTCACCGGCATGACCGGTTCCGCACTCGCCCTCGGTCTGATTCCGGCGGTGAGCACACCGGGCATGTTCCCGGTGCTCATCGCTGTGGTCGCGCTTGCCGGGTTCGCCGCCCAGTCTTACCGCCCGGCCGCCGCGGTCCTGTTCAACGATCTCATGCCAGATGAGCATCGGGTGATGGCGTTTTCGATGTTTCGTATCGCCCTGAACACCGGAGCGGCCCTCGGCCCCTTGATCGCCATCGCACTCATCCCGGTCGACTGGAATACACTGTTCTGGTTCAACGCGTGCACGGCGTCCTGCTACGCGCTGATCGCCTGGCGGCTATTGCCGAATGTCGCGGGCCCTACGCCCGCCGATGTCCCCGTGGTGCAACGGGAATCCGGATACGGCACGATACTGCGCGACCAACCTTACCTACTGTTCCTGGCCGCAACACTTATCACCGCGCTGATCTGGGTGCAATTCCTGGCGACGCTACCGCTGGACTTGGCGGCACATGGATACTCGACCGCCCTCTACAGTGCGACGCTGACGACCGCGTCGGTGATACTGATCGTGTTCGAGCTGAAAGTCACCGCGTACGTGGAACACTGGCGGCCGAGTACAGCGGTCGCCCTCGGCATCGCGATTCACGGCATCGGTCTCACCACATACGCACTAGCGGGTCACGGCGCCTCGCCGATCGCCATCGGCACCATCGTGCTGGTGGTCGGCATGATGATCCAGGGGCCGACCATGTTCGCTTATCCGGCCACCTTCCCGACGGCGGTCAAGACCCGTTGTGTCGCCGTGCATCAGTCGGTATTCGGGGCCGGTCTGGCGCTCGGGCCCGCACTCGGCGTGCTCGCGTGGCAGACGACCGGTCGAGGCGTGTGGCTCCTATGCGGAATTCTCGCGATAGTCGGCGCGTGGTCTGCACACGCGGGAATGCGCTCGGGCACAACGGAACCAGCCACGATTGCGCAAACTCGGCCCAACACGGGTTGATTCGCAACGACAGACGTCCACGAGAAGCGGAGAAGTACCAGCGATCCAGAACTCGAGTGCCGGCAGCTGATCGGCCACAAGATACACATATGAGTATGAGCCGGAAGAGGTCGGCATGTCATCGAGTCGGGGACAATTTCCACTAACGCGTGAGCAGGTTGATGTATGGCTTGCCCAGAAAATATCCGGTGCCGACGGCTGGCTCGTCAGTCAATTCCTCGTGATCGACGGAGCGATCGACGAATCCCTCCTCGAATCCGCCATACGCCGCGTGGTGGACGAGGCGGAAGCGATCAGAGTTCACATTACCGAGACGAATGGCCGGCTCATCCAGGCTCCGACCGATTACCCGGACTGGCGGCTGCCGTGCTACGAACTCGAATCCGAGTCGGACGCGTACGCGATCGCAACGCGGGAGTTGCATGCGAACATGCCGCTGACCGGGCCGTTGTTCAGATTCGCGCTCTTGCGGACCGCTGGTGAGCGGTCCTTCCTCTTCCTGTGTGGACACCACATCGTGATGGATGGAACCACCCTGGCGCTCATCGGAAACCGGATTGCCGACGTCTATTCGGCATCGAGGTCCGGGGCGGATCCAAAACCGCATTCCTTCGGGTCGTTGCGTGATCTGATTTCGATGGAGTCGGAATACGACGAGTCCGCCGAATATATCGCGGACCGTAAATATTGGTCCGAGATCACCCATCCGGAAAACTCGGTCGAGTTCGGCGCCCCTGCCGACGCCGATCGGGATACTCCGTACACGTTCTCAGCGCCCATGAAATTCTCTCCTTCCGTCCGGGCCGCCATCGAGGAAACATCCCGAACCAACGGTATCGGCCGGGCAGCGATCATCACCGCCGCATGCGGCCTCCTGACGTCCATAGCAACGGGGACCTCGGAGGTGTGCCTGGACTTTCCGGTTTCACGACGAACCCGCCCGGAGTCCAAGAGCCGGCCCGGCATGATCGCCGGTGTGGTGCCCCTGCTCGTGACCATACGGCCGGGTCAGACCTTCGCAGACCTGTGCGAGCAGGTCGGCCAGCGAATACGAGAGACATTGGCACACAGCCGGTTCCCGGTGCGGGAGCTGCATCACCGCGACCGTGGCTCCTATCGCGGATCGGGTGTGGAGGTCAATCTTTTCCCGCCGTTCCCGACACGGGATTTCGGCGGCGTCTCGGCGACTCGGGTGTTGCTCTCCGCAGGCCCCGTACCGAGCCTGGGTTACTACTTCTTCGTCGACGACGGCGACCTCGTGCTCCGGACCATCGGCACCGCGCCGACCCTCGGCGCCGGACGCCTGCACCAGGTGTTGTCGCGGGTGATAGCCGATCCGGACGCGCCGATCGTATCCGTCGACCTGCTCGACGAGCAGGAACATCAGGAGCTCGACACCTTCGGCAACCGATCGATTCTCACCGAACCGCACAGCACCGGAATGTCCATCCCCGCACAGTTCGCCGCCCGCGCGGCCGACACCCCGGACGGGATCGCCGTGGTATTCGAGAGCAGCTCGCTGACCTACCGCGAGCTCGACGAAGACTCCAACCGGCTCGCCCATCTACTGCACGACCGCGGCGCCGGTCCGGGAGACCGCGTGGCGCTGCTGCTGCCGCGATCCCTCGATGCCATCGTGGCGATCCTGGCGGTACTGAAAACCGGTGCGGCATATGTACCGATCGACCCGGCCTATCCCGACCAACGCATCGGTTTCATCATCGGTGATGCCGCCCCCGTCCTAGCGGTGACAACGTCGCAGCTGTCCCCACGCCTGGCCGACCATGGCATGGCCTTCGTCCGAACCGATGATCCGGCAATCCGCCGCTATCCTGGTTCCCCGCTGCCGCATCCGATTTCGGAAGCCCCGGCGTACCTCATCTACACCTCCGGCACTACTGGTACTCCGAAGGGGGTCACCATCACGCATGCCGCCGTATCGAATCTTTTCCGCGCTGCAGCACAGCATTTGACGCTCGAGCGACAGGTGTGGTCGCAATTCCATTCCTACGCCTTCGACGTCTCGGTATGGGAGATCTGGGGTGCACTGCTACACGGCGGGAAGCTCGTCGTCGTCCCCGAATCGGTGGTGCGCTCGCCCGCGGAATTCCTGCGGCTGCTCATCACCGAACAGGTCACCACCCTCAGCCAGACGCCGTCAGCGTTCTACGCCCTGCAAGACAATGCATTGCAGGGTGATTCACCGGATCGGCTGACAGTGCACGCGGTGGTGTTCGCGGGTGAGGCACTCGAGCCCCGCCGCCTGCGCCGGTGGTTCGACAAGGCGATCCGCGCGCCCCGGATGATCAACATGTACGGCACAACAGAGACAACGGTCCATGCTTCGTTCCATGAAGTAACCGAGAAGGATGCGCTCGGTACCGAGAGCAATGTCGGTGTCCCACTCGCCAATCTCGCCTTCTTCGTCCTCGACTCGAGCCTGCGACGCACACCCGTCGGTGTGCGGGGCGAACTGTACATCGCGGGCCACAGCGTCTCGCGGGGTTATCACAACCGCCCCGCGCTCACCGCGACGCGCTTCGTAGCCAACCCATTCGATCCACACGGAGGCCCGCTGTATCGCACCGGCGATATCGCGCGGTGGGATACTGATGGCGAACTCGAATACATCGGGCGCAGCGACGATCAAGTCAAGATCCGCGGCTACCGCATCGAACTCGGCGAAGTACAAGCCGCACTGTCGGACGCCGCGGGCACCGACCAGACCGTCGTCATCGCCCGAGATGACCACCCCGGCGACAAACGCCTCGTCGGATATGTGGCCGGCGATATCGATTCCCGCGCGGTGCGTGCCCGCATGGCCGAACGGCTCCCAGAATTCATGGTGCCCGCCGCCGTCACCACGGTCGACGCGCTGCCCTTGACATCGAACGGGAAACTCGACAAACGGGCACTACCCGCACCCGAATACGGCCCGGCGGTGGCCTACCGAGCGCCGTCGACGCCCGTTGAAAGAACGCTCACCGAGATCTACGCGCGAATCCTCGGCGCGCAGCGGGTCGGTGTCGACGACTCGTTCTTCGACCTCGGCGGCCACTCTCTGCTGGCTATGCGCATAATCGCCGCCGTCAAAACAGAACTCGATGCCGACATCGAGATCCACACCGTGTTCCAGAAGCCGACCGTATCCGACCTTACCGAGGTCATCATCGCACAGGCGGAACAGGGCAACCGCACGCGAAAACCCGCGTTGCGAAGGTATTCGAGGGATCAGCTGGTGCATCGCTCAGGAGGTTCGTTGTGATTCCGTTGTCGTTCGCGCAAAGTCGTCTGTGGTTCACCTACCGCATGGCGGGACCATCGGCAACGTATAACCTTCCGGTCGCGGTTCGGCTGCACGGCGCACTGCACGTGCCGGCCCTGACCGCCGCATTGAGCGACGTCGTTGACCGGCACGAAAGCCTGCGCACCGTATTCTCCGAAACGGACGGCATCCCCGAGCAGGTGATCATCAGCTCCGACGAGGCCGAATTCGGTTGGGAAATCACCGACGCGGCGGATTGGCCGCAGCAGCAGCTGACCGACACCATCGGCGAAGAAGCACGAAAAGCATTCGACCTGACCCGGCAGATCCCGTTCCGGGCACGGTTGTTCACCGTGTCCGCGCTGGACCATGTCCTGGTCGTCACTATGCACCACATCGCTACCGACGGATGGTCACTGCGCCCGCTGTGGCGGGATCTGGGCACCGCGTACTCGGTGCGCTGCGCTGGTCGAGTACCCGGCTGGGACGAGTTGCCGGTCCAATACCTCGACTACACGCTCTGGCAGCGCGAATACCTCGGCGAACTCGACGATCCGGACAGTCGGATAAGGAAAGAACTTACCTACTGGGAAGATACGCTGGCCGAGCTGCCGGAACGGCTGGAGCTACCCACCGATCGACCCTATCCGCCCATCGCCGATCACCACGGCGACACTGTCGCGATCGACTGGCCCGCCCAGCTGCACCGTGCGATCCAGCAGGTTGCCACGGACAATAACGCAACCAGCTTCATGGTCGTCCAGGCCGCCTTGGCCGTCCTGCTGAGCCGACTGACCGGCAGCACCGATATCGCGGTGGGAATACCGACGGCGGGCCGCACCGACGCCGCACTCGACGATCTGATCGGCTTCTTCGTCAATACCCTGGTCGTGCGGACCGATACCTCCGGTAATCCCAGCTTCCGAACGCTGCTCGACCGAGTGCGTCAGCGCAGCCTCGATTCCTATGCGCATCAGGATGTTCCATTCGAGATACTCGTCGACCGCCTCCGTCCCACCCGATCGCTCACCCACAACCCCATCGTCCAGGTCATGTTCGCGTGGCAGAACACCGCGACGATCGAATACGCATTCGACGGTCTCGACATCACCACCGTACCGATTCATACCCGCACCGCCCGAAGCGATCTCACGATCAGCATCGAGGAACGCCGCACCAGCACCGGACTACCGGCGGGACTCGGTGGCAGTGTCGAGTTCCGCACCGATGTCTTCGACACGGCCACGATCACCCGGCTCGTGCACCGTCTGCACCGAGTCCTGACCGCGGTGGTGACCGAACCCGGCAAGTCGATCGGATCGATCGATATCCTGGGTAACCAAGAGCTGGCGCAGCTGGCGGTACTGTCCAATCGTGCGGCCTTGGCCGACGACGCCGCGGGCCGAACCATTCCGGCATTGTTTGCCGAACAGGTCCAGCGACGGCCGGATACGACGGCAGTGGTGTTCGAGGACAGGTCGCTGAGCTACCAGGAGCTGGACCTGGCGTCCTGGCGGCTCGCGCACCTGCTGATCGAGCGGGGTGTGCGACCGGGCGACACCGTTGCGCTGCTACTGCCACGGTCAGCCGATGCGATCGTGGCGATTCTGGCGGTGCTCAAGACCGGCGCGGCGTACTTGCCGATCGATGTGAAACATCCGGACGAGCGCGTCGATTTCGTCCTTGCCGATGCGCGGCCGGTGGCGGCGCTCACCGCCGCCGACTATTCCCACCGGCTGACCGGGCGCGGCGTAGTCGTGGTAGATGTCGGCGATCCCGTGATCGCGTCGCAACCGGTGACCACCTTGCCCGCACCACGCCCTGGTGATCTTGCCTACATAATCTATACCTCCGGTACCACCGGCACGCCCAAGGGCGTCGCCATCTCCCATGAAAGCGCGACACAGCTGTTCGAATCGGTGCGCAAAAGTGGATTCGCGGCTGCGGCGGGCCAGGTGTGGACCCAGTTCCACTCATACGCGTTCGATTTCTCGGTGTGGGAGATCTGGGGTGCGTTGCTGCACGGCGGACGGCTCGTGGTCGTTTCGGACGAGGTCGTGCGGTCCGTACCGAATTTCTACGCGCTGCTGGCCGCCGAACAGGTGACAGTGTTGAGTCAGACGCCCTCGGCGTTCTATGCGCTGCAAACGGTGGAGGACATGTATGCGCAGCCGCATTCATTGTCCCTGGAGACCGTGGTATTCGGCGGAGAGGCGCTGGAGCCGTATCGGCTGCTTCCGTGGTGGCACAATCATCCCGCAGCACCGCAGCTGATCAATATGTACGGCACCACGGAAACCACGGTGCACGCATCGTTCCGGGAAGTCCACGAGTCCGATACGAGGACGACGGCCAGCCCCATAGGTGTTCCGTTGGCCTACCTCTCGCTCAGCGTGCTGGATGGCGCGCTGCGCGAGGCGCCGGTCGGTGTCGTGGGGGAACTCTATATCGCGGGCCGCGGCGTGGCGCGTGAGTATCTGCGCCGACCGGGGCTATCGGCGTCGCGGTTCGTAGCATGTCCGTTCGGGCCGCCAGGTTCGCGCATGTACCGCACCGGTGATCTGGCGAGGTGGAACTCCTCCGGTGAGCTCGAGTACATCGGGCGCGGCGACGATCAGGTGAAGATTCGCGGTTTCCGGATCGAACTGGGCGAGATCGAATCCGCGCTGGCCGCGGTCGAGGGAGTCGTACAGGCGGTGGTCCTCGCACGCGAGGCCCGGCCCGGGATGAAGCAGTTGGTCGGATACGTCACCGGAGCGGTGGCTGGCGCCGCCGTGCGAGCGGCAGTGGCATCGCGACTGCCGGATTACATGGTGCCTGCGGCGATCATGGTGTTGCCCGCATTCCCACTCACCGTCAACGGGAAGCTGGACAAGCGCGCCTTGCCCGCACCCGAATTCGACTCCGGCATACCGTATCGGGCACCATCGACTCCGGCCGAGAAGGCCCTGATCGAGATATACTCCCGGATACTCGGCACGGAACGGATCGGTATCGACGACTCCTTCTTCGATCTCGGTGGCCACTCGCTACTGGCCATGCGGGTCATCGCGGCCGTCAAAACCGAACTCGATGCCGAGATCGGTATCCACACCCTCTTTCAGAAGCCGACGGTGTCGGGCCTGGCCGCGATCGTCACCGAACGAACCGGGCGCCGCGCGCACACCAGAAGGGCGGCCCTCGAACGACATTCGAGAACCGAACTGGGGCTGGATGTCATCCCGCTGTCTTTCGCGCAGAGCCGACTGTGGTTCGTGCATCGGCTGGAGGGACCGTCGGCCACCTACAACGTTCCGGTCGCGGTGCGGGTGCGTGGGCGATTGGATCTGCCCGCGCTGGGCATCGCGTTACGCGATGTCGTCGGACGGCACGAGAGCCTGCGCACGACGTTCGCCGAATCCGACGGCACGCCGGGACAGGTGATCACCGCCGCGGCGGACGCCGATCTCGGCTGGGGCGTCACCGACGCGACCGGCTGGCCGGAGCACCGCGTCGCCGAGGCGATCCGCGCGCAGGCGCGGTACGAATTCGATCTGTCCACGCAGATTCCTTTCCGGGCGAGACTTTTCGCCGTTTCCGAAGAAGAGCACATCCTCGCGATTACGATGCATCACATCGCCGCCGATGGCTGGTCGTTGCGTCCGCTGTGGGAGGACCTGAGTACCGCGTACTCGGCACGATGCCGCGGTCTTACCCCTGGCTGGGACGAATTGCCGGTGCAGTACGTCGATTTCGCCTTGTGGCAGCGGGATTACCTGGGCGCTCTCAGTGATCCCGAGAGTATGATCACCGAACAGCTCGCGTATTGGGAGGACATCCTCACCGGTGTTCCGGATCGGCTGGAAATTCCGACCGATCGCCCGTATCCACCGGTAGCCGATTACCGCGGTGCCAGTGTTGCGGTGGCATGGCCGACCGAGGTGCACGAGGAAATACACCGTGTCGCCAGAGACACCAATGTCACCAGTTTCATGGTGGTCCAGGCCGCTCTGGCGGTCGTGCTCTCGAAGCTGAGTGGCAGCAACGACATCGCCATCGGGATACCCTCCGCCGGCCGCACCGACGCCGCGCTCGACGACCTCATCGGATTCTTCGTCAACACCCTGGTGCTGCGCACCGACACGTCCGGCAACCCCACCTTCCGCGCATTGCTCGACCAGGTTCTCACCCGCAGCCTCGATGCCTACGTCCATCAAGACATCCCGTTCGAGCTACTCGTCGACCGACTGCAACCAGCGAGATCACTCACCCACCACCCCATCGTCCAGGTCATGCTCGCCTGGCAGAACAATGCCGCGGTCGAATTCGGCTTCGACGGACTCGACATCACACCGGTGCCGGTCGACACCGGCACAGCCCGCACCGACTTGACCTTCAGCCTCGGAGAAACCTTCACCGGCACCGGACGACCAGCGGGAATCACCGGCCTTGTCGAATTCCGAACCGATGTCTTCGACACTGCCACGATCGAGCAGCTCATCGCCCGATTCCGGCGGGTGTTGACGGCGGTGGCGATGGACCCCGATGCACCGATCGGATCCATCGATCTACTCGGCGCGGACGAACACCGGGTCCTCGACGACTTCGGCAACCGTTCGGTCCTGGCCCGGCCGCCGGCGACGGGATCCTCGATTCCCGCCATGTTCGCCGCCAGGGCGGCCGATACGCCACACGCGATCGCCGTGGTATTCGAGAACAGATCGCTGACCTACCGCGAACTCGCCGAGCACGCCAACCAACTCGCGCACCTACTGCGCGACCACGGAGTCGGTCCGGGTGACCGCGTAGCGCTGCTGCTGCCACGCTCCCTCGACACCATCGTGGCAATGCTCGCCGCTCTCCAGACCGGTGCCGCCTATGTTCCGATCGATGTCGCCTATCCGGACCAGCGCGTCCACTTCGTCATCGACGACGCGGCGCCCGCGGTCGTGGTGACGACATCGGATCTGACGGCACGACTCGCCGGGCGCGAGGCGGCCATCATCGAACTCGACAAGGCAGCGGCCACCGCGTATCCGACCTCGCCGCTGCCACATCCGAACTCACTGGGCACCGCCTATTTGATCTACACCTCCGGCACCACCGGAACACCGAAGGGTGTGACCATCTCCCATACCGATGTATCGCGGATGCTGCGTGCGGCGGGTGCGCGCATCACCCTCGAAGGACAGGTCTGGACACAATTCCACTCCTACGCCTTCGACGTCTCGGTCTGGGAGATCTGGGGCGCGTTGCTGCACGGCGGGCGACTCGTCGTCGTCCCCGAAACCGTGGTCCGCTCCCCCGCGGACTTGCTGCGCCTGCTCGTCACCGAACAGGTCACGATACTCAGTCAGACGCCCTCGGCGTTCTATGCTCTGCAAGACACCGCGCTGCGCGATCGATCACGGGACCAGCTGAAGCTGCGCGCCGTGGTCCTCGCAGGCGAAATGCTCGAACCCAGTCGCCTGCGACACTGGTTCGGCACCGGTAGCCGGCCGCCTCGGATGATCAATATGTACGGCCCGACCGAGACCACCGTCTACACCTCGTTCCATGAGATCAGCGCGGACGAAACATACAGCGCCGCGAGCAATATCGGCGGCCCGCTCGACAACCAGGCATTCTTCGTACTCGATCCGGGCCTGCGCCGAACACCCGTCGGCACGACCGGCGAACTCTACCTCGCCGGCTACAGCCTGGCCCAGGGCTACCACAACCGCGCCGGCCGCACCGCGCTCCGCTTCGTCGCCAACCCCTTCGCCCCCGACGGTGGCCGCCTCTACCGCACCGGTGACCTGGTGCGGTGGACCGCCGATGGCGAACTCGAATACCTCGGACGCGGCGATGATCAGGTCAAGATCCGCGGCTACCGCATCGAACTCGGCGAAGTACAGGCCGCACTCTCGCGGGCGGCGGACACCACTCGCACCGCCGTCATCGCCAGGGAAGACCAGCCCGGCGACAAACGCCTTGTCGGATATGTCGTCGGCGCGATAGACGAACGCGCGGTGCGAGCGAGAATGGGCGAATGGGTGCCCGAATTCATGGTGCCCACCGCGATCGTCTCGGTCGACGAACTCCCGCTGACCACCAATGGAAAGCTCGATAAACGTGCACTTCCCGCCCCCGAATACACCTCCGACAGCCAGTTCCGTGCCCCGGAGACGCCGGCGCAGCAGGCCCTGGCCGACCTATACGCCCGGATCCTCGATATCGAGCGGATCGGTATCGACGACTCCTTCTTCGACCTCGGCGGGCACTCACTGCTCGCCGTGCGTCTGGTGAGCGCGATCCGGTCCGAGCTCGGGGTCGACGTGCCGGTCCGAATGGTGTTCGAAATGCCCTCGATCAGCGAACTGGCGACGCGACTCGATCGTCGACAGTGATCGTGAAGCAGCCAGTGCCTTTACGTCCACGATCGAAGCGATGTTGTCTGGGATCCAGAATACAGAGCATCGACGACGTGTGAGACCACACCCATCCGCGCCGCCCTGGCTGTCTCCTGACAGCGACGGATACGAGCATGCCCGACGTCGATCACCTGGGTGCGTCGCTGCCGCGCGTTTCAGCTGGTTCTCGGTCATCCAGGCGTGCTGCGCACTGTCCGTCATCCGGGAATCGCGGCCGGGTTCAGTGCCGGTCAGCCGTTGCGATTCGAACCACAGCAAGCCGCGCAGTCACTCTTGCTTGCACGCCGCTATCACCACCACCGATTCGTAGACCGGAAAATCATGAGCATCCACCTGAACGATCAGGGCATCCTGGTGATCCCGGACGAGTATGACGACACGCTCGGGACGTTCCTGTTCCTCGATATCGGCTACCACCCGGACAAGTGCCTGATGGCCCTGTACTACGTAGCGCAGATCGAGCAGCGCCGGTCGGAGCGCGAGGTCGTGGGAGGCGAATCAGTGACCGTGGCACTGACTCCGGAACACGCGGACATGGAAGACCACTTCGACCCGTTGCGCAGCAGACGTATTCCATTCGCGGAGTTCAAATCCGCGATCGAGGAACTCTGGGTGGTCCGCTACCGCGCGAACTCCGAGCCCCATGCGGCTCGCGTCTTCCACTCGGACCTCAGCCCGGCCGCGGGAAGCCTGCTGACGTGGGAGGAAACATTCCAGCAACGTCACCCGTACCGGGGACGGATCGAAGGCATACCGGCCTGGGATCCTGACTGACGTCCGTAGCGGCGCCACTCTCCGGCTGGTGGCGCGGGCTTCTCGGGCGGATTCATGCGGAAGACCGTGTCTCGCGTAGTGGATCCCGGCGAATGCCGGGATCTCGACGCCGATGACGAACTCGAACCGACCGCCCTTGCCACCCTGTCCACGGCCCTGCGCACCCACCGCCGGATAGGCTGCGGACCCGCCCGCAACCTGCTCGCATCGGGCGACCTGATCGAATTCCACTCCCCATCCCGCCCCGCCCAATGTGCCATGCCGGATTTCAAGCAAGACCAGGACGCAAGGCGGCGGCGCTGTCAGCAGCAACCGTGAGTGGGTCGATGAGCGGCTGCCCGAGTAGGTCGCGCAGGTCAGGACTCGTGTTGCTGAGGAAGCCGTGACGGACACTGGTTGCGATCGAGGCGAGCATGGGTGGCTGGAACAGCAGCAGCTCATCGGAGGCGAGCAGGCGGGCGCGGTACTCGCCCAGGCCGATCGTGTTGTGAGTGACGCCGAGCCGATCGGCGACATCGTTGGCTGTGATCGGGTCGCCGACCAGGTCGTAGGTCTTACCCGCGTGTGCTGCGGGTGCGGCTGCGACGATTGCTGCCGCGACCGCGAGATCCTCGCGCGCCACCGCCGACAGTGCGCCGGTGCCGAATGCCGACTCCACGCCGCTAGGGGTCCACATCAGCAGGGCGCCGAACAGTTCGGCATACAGGCCGTTGCGCAGCAGTGTCCATTCCAGGCCGCTGTCTTTGACAAGCTGCTCGGTGGCGCGGTGGGCGAGAGCGAACCCGAGATGGTCGCCGGCCGTGGTCAAGCTGGTGTAGACGACGTGGGTGACGCCGTCGCGGACCGCGACGTCGAGGACCGCGCCATGGCGGGCGATCACCTGATCGTCTTCGGCGTACCCGGCGGAGACCAGCACGAGGGTGGAAACGCCTTGCAGATCCAGAGTGGCCGGACTATCGAAATCCAGGCGTCGTACGCCGTCTCCTGGGGTACGACTTCCTCCTACGGCTTCGACCCCGCGCGCCCGTAGTTCAGCCAGCGTGAGGGAGGCGAGATGTCCGTTGGCCCCGGTCACCAGAATCATGAGTTCACAGTCCTTCGTGGTTCCTTTCAGTAACTAGGATGGATCCTTATTCACTCCAGATTCGCTCACAAGGAGGCAGTTCGATGTCACCCACGCACACCGATGTAACCGCAGGGGTAGCCGAGCTGGACCCATGCGGGCAGCCCCATCATCCGGACTGTGGTATCCGCGACGTCCTCGACCGGGTCGGGGACAAGTGGTCGGTGCTCGTCATCGTTGAACTCGCGAACGGACCACGCCGCTTCAGGCAGCTACAACGAGCAATCGACGGCATCTCCCAACGCATGCTCACACTCACGGTCCGTCGGCTCGAACGAGACGGGCTGGTGTCTCGTACCGTCTATCCGACCGTGCCCGCTCAGGTCGATTACCGCCTGACCGAGACCGGAGCCAGCCTGACCCATCTCGTCAAAGCGCTTGCTGATTGGTCGCTAGAGCACCGGGACGTCATCGCTCGCGCCCGTCACACCTACGACGAGAAATATCCCGACAACGAAATGCGGTAACCGACCTTGCGCAGCAGTTCATTACACTGGCTCATCTCGGCGAGGCCGGGCATCCGCCGAGCGGGATCACCACCGCCGAAGACCCGCAGCCACCCGTGGTCGACGAGCACTCCGCCGGTGTATGGGCGGCGAGCGCCCGGAGCGCGGATCACGTACTGACCTGCAACGGATACAGATTCCGCACGCCATTCGCGGGATGGACCGGCAGAATCTCAGGGACGGGAGCCGATGCCAACTCCTGATGGATTTTCGGGCCAAGCGGGATCGTCGGCCTCGGCGAGTTCGGAAACCGTGCGCATAGGCGCCGATGATGCCAGTGATGGGGTTCGGTGTCTGCGCGAATCAGTCCGATAGCAAGAGAATTCGATCGCTATCCGACGCAACGGTCCGGCGGCGACCTGCGGGGAAAATGAATATTCGGATCCACAGGCTCAAATATAGGTAAATTCCCGTGCGCGTGGAGGCGCGCACTCGGGAATCTTCGGACCAGGTGACTTCCGACACCACACAGCAGATTCCTGTACTGCGCGAGGAATTCGCCGACCAGTTGAATCTGCTGCTGGCGGACGTGGTTTGGGCAGTTGAGCGTGACAACGATCCACAATCTTCCGCGAATCTGACCGCGGCACTGACCAAGTGCCGGCACTGGTCTGCAATACCGCATCGTTCCCCTCCTGGGGGTTCAGTCGCCGTGGCGAGCGCGGTGCGAACGGCGTATGACGCATGGCGCCGGGATCCGGATCGCAAGCGGCCGGAAACCTCGTAGCCCGTCCCGCGGAGGCCGTAGTAGCTGACCCATAAACACACCGACCGGGTTGCTGGAGATAATTTACAGTCCCTTTAGTAAAGGGCGGGCGCAAGCGGGCTGGCTGTAATGGCTTTGAAGAAATGCGGGGCTCGTGCGATGCTCAACGAATGGTAGATTCTGGCGGCCGCCCCACGCCGTCCATGTGCCGGCACACTGTCGTACAAATCGGCGCTGGTTCGATTGTCGCCTCGTGGGGCATGTCGGCGCGTTCCCGCGCCCTGCGGAGCGGGCTGAATGCGGCGGTGGCGCCATGTCGCTGAGCGCGGCGGCCCATGACCGCTGGGTCGAGATTGTCGACCGCATCGACCGAGCACGAATCGGGACCGGTTTCATCGCCCACGTGGACCTCTATCCTATCGTCATGCTGGATCGCTTCCCGACGAATCCGGCGGCATTGAAAGCATGTGCCGCACAGGTCTATCGGGCTGGCGAGGCCAAGGGCACGGTCGCCGGGGTCACCCATCGCAAACACGACGGACGCTGGCGGCGGGCGCTGATCGACCACGTCAGTGAAAATCCTTTCGATCATTTGACAGAGCAGCAGTGCGCCGAGGCGGCGCGACTCGGTGCGGAACTGGCCGATCTGATCGCCACAGAGCTGGGCGAAATCCGCTCGGTCGCAAAAGTGGATTTCCAGCCGCGCGATTGGTACGCGGCGGTGTGGACAGATTGGTTGCTACTGGCCCCGGGACGGGCCACCATCCTGCACCTCGGGTGGGACAGTTGAGATCCCCGGCACGATGAAACCGCACGATCCCTTGCTGCCAGGGGAATTCGCCGACCAGCTGAATCTGCTACCAGCCGATGCGGTGTGGGCAATCGGTCGCGACGACGACTCCGGTCGGCCGCGGAACTGGTTGCGGCGCTGGACAGGTGGCGGAAAGACCGCTGGTATCCGAGCTGCGGCACTGGCCGGCGATACCGCATCGTTCCCCTCCGAGAATCAGCCGAGCGACACCGCTTTCCTGGCGGGTGCACTGGCAGATCACGGTCTGCACCTCGCGCGGGCCGGACACCGTACGGAGGCGGTGGAGCACAGCCGCCGGACCCGACGGCCTGCTGCCACCGAGCCGCGCAATTGTGGCACGACCGCGACCCCGCGCGGGCGCTTGCCCTGGCACAGAGTGCCGGCACGCTGTACATCGAGTCAGCCGAACGAGCCCGACATATTTGCCGACCGGCTGGCACAGACCCGGGATACGTTCGCGCTGATCCGGATCGAACGGCCAAGTAGCCGAAGGTAAGCCGAGCACGGTGCGATCGGATCCGGCATAATTGGAGATTTGACTATTCGTTGAGCTCCGCTGTGAGCCCGAAACGTCCTTGCATCGGTAGCCTTACCGAGTTCGATCATCGCCTCGTAAGGAGCAACCATGCCCAGGCCATTGTCGCGTCGTGATCTGCTCAGGATCGCCAGTGGCGCGATGGTCGCGGGCGCTGTGACGCCCTTGGTTCGCAGTACAATCTCCCCCGATCCTGCCCACGCGGCCGGATGGCACTCGCAGCTTGTGTACCCGGATGCCAACGGTCGGCTCGTCTACAAAGAGGATCCGCGGGGCAAGAAGATCCCCGACTTCAGCTGGGCCGGGTATCGCAATGGTGAAGTGCCGCTGCCTTCCGTGCCGGTCGTCAAGGAGATCGGCCCGATCAGCGGTGACAACACCGCGCACATTCAGGCCGCTCTCGACGAGGTAGGCGCGATGCCACTGGGCGCCAATGGTTTCCGCGGTGCGCTTCGCCTCGCGGCCGGCCATTACAAGGTCGCCGGCACAATCGTAATGCAGCACGACGGGGTCGTGCTGCGTGGCGCCGGTCAATGGGACGACGACTCAGCGAACACGGTGATCACCGGCACTGGCGGAGGCTCGGCCACCGAGGTCCTACGGGTAGGCGGCCCGGACGGCGGATGGAGGTCGAAGGTGCCCGGCACCGAAACCGGCATCACATCCAGTCTCGTCGAGGCGGGCGAGAACCGGATGACCCTGGCATCGACAGCCAACCTGAAGGTCGGTGACAACATCATCATCGACCATCCCCACACTCAGGAGTGGACCGACGCGATCAAGGGTGGGGGCGTGATAAAGGATGCGCCTTGGGAACCCAATACCAAGCCCATCATGTACAACAGGTACATCAAGGAGATCGTCGGCAATGACATTGTCATCTGCGCCCCCGTCTTCAATAACCTCCGGCGGTCTCAGTCGCAATGCTCCGTCTGGGTCTGGAACCGGAAGGGGTTGGTCCGCAATGTCGGAGTGGAGAATCTTCGTATCGACATGAACGATCCATCCGAGTTCAACGAGGACCATCCGCAGAACTGCATCCACCTCAACTGGACCGAGGACGCATGGGTCAAGGACGCCACACTGCTGCACTTCTCGAGGGCGGCGGTTGCCGTAACGCACAGTTCTCGGGTCACCGTCCAGGGCGTTCGGGCTCGCGAACCGCGCTCAGTGGTCGAAGGCAGGAAGCGATACAGTTTCAGCGCGAATATCTACGCCCAGCAGGTCCTTTTCCGCGACGTGGAGGCCAATAAGGCCCGCCATGCCTTCATTGCTGCCGGAATGAGCACGTGCTCGGGCATCGTGTGGCTCAATGGGACCAGCGAGGATGGCCTCAACGAGTCCGGCGGCCATAACGGATGGAGCCAGGGGCTGCTGTACGACAACGTGAAGGAACTGCGCAGCCGGAGCGAGTGGGATTGGGTGCTATCTCTGCACAATCGAGGCGACAAGGGCAATGGCGATGGCCATGGCTGGTCCTCCGTGACCAGTGTGGCGTGGAATTGTACGGTGGACAATCGCAAAAAGGTGTGTGTACAGGCTCCGCCGACCTCGCAGAACTTCGCGATCGGCACAACGGGCGCAGTCACCGGCGAGAACTGGTACTCCGGCTATGAGACCGGGTATGTGGAAGGGACCAATAAGCCCGGGCTGACACCCGGCTCCCTATACGAGGCACAACTCGCCGATCGGCTTCGAAACACGTAGTGACCGGAATCGAGCTGTACTTCCTCGATCGGCGAGCGGAGCACTACTGTTCGACCGGAAACTCCAACCTGGTGACGGTATGGCCGTCGACCTGCCGATCCGCATCCGCCTGGATTGGGATCAGGCGACCGATCTCGTCCTCTGACGAGCAGCATGCCGGCTCGCTGCGAGGTTGATCGCTGACAGCTCAACCGATCGTAAAATCAACGTTCGGTGGGTGCATAGGTCAGACCGATCGGCAATGATCTCTTTCGGATTCGATCAAAGCGATGAAATGAGGTAGTTTCGTGCGAAACACTGTGCGGCGCACCGCGGCCGCGACGGCCGCGGTGGCGGGAATGGTACTGGCCGGAGGGATGCTCGCGATCACCACCCCAGCCGTGGCGCATGCCGAGGACTGTGTGGAGAAGGCGGAAAACAAGCCTGCGGGTCACCTGGTCTCGCCGATCAACGACGGCTGGTTCGAGACGACCGCCGCCTGCGGCGGCAGCATCAAGGTAAATTCTTTGTCCAAGAGCGCCGCGAATGCCAAGGTTCAGGTATGTTATCGGGACGACAACTCCGGTGACAAGAAACTGCGTCCCGGCAGCAAGTGCGGGGAATTCACGACGCTGGAAAAGGATAAATGGCTCACGGTGGCCGAAGGCGTCAAACCGGGCACCAAGTACCGCTTCGAAGTCAGAAGTGTCAACAACAATGACGATTCCGTGCGTAACGCGGATGCCCCGTACCTGCGTAAGGGGTAACGCCCAAGGGCCGCAGCTGACCGACGTAGCACGCAACCACGCTTCCATGTCCGGGTGGCAGCACCCGGACATGGAAGCGTGATCCGCTCGAGGGTCTATCAGCATATCGTCGACTTTCTCGACGGCGAGGCGGTATTGATCAGCCGATACCCCCACTCCATGATGACCTTCCGTTGTTGGACGACGTTGCCCAGCAAGGCGTTTCACACCACAACCAACCCTCTATCGGTATCGGTATGTCCGAGAAGCTCATCGACGCCGGCCGCGTCGTGCCGTCCGTAACCAAGCCACGGTGATCCAGCGGATGAGCGCCGCATCCGGCGATGACGAACCCCACCATCGAGCTCACGCCGACGACATCGGCCCGCAAGCGCGCGGGTACCGCCCACCCCGCCGAATCCGGCACATCCACATCGAATTCCGCGAACTGACGCTGGACTATCAGGCCACAGCCGAACAAGCCCAGAACATCGCCGACCTGCTGGCGAGCCGCTATTCGGAACTCGACCTGCGGATCGTCGTCGACGACACCGTCGACGCACACCTGCCTCCGCTGCCGTGCGCCGACCTGTGGGAGTAACGAATGCCAGAGCAGTTGCACCCCGACCTACTCGTCCACGCGGACGGGCCGCTGGCCGAACACCTCTGCCGCGTCCGCCTGATCAACCTGACCGTCGAACACGCCCACCAACTCTGCTGGCTGCACCGCCATCACCCACCCGACGACTACCTGGTGCATCTGGCCCCACTCCATCTACTCGCCGACCTCGGCCAACCATGGTCCTCGGCGGTGAAATCCAGGCGGAATGCCGACCCGCACAAGGGTGCCGAACCGGCCGGCATGGGCGGTGGTCAGCTGGCGCAACTGTAGATGGGCGAACACCTCGGGTGTCTGAAAAGAACTGTGCGCCGATCGACCCCGTCACCGCAGCTCATGGCGTGCAGACGCAACACCACCTGTGGCGCGAATCAGAACAGCTGACCGCGCTACCCGCTGAGCTCCGGAAGGTCATCCGGGTATCTCGTTTCCGGCTTCTCGCGTATCCAAGGCCGCTACTTGCGACGAGGTGACCGACCTCGTCGAATCCCGCGGCGAGGGAGCGAATTCGATCGCAATCCTGCGCCGGTGCGCCGGTAGAGGTCGGCGACGGATACCGGGCCGGATCCCGCCTCGAGCAGCATTCGCCCGTAGTCGAGCAAGAATGCCGCCAGCAGCGGACGCAGCTCTGCGGGAACCTCCGGTTCGAAGGCCAAGCGATGCCCGCCGACCGCGAGAACAAAGCGGGCGTAGAGGATTTGGTCGGTGCCGGTGACCGCCCACGACGAGTCGGCAACACTGGTGTTGGCAATGACAGCGCGGGCGGAACCCGCTCCGTCGTAGACCGTATAGCCGAGGCGGGTGCCAGGGCAGCGGTCGGCCTCGATCCGCCCTGCCGCGGTACCATCGCGTCGATCGAGGTGGAGGATGCCGTCCTCGGCCCGTACCCGGAACTCCATTCCGGCCTCCGCGGCGATGAGCGACACCAGACGACGCCGGGTGATCCGGTGACGCCGCGCCTTGTGGCCCACCCAGACACGATTGCCGATGCGGTCGGTGATCTCCGACGCGTGTGCACACCACAGCTCACCACCGAGGTCGGTTCGCTGTTCGAAGGCGCGGGCCGTGCGGCGCCCCCGGGCAATCAGGACCGCCACCGCGGCCCAGGCGACGACATTGGCCAGATCGACGACGATCGCCCAGAACAGTCGAGACCACAAAGTCAATGGGCTGTCCTTGTACGCGCCGACGAGCGGCGCAAGACGGACGTCCATCGTCGTGCCGAGGTCGGATGTAGTCGCACCGGCGATAGCACCGCTGGCAGTGCTGCCGTTCGGCAGGAGCCACCACCCTGAGCACCTCGGATATTTCCCATGCGAACACCGGACCACCTGCGCCTCCACCCGGGGTCCCCGGGTGAAGGCATACAGCGCGAAGCCCGAGTACGTGTTGGCCACCAACAGAAATACGATCGTCAAGGTGATGGCCAGAAGCGTGCGGGGATGCATATGCGGAGACTATTCGAACGGACGTGATCGTGATTATCAAGGGAGTGCAAGTCTTCTCGGCATACCCGGCTGCTTACATTCTCTTCAATTATCTACCGGGTTCGGCCGGTTGAGCGGAAATACAAGCCCATACGCCGGTCGCCCCGGACTGCTCGGCCTCGTGGCCCGGGTTCGCCAGCGGTCCCACCCCATCGGGCGGCGATGTAGTGCCGGACCGGATGTCATCGCGGCTGAGCTATGGGACTGTAGCCCAGTCCACCCGGATATCGATGAATGGCCAGTCCTCGGAATAGTCTGCCCACGCCGGCTGCAGCGGGACACCATGCGACGGGCGCCGACCCGCTCACCGCCAGTTCAACCTGGCCTGACAGTGCTCGGGGTGGATCGCCGGCAATTCCCCCGATCGTGCCGCCGCCGAACTGCTCCGTCACCATGCCGACCAGCTGCGCTTCGAGCACTCCTCGATCACCGCAGACAACGTCTATCCGGTCGCTGCGGACTGTGGGGAAGAGCTCGTTGCACGGTGCGGAGCGGAGGACAGGCGGGCCGGGTGATCTGGTTGGCTGAAGGCATCGAGCGCGTCTCGTATACCAACTTCAAAGAGTTCTTCGCAGGCGTCCTCGCCCTGAACCAGAACCGTATCGAATACCTCGAGCGCCGACGCGCAGGACCGACCGGTGGCGGCAATCGCCGCGTTCACAAACAGCAGCACGGCCTCGGCAGCCAGCGCTGAAACCACTGCGCGCGAACCGGGCTCTTCGACCACGGATACGACATCGCATCGACGTGGACCCAGACGAACGGCCGACGAGCGGTCCGGCCGATGATCTAACTCCCCTCGAGTTTGGTCCAGCTGAACTGGTTTCGCCACCGAGGCTCGTTGTCCATCCAACCGGTGAATGCCGTGATGACCTCCGCGACAGAGGCCACCACCGTCTGGAAATGAGCGTGCGGGCCGCCGTCACGATATTCCAGTTCGAAACTGCCGTCACCATGTCGGTAGGTCTGGATGTAGACCTGCTCGGCGTCCAACCGATCGAGGATCAGATAGTTGTTATTCGGCGCGGTCAGATCATTCAGCATTGCGGACACCATGTCCCGAGACGGATCATCCCGGCAGGCGCCGTTCTCGCTCACCACGCGCACCGATGCCCCGGCGGCCGGCGCCGAACCAGGCGGACCGAGCAGAAATCCGCACAGTGGGACCGCCAACGCCTGAGCTTCCCCCGGGCCGGCCACACCTTCCAGGACGAATCCGAAGAACGACCGCAAGGCATCCTCGCCGAGTTCCAGCGGATGGAAGTCCAGACGGTATTCAGGTGCGTCGACCGGACACTCACCGGCCCAGTAGGGCTGTTCGAACGACAGCGGCTCGCCGACGTCTTCGCGCACACCGGCATCCGGTGACAGACTGAGCGATCTGGTCAGAATGTCGTTCTCCCACAGCGCAAATGCCAGCGAGTCGGTGACACTGTACATCGAATGGGCATAGACCCGTCGTCCCGGCTTGGCGTCGATCAGATGGGGCGGAAGCCTCGACGGCAGCTCGGTGTAGACACCGGATCCGCACACCATCCGCACACCCGGATAACAACCGATATAGACCAGTCCGCGATCAGGGATCCCGAGTTCACCCAGAAGACGGTTCTCGACAACGTCGATCGATCGCCCCGGAAACAATTGCGTCGCCGCTTCATTCGCCGCGACCCGGTCGAGCACGGGCGTGGACCGCAACACCGGGATCGGATCGGTATCGGCATGGACCAGCATCGCGGTCTTCGCTCCCACGCTGCCTCCTATCTGATTTCGACTACATTGGACCAAAGGTCCATAACTAATAAGAGATTCACGGCGAAGAAACCACTATGCGATGAACGTAAGTCCGAAATGCGCACCCAGCCGATTGAGCGCCTTCGGGTCGCCGAAAACATCCGCCCCGCTGACGCCTAAGATTTGGGGGTCCACGGAACAGAATTTTTCGACGGTGCCCGTGGGAAGGTGGCGGACGAAGGACGCGAAGACGATCCCAGCTTCGATGTCCTCGTCATCATAACCTGGGTAAATCGGCCAGTACTGGTAGGTGCGGTTGCACTTGAACTCGAGTTCCCATCTCCCGTCGTCGTCCTCGACCAGCCGGACGTTGGTGATGGTCACCATGCCGCGGCTGCAGGCGGCGATCGACTGCAGCTCGGACTCGTACCACTCCCGCCGTTCGTCGTCGGTGCATTCTCCGATGCCGCGAAACGTCTTGTAGTCGAAGGTGTATAGGATTCCGAGCTCTTGGAGTAGACCGAGTACAGCACTCACGTCGGTGTGACCGTACCTGCTCAGCGGCTCATCGAGGTCTTTCGTGAGCAAGCGCTGCAGCTTGGGCGTGTGTTGGTCGACAAGGCCGAGTTCGACGATCAGGTTCGCGACCTCGCCGACGGTGCGTTCGGAATCCATCGAATCTTCCTCTAGGTCAACTTTGTCCACACCAGCATCCTCAGGTCGAGAGCAGTACCGAGGAATCATTGCCGATGTGACCGGCCCACGCATTGCCGAAAGGGATTCTTTGCCAACAGCTGAGGTGGGAGTCGTGGCGGGGCTTCCAGCCCAGTTCTGCCCGTGCCGCTTCGGCTGTCGGAGCCGAGGGCCACGCACGGCCGATGAACGCCACAATCCGCGTCGCCGGTGGCGCCGCAACCCGTATGTGGTGATTTGTCAGCCGCGGCGGGAATAGTGCGCAGTGCGCGAATCGGTGACAGCAGGACGGGCACCACGGCCAGGGTGCCTCCCGCCGCCGCCAGCCACAGCACACCGCGCAGTCCGATCGGCCCGGCCAGTATCCCACCGAGAGCGGCGCCGAGCGCGATGGCACCATAATTCACGACACGAAAGGTCGCCGTCATCCGGCCGAGCACGTGGGGTTCGGTCACCGACTGACGGAGGCTGACCTGATTGATACTGGCCACGGCGACACCCGCTCCCACCAGCGCGAGACCGGTGGCGAGCACCGGTGGAGCCATCGGCCCGGCAGGTGCCATCGCCAGAATCGACAGAGCGGTACCAGCCAAGAGCACTCCACCCGCTATGACCCGCCCGATCCCGGCGCGGTTCGTCACCCGGCGGTTGAGCAGCGAGCCGGCGAGCATCCCCGCGTTGCCGGCACCGAGCACGATGCCCAGAGCCATCGGCGACACCTGCAGCTCACGAATGCAGTGCAGCACCAGCACCGCCTGGCACATGCCGAAGAACCCGAACGCATTCCCTACACCGGTCGCCAACAGCAGCGGCCGCAACAGCGGATCGGCGAAGACAGCTCGCAACCCGGTCACGATCTCGGCGATCATCCCGGTATCGGTGTTCCGCGGCGGTAGCGGATCCGGCTGTCGGATCAGTAGCAGTGCCAGTCCCGAGAATACGTAGCTCACCGCATCGGCCACTATCGCGAACGGTGCGGTGATCCACTGTACGAGTATGCCGCCGATACCGGGTCCGATCAGATCACCCGCCGTGCGCGACAACTGCAGTTTGGTGTTCCCCTCGACCAGGCGCCGGGCGCCGACCAGCGTCGGAAGATATGCCTGCGAGGCCAGGTCGAAGAATACGCTCATCATCCCGACGGCAATGGCGGCGGGATACAGCAACCACAGGTGTAGCACACCGGTAGCCGCGGCGATCGGCACCGTCAGGAGGACACCGAAGCGCACCATATCGGCAACGATCATCACCCGCCTACGCCGGAGCCGGTCCACCCATGCACCCGCGGGCAGGCCGATGATCAGGTACGGGGCATAGTGCGCGGCAGCGAGCAGACCCACCTGGAACGCCGATGCGCCGAACAGCCCGATGGCGGTCAAAGGAAGTGCCAGTTCGGTGATTCGGGTGCCGACGACGCTGATCGTCTGGGCACCCCACAGTTTCAGGAAATCGGGGTGCCGGTACAGCACACCGGACGACGAGGGGGCGGTAGCGGTACTCCTCTGCTGGATCACAGGCCTGCCGCCCCCGACGCGGCCGGTGCCGCCGGCACGACTGCCCGCGGTAGGTCGCGCTGTCCAACGAAGGCGCGGGTCAACAGGATGCTTCCGGCGGACGCGACCAGGCCGAGCATGATCCACAGCGCCGCTCTCGTACCCAGCCGAGTACCGAGCATCGCACCGGCCAGGGCGCCGGCCGGGGCCGTCCCGGTCAGCAGGACCCGTGTCGTCGCCGTCACCCTGCCCAGCATTCCAGCCGGGGCATACGACTGCCGGAAGCTGGCGACGATGACGTTGCTCATCGCGACGCCGGTAATGCACACCAGCATGCCGATGACATAGAACACCACTCCGAACCCGGGTGACGTGAGCGGCACCAGCAGAACCGGAGGGCTCAGGACCAAGCCGCACAGGAGAAGGCTACGGGCCGTTCCGAAACCGGCGGCAATACGCCTGGCCAGCAGTGCACCGAGAATGGCGCCGACACCCCCGGTGGTGAGCAGGAGTCCGGCCAGACCGGGCCCCACACCCACCTCGCGGATGAGGAAAAGCATGATCAGCGCGTCATATCCGGCCAGCCCGAAATTCGACACTGTGGTCCAACCGGTGATGGGTCGGAGATACGGATCCGTTGCGACGAACCCGATACCATCGGCAATGCTCCGCCGCAGCGGCTGCCGACGCTCACTCGACAAAGGATGTACCCGGCTGTCCGACCGCCGACAACGCACGTCGCGAATGCGCACCAGGCAGGCTACTGATACCAGAAAGCTCGCCGCATTGGCCAGCAATGCGGTTGCCGCGCCGATGGCTTGGGCGAGTAGGCCGCCCAGGCTGATGCCGGCCAGGTGAGCAACACTCTGGCTGCCACGGAGCTTCGCATTTCCTTCCATCAGGTCGGCGGAGTCCACCACCGCCGGGACCATGACCTGATAGGCGGTATCGAAGAACACAGCGGCCGTTCCCGAGAGGAATGCGACCGCCAGAACATGCTCGATGGTCAGCAGGTCCAGCCAGGCCGCCACGGGGACACTGGCAAAACATGCCGAGGCGACCAGGTCCGTGACAACCATGACCTTTCCGGAAGGCAGCCGGTCGATCCAGACTCCCACCGGAAGCCCGATGAGCAGCCACGGCAGGTACCTGAGTACCGCAAGCAGACCGACCTGGAAGGGCGTCGCGTCCAACACCGTCACCGCCAGCAGTGACATGACCACAACAGCCAGTGAGTTTCCGATCTGGTTGACCGATTCGCCAAACCAGAACAGCCGGAAGTCGCGCTGGCGCCATAGTGCGCCGCAGCGCCTTTCGGACCCCTGCGACCACATATGCCACCGACCTTTCACACCCATCAGCCGTCCTGCGCCGGATCCGCACCGTTCGGCGCGAAGGAATCGGCAGCGAGCTACCGGCCGTCGCCGGCGAGTGCGGGCAATGTGTGGATTCCCCTGCCGGTCGGCAGGACCGGAACACCGGTACGGCTGAGAAAGAAGGTCTCCAAGCCCGGAACGAGTACGGTGACGACCGGAACTGCCGATTCCACGGAGTTCCACCGCAGGTAATAGCCTGACATGCCAGCCATTCCCAGAGCGTGAGCCACGGTCTCGAGCTGGGACTCCACGGACACCGGTGGCGGATCCCACCATCCCGACGGCCGATGCGGTACCGGTTGGCTCTTCTCCGAAAGATGGGTGCCATCGAGCGTCATACAGCGCTCGAGCACAGGCCAGGATTCGAGACGACCAAGTTTACGGCGCAGCTGAGCCAGGCGTTCGGGCTGCTCGGAATGAGTCACATGAGTCTGGAGAAGTTCGCCCAGGGCACGTTCGACCGCGTAACCGGGTGTCGTGGATGCGCCCGCACCCCCGGACACCACATAGGTGGGACGCGACGGCAGTGCGCAGTAGGACGGCACCCCGATATCCGTCGTTATCTCACAGATCAGCGGGGAGCATCCCATGGCGTGCTCGATCTGTTCGCACATTTGCCGAAGGTCGTGCGGGAGGTCGACCGGGTCGACCGTCCGGGCAACCGAATCGGCGGAGGTACACCAGTCCAGGAGGGACAGAGAAAAGGCATCGCCTTCGATGACCTCCAGCAGCGCGTGCAGCAGCGCCTCCGGCTCCGACACACCCGCAGCCGTACCGAAATTCGTCGAATAGCGCAAATACGAGTGATAACCGACGTCTTCGCCGGGTATGGGATACTGCAAAAACCAGGGGAATCGCGCAAATGCCGGATACCACAGTGCATCGGTGCCCGCATGAATCGGATCGAACCGCAAACAAGCGATCCGCGCATCCGGGAATTCAGCGGCAAGCCGAGGAATGAGGGCGTCTCCACGCAGTGCGGGCTGATCCGCTATTCGCTTCGCCGGAATCAACCGCATCCGATCGGCATTACCCCGGAACGCGTCGAAGCCGGACTTGTGGCAGAAGTTCTCCCAGGCCTCGAATAGTGCACTGGCGTGGGCCTGCGGCCCGGCTCCGCGCCCCGAAGCATCGGCCACCACGCTGCTGTCCCGGGTGCGGAGCAGGCATCGAACGACACTTGTCCGCGTTTCGGACCGGGTGATCAGTTGTGCCGAAAGAGCTTCGCGATCGAACTCCTCGCGCAGTACACCGACTGCGCTCTCCGGCGCCATATGGCGAGTGTTCAATACCCGCAACGACCCACTCCCTCCGTCGAGCCCGACGAGAATCGGCCATCGAATGGCGCTCGGGCGGTTACACCGCCCGAGCGC
>NZ_JBFAYO010000055.1:0-26655 GCF_040681325.1 Nocardia sp. NPDC051787
GGACACCGAACGAGGTAGAGTCCGAATGGTTCGAACGGAACAAGGCAGCTTGAGGAAACCAAAAACTCGCTGTCCGAAAGCTTTCCGGCTCCTCAAATAGGTTATTGCGCAATCGATTGGCCAACCCCGCGTATTCAAACGACCGATACGCATGCAAAAGAGGACGTTTCGACTCGACCACCGCGCACCCTATCAGGATGGATGGCCTCGGCCTGTTGATCTTGCAGTGGCACCGCGTGGACGCTTGGAATCGCGCGTCCAGCGGTGATATGGCTAGTACAGGACCCCGTGAGAAGACCATCCGGTCCGTTCATGGTGTCACCAGCCATGGCGGGGGCAAGCACGATCGCGACGCGGGATTTCAACTGCAGCATCGTGTCGGTACGGGCCGTCGTAGTGTATTTCTCATCCGTCGGTGGTGAGTACGGGCAGCACGTCGGCTGACTCTACGCGTAGGAAGACCCGTTGCAGAATGCCGTCGTCGAAGGCGATCAGAACCGGTAGATCGGAGTGCGCAATGCCCCAGTCGGCGACGATCCGTGAGTCCTGTTCGATGTCGATGATCTCGATGTCGGCTCCGTGATTGCGATCGGCCAACTGCCGCTGAAGATTCCCGGTGTCGGGGGCTGCTCCGAAGATCGCGATCCGGGGCCCGCCGCCCTTGGCCAGGTACTCCTCGGTGTCGACGAAACCATCAGGCCGGTCTTGAATCTCCTCGTAGTGAGAATCGCGCCTCCATTCGACCATCGTTCGCCACCGGTTTGTCCGTTCGAAGTAGCTGAGGAAGGCGCTCAGCACGGTGTCCTTCGATCCGATGTTCACGGTGTAGTGCTGACGGGGCTCGCCGTTGCGGAATTCGAGCGCGAACTCGTTGCGTTCGGAGAGAAAGATGGTCTGCATGTAGATCTGGTCCTCGTCGCCGAGGATCGCGATCGAATTCGCACCCTCGCCGAGCGATTGGATGAGGTCGATCACGTGATCGCGAGTGGCTTCCTTCGCGATCTCAACGAAGTCGGTCTCTAGGAACATGGACTACCTTCCTGGCATTCGGCCGATACCCTGGCGTTCGCAGCGGTGGGATCAGGTCGTGACAACCCCCGGATCCTCGCAGCCCGTCAGTGGCCGAAGCAACCTTGCCGCGATAGACGACGCCGAACGCATGCTGAACTGGACCTGCGACCCGATCCCGACCGCGCTGCCGGTCGGGTAATGTCGCAGACCCGCAGGTGTCGATGTCGCCCACCGCCCGGGACTGCTCTGAGCTGCCGTTTGGGTCCGCCTTGACTGTGCGCCTGTGTCTGTCTCCACCCGACATCGCTCGACCGCCGTCGGCCGCATGTTCTTCCAAATCATCGGGGCGATAGCCGAATTCGAACACGCCCCGATTTCCGAACGCACCCGCAACGGGCTCGCCGCCGCCCGTGCCCGCGGCCGCACCGGCGGCCGAAAACTTAAACTCGGCCCCCGGCAGGTACAGCCGGCTCGGCATATGTACACGGTGACCATGCTGCCGCATGGTCGCTGTGGCAATTGGGAGAGGCTAGGCGCTGACCTCCGCTGGCACCACCGGTACGCCGGACCCATGCCCCCACTTTGCCGTTGGTTCAAGGATCCGGCGCCCCGATTATCTACTGAACGTTGCTCGACGCGGCGCTCGGGGGACACGACGGCAGGCCGCCGACGACGGTGTCAGGCACCTCGCCGACGCCTGCCTCATGTCCAAACGCGTTGGCGGGCAACATCCTCGATCACGAAGTCCGGCTCAGGACTCAGCCGGGCAGACGGGCTTCGATGGCCTCGATGATGCGCGGGCGGAGTTCGGCGGCGCGGATAATGGCGTCGACCGAACCGACCTCGACAGCGCGCTGAATATTGTGCACGCGGTCGAATTCCGCCGCGACCTCGCCGAGCTTTTCCGCGCGGACCGACGACCGGATCTCGTCGAGCTCCGCGGTCAGGGCCGCGCGATCAGTGCCGAATGCGTTCGCGGCGCGTGCCTCCAGGTCCCGCACCCGCGGATCGGCTGCGGTGCGCGTGTTGACCTCACCGGAGAACACCACTGCGGCGGCCGGAGCGCCGCCGAGCACCGAAGCGAACGAGCCTTCCAGCGCGAGTACGGTCATATTCGGGTTCAGCGCCTTCGAGAAGACCACGAACGCACCGCCGTGATACCGCGAGATCACGCAGAACACGATGGGCCCTTGGAAGTTCACGATCGCGCGGCCGATCTCGGCACCGTACTCCAGCTGCAGTTTCCGCATCGACTCTGGCGAGCCGTCGAAGCCCGACAGGTTTGCCAGCACGACCAGCGGCCGGTTGCCACTGGCCGCGTTGATCGCCCGCGCGGCCTTCTTCGACGACCGCGGGAACAGCGTGCCCGCGGTGTAGGTGTCCGGGCCGTCGGTGGACGGAAAGCCGCGCCGCGGCACACTCCGTGACTCGATGCCGAGCAGGCACACCGGGATGCCGCCGAGATGCGCGTCTTGCACCACCGCCGTCTCGGCGTCGGCCATCCCCGCCCAGCGTTCCAGCACGGGGTGGTCCTGGTCGGAGACCGCCCGCATCACGGTCCGGATGTCGAAGGGCTTCTTGCGGTCCGGGTTGGCGGTGGCGGAGAAGATCTCGCCGACGGTGGTGAAGTCGCTGCCCGCCATGACATGTGGGAAGTCGGAGACGTCGCGATCGACGGGGTCGTTGGTCCGCGACCGCCGCGGCGCCTGTTCACCGGGTGCGACGTAGGTGTGGTCGTAGTGCGACATCAGCACGTCCCGCGCGGCGGTGAGGTTCGGCGCCCAGTATTGCGCCTGCCCGTTCGGACCCATCACCCGGTCGTAGCCGCCGATGCCGAAATTGTCCTCCGCTGACACGCCACCGGAGAAGTCCAGCGACTGCTTGCCGGTGAGCACCATCGCGGACTCCGGCGTCATCACCAGAATGCCCTTGGTGTGCATGAGCATCGTCGCCTCGGCGTTCCAGTACGGCTGCGCACCGACGTTGATGCCCGCGACCACGATGTTGATCTCACCGCCGTCCTGGGTGAACTCGACGATCCGCTTGAGCGCCGCCGCCACCCAGTCCATGTTCTCCGTACCCGACTCCATGGAGATCCGGGCGCCGGCCGACAGCGCGTACCACTCCAGCGGCACCTGCATCCGCTCGGCCAGGTCCAGTGCGGCGATCACGCGGCGGCACTCCGGTTCCGACAGTGCGCCCAGCGACTTCGTCGGATCACCCAGCAGCACCACCCTGGTGACGCCCCCCGGATGCTGCTCGGTTGGTGTGGTGACCACCCCCGCGACGATCGCCGCGGTGTTGCGCCCCTTGGGCCGGTCGACCGGCACCAGGGTGTGGTCCGCATCGAGGTCGTACTCGGCGAACTCACCGAGCAGACCGGTCAACTCGTAGGGGTACACGGTGTTGCGGCTGCTGGCCCGCAGAACCTTCTGCCGGTATTCGTCGATCGGCTCGACCGGCTCGTCGGAGGGCTCGCCGACGCTCACTTCGGTGCCGCCGGTGGAGTCGAAGGAGATGCGCACGGCGACTTTGGTCAACTCGCCGGTCTCCAGGTCACGCTGCCGCGCGATGAGCAGAATCTCCTCCAGTCCCGCGCCCGCGGTCGTCGGCTGCACGTGCCCGCCGATCGTCTTCAGCTCGTCGCGGGTGACGTCGATCGGCGGCCAGATGTACATCACGATGCGGTTGGTGTTGAAGCGTTTGGCCGACGGCCGCCGCGACTGCGCCCGGCGGATCGAGTCGAGGCAGGTGGCGATGGCGCTCTCCGCCGTCGGCAGCGCGAGCAGCCGGCCGTCGTGCTCGCGCAGTGCGGCCAGGTCGCGCACCTGCGCGAACGCGATGAGGCGATCGTCCGACGGGTTCTCTTTCGCGACGCACCGGAACAGGTAGACCTCCTCGTCGTCCGAGGACGGCAGCCGGGTCAGGTCGAACTTGTGCAGCCGCTCGATCTGCATCCGCTGCGCGATGTACGGGTGCAGGCCGCGGATCAGTCGCTCCTCGTCCATACCGGTGGCGGACGGGCGGAAGGTGAAGTGGTGGTGCATCACCGCGCCGCCGCTGCCCGCGACGGTGGCGGTGATCCGGTGCACCTGGCTCGGCAACGGATGCGCGCTGATGACCTCATGCAGCGCCGCTGCCATCGCGTCGAAGTCCCCTGGCTGCTTCTCCCAGCTGAGGTAGATGTCGGCGTCGATGGACGCGGCGCCGCCGGCCAACTCGGTGAGTCCGCGCAGCGCGGTGTCGAGCGCGTCGAAGCTCACCGCGGCAGACATCAGGCTCGAGCCGCCACGCTCCGCGATCACGAATGTGCAGCCGCCCACCTCGTGGGTGCGGACACCGGTGAGCCCCTTGTTGCCGTAGTACCGCCGGGTCAGCACCTCGAGCATGACCGTGTTGTCCAGCTTGCCGCGCACCAGACGCTGGCCGAGCAGCCGCACCAGTGGCTCGGTACTGCGGACCATCTCGGAGATGCGCTCGGCGCGATCGGGAGTGTCCGGGTTCGCGTCCAGGTAGGTCAGGTTCTTGCGGACGTTGGTGTACACGCGGGCGCGATTACGCCGCAGCAACGGCTGGCCGTACCAGGCGTACACCACGCCGCGCGCGAGGTCGGCGATCACGGGGAAGCGCACCTGCGTCGCGGCCACCAGCCGCTCCAGCGCCAGACCGGCGGGCTCGCGCAGCACGCGGTCCGGCACCGGCTCCTGCAGCCACTCGCGCAGCAGCGTGGTGATGACCGTGACGGTGTCGGACGGGCGTTGCTGGGCGAGGAATATCCGGAAGACCGCGGCTTCGAGTTCGGGGGAACGCTCCAGCTCGGTGACACCGTAGTGCACGAGTGCCTTGGCGAGCTTGGACTGGAACGACTCCGGCAGCCCGGCCCGCTCGACGTCGAGGCTCTGCAAGTAGGTATGGAAGTACTCGCGGGCGCTGTGGACGTGGCCGTGGATGTCCTCGTCGGACGACCGGTTGTGGCTCAGCTCGGCGAGGTCGGCGAACACACCGACGAGTTCGAGCTCCTCGGCGAGCGGCCTGCGGCCGTCCGCAATGGCGGCCCGGCGCGCGGTGAGGTAATCGTCGAGCACTCGGCGGTCGTCGTGTGGGTCGACGTCGAAGCCCAGCAGCAGGCTGCGCAGATCCTCCTGGCACCGGGTAGTGCGCTCGTGCGGTTGCGCCTGCGCGGTCCCGGCGGGCAGGTCCAGCTCGACGGACCCGACCGCCGCGGTGTCCTCGGCCTCGTCGTCTTCGGCGAGCGGCTCCAGCCGCAGCAGCGGTGCACCGGCCTCCACCTGGGTGCCGACGGACACGACGCATTCCTTCAGCCGTGCCTTGAACGGCGCGCGCAGCACCGTTTCCATCTTCATGCTCTCCAGCACCAGCACCGGCGCGCCTGCCTCGACCTCGGCGCCGATCTCCAGCGGCGTCGCAACGACCAGCGCGGGGGCCGGCGAGCGGACTACGCCGCCCTCGTCGCGGCTGACCCGGTGCGTCACACCGTCGACATCGATCAGGTGGATCGGCCCGTGCGTGCCGGTGATCAGGCGGTACCGGGTGCCGTTGACCACGATCTGACCGGTGTGCCGATCGAAGCGCTCGAGATCGACGTCGGCGGTGTGGACGTCGCCGCCCGCCTCGATACCGATGCGGAACCGATGGGCTCCGATGCGTGCGACGCGCACGCGGTAGCCGACGCCGCGCAGCTTGAGGTCGAGCGGTCGACCACTCTCGTGCTGCACCTGCGGACGTCCGCCGGATGCCGTGGACAGCAGCCGGTGCCGCTCGACCCGCTCCTCCTCCTCGTAGGCGTCGATGGCGGCGGCGGCCACCGCGATGGCGGAGTGCCGGTGCGAGACGAGGCGGCCCGCACCGCGGACGCGGTCGATCCAGCCGGTGTCCGCGCTCGCGTCGATCACCTCGGGCTGGTTCAGCAGGTCGAGCAGGAAACTCTTGTTCGTTGCGCCGCCCTCGATGATCACCCTGGTCTGCGCCACTGCCCGGCGCAGCCTGCCCAGCGCTTCCTCTCGGTCACGGCCATAGGCGATGATCTTGGCGATCATCGAGTCGAAGTCGGCGGGAATGGTGTCGCCCTCGCTGACGCCGGTGTCGACGCGGATGCCCGGCCCAGCCGGCAGGTCCAGCAGCGCGATGCGGCCCGGGGCGGGCGCGAAGTCGCGATCGGGGTCTTCGGCGTTCAGCCGGGCCTCGATGGCGTGCCCGCGCTCGGCCGGCGGGTCGCCCTCGAGGCGGCCGCCGGACGCCACCGACAGCTGCGCCTTGACCAGATCGAACCCGGTGGTGGATTCGGTGATCGGGTGTTCCACCTGCAGGCGGGTGTTGACCTCGAGGAATGCGAACAGCTTTTCACCGGGGTGGTAGAGGAACTCGACCGTCGCCGCGCCGCGATAACCGACCGCGATCGCCAGCCGTTCGGCCGACGCCTTGAGCTCGGCTGCCTGCTCGGGACGCAGCACCGGTGACGCCGATTCCTCGATGACCTTCTGGTTACGCCGCTGCACCGAGCAGTCCCGGACGCCGAGCGCCCACGCGGTGCCCTGGCCGTCCGCGATCACCTGGACTTCGACGTGCCGGGCTCCGGTGACCAGGCGCTCCAGGAACACCACGCCGCTGCCGAAGGCCCGTGCGGCCTCCTGGCGGGTGCGCTCGTAGGCATCGACGAGCTCGGCCTCGTTCGTGATCACCCGGATACCGCGGCCGCCGCCGCCCGCGGTTGCCTTCAGCATCAGCGGGTAGCCGATCTCGGCCGCGGCGGTCAGCGCGGCGTCCACGGATTCGACTTCGCCGCGGCTCCACGGCGCGACCGGTACGCCGACCTCCTCGGCGATCAGCTTCGCGCCGATCTTGTCACCGAGCTTGCGCATGGCCTCCGGGCTGGGGCCGATGAAGGTGACGCCGATTTCTTCGCACAGCTCCGCGAACGCTGGGTCTTCCGCGACGAAACCCCAGCCGACCCAGGCCGCGTCCGCGCGGGTTGCCACCAGCGCACGCTCGAGCGCCTTCAGATCCAGGTACGGTCGCGCCGACGCCGGACCGAGGTCGTAGGCGATATCGGCCTCACGCACGAACGTCGCGTTCCGGTCGACATCGGTATGCAAAGCGACCGTTTCGATCGGTCGCGCGGTCTCCGCGGCCAAGTCCCGGACGGCGTGGATGAGGCGCATGGCGGCCTCTCCGCGATTCACGATGGCGATGCGGCTGAACACTCGCCAGCTCCTTCCTCTCCAAAACACTGGCCCCGGTCGACGGGCGAGGTTTGCGACTCTCCCGCGTAGTGTGCACCTATATTCCACGTATGTGCACAGCGCGCGGGTGTTACTCGCCCGTATCTCGGAGTGTCGCGCTCTCCGGCGCAGGTGACACCGTGCGATCGTCGCATCCCATCGGTCTATAGGCGCACACCGATGGCTCACCGGCCACCCACCCGTGGTTTACAGAGGCCCCGCGGCACCCGGTTCGGTGTATCCCTGAGGATTTCGGTATTTCAGGTTCATCCGATCCGATCCGATATAACTCGGGCGGCATACGAAAGACCTGGTCCAGCGAGAAGTTCCACGCGTGGATCCGGCACGGCCGCGCACTCGGTTGAGGGCATGACCAGGTCAGGCGGATCGGCGTGCGGTGACCAACAGGTACTCCCACTCCATCCGCCCGTTGCCCAGGTCGTGTTGGGAAGCGAGATCCGCGAGTTCCCGGTCCAATTGCGCGATCCGATCGGGTTCGGCGGCAATGGCCTTGTACACCGCGGCCGTCGGTCCGTAGTAGGCCTTGAAGAAGTCACGGAACTCGGTGCCGTCGGAGAAACGATCGATGACCGCGTATTCGCGCCGCAACTGCAGGTCGGCGACACGATCGCCCAAGAGCGACCGGACATGCGTCTCGTCGCCCCACAGCGGTGGCGGCTGCGCACCGGGCGGGGGCGGCGGAGCGTACGGTTTCATCGTGGCGAACATCTGTCCGATGAATCCGGTGGGTGTCCAGTTGATCAGCCCGATCGTGCCGCCCGGCTTGGTGACGCGCACTACTTCGTCCGCGGCCGCCTGGTGGAACGGCGCGAACATGACGCCGACGCAGGAGATTACGACGTCGAACTCGGCATCGGCGTAGGGCAATGCCTCGGCGTCGGCTTCCTGCCACTGCAGGTCGACTCCCCGTGCGGCGGCGATACGCCGACCTGCCTCGAACAGCTCCGGCGTGAGGTCGCTCGCCACTACCTCCGCACCGGTCTCCGCGGCCGGGATCGCGGCGTTGCCGGACCCGGCCGCAATATCCAGCACCCGCTGACCCGGACCGATACCGCAGGCCTCGACGAGACGCCGGCCCAGCCGGGGGATCACCTCGGTGGCGACAGCAGAGTAGTCGCCCAGTGCCCACATTGCGCGATGCCGCCTCTTGAGATCAGCAGGCCCGGATCCGGTCATCTGATACTCCCTCTGCGATTGGGGCAGGCAAACGCTGCCGAAGATGGCTATTGAGCCCTGGGCGGGCCGCTGTTGCCTGACCCGAGCACGGGTACTGCCGAGCAGGTGTTTACCCGGCAAAGGTCAGAACAAACCGGAACCTTGGGAACCCGGCAATCGCGGCGGATTCCCCGTCGACGCCAGATCACGCCATGTCGGCGATACAGTCGTGCATCCAACTGATGACGGTCTGACCACCCGACCGCGGCGGCTGTGTCGTCGCCCTCGGAGATCATGGAATCGTTGCTGACTGTGGCAGCTGGCGGCGTGCGTCGCGGCGACGGCGTCTACGTCGTAGCCATTCGCCGTACAGCAGTCGGGTGCGTGCCACCTCTGTGGTCAATGGTGTCCGCTGCCGCGGCGACAGGGCTTCGAGATATGGCTCCTCGGCCGCGGAGTCGTCGGCCAACAGGGCGCGGCTGCGGGCCAGTACCCCCCTGGCCCACGGAGTTTCATTGGCGCCCGCGCGATCGGCCAGTCGTTTCAGAGCTTGCTCGGCGGTGGTGGTGTCGTTGTTCCGGACGGCTGCTTCGATCAGGTCCGGCAGCACGGTATTGCCGAAATGCGGTGGGTCCTCGTCGAAGATGATCGCGGCCGTCTCTTGGGCTGCGGTGTGCCGGCATTGGCCGAGACGCAGCACGACGAATGCGGTGCATGCGAGTTGGACCTGTAGCCCACCTGGGCGATCGGCGGCGTGCCCGGCCTGGATCGCGACCGCGGCCAGGGTTTGGAACCCTCCGGCGCTCCCGCATGGGCATCGACACCCAGCTGGTACCTGGGTTCCGCCCGAGACCAGGCCATTCCATCTGCCGCACAGCGATTCATGGCCGACCGGATGCACGCCCGGACCCGCGAGATCGACGCATCCCACGCGTCACTGGTGTCCAAGCCCGGCGAAGTCGCCGACTCCGTGCGAGCGGCGGCGCGGTGAGCACAACACTGTTCGTTCGATTCGGCTGCCCGACTCAGAGCAGAGCGTCCTCAGACTTCACACAGCCGGCCAACTTTTTCGCACCATTGGTCGTGCAGCGTTCGCCAGTCTTCGGCGGCCGCGCGGATCCACTTCTCTTCCAGCTCTGCCGCAGCCAAGGCGGGCTTCTCCCGCTCGACTTCGTTCTCCGCGTGTGCGGCGCGGTCGACCAGTTCGGTCCAGCGACTGAAGTCCTGGGGTAGCGCGTTTCCGGCCTGCGTGGGCATTGGCAATTCCTTCCTGACCGCAGTGGGTTGTTCTCTGAATCTGTCCTTCTAGATGGCGTGCTCGGCTCGCCGGAGGTCAAATCTGCCGGTCACGGTGGTTGGCTGTGGGCAGTGACTCTTGGCGACTTGGTCACGCGCGGCTACCGTCTCGTCATCGCGTGACCGACCGCGGTGTCGCGGGGTCCCGATATCCTCGATGCGATAAGAGAGGGGCAGATCTGCAGATCGCGAGCTTGTTGCGGAACTCTGCTGGCCGACCCCGAGGGCAGCTTGCGGAACGTGCGGTCGTCGCGACCGAGCGTCCACCGGCTATCGACCTTCCCGGCAATCCTTTATTTGATTTCGACTTGGTCACAGTTTATGCACGATCAGTTAACTATGCCTAGCGCCAGCGCGTAAGTCGCCATAGAAAACCGCAGGTGCGCCTGCATATCGCCGCCTATCCAGGGAGTTTGCTAGATCCATGTGATCCACATCACATCGCTTGTTGAGCCAGCGAATACATCGACAACATCCACGACGAAGCCGATCAGGCGCGAAGCCGTCGGCTCGGCATGCCGGTCACCGCTCTCTGGCAAGACCCGGGCCACACGGTCCTCCCGCGGTTGCCGCAGGACCTGCGCGTCACACCTTCGGATGGCGAGTCGACCGAACTAAGGTCCGAGCGGACGTCCGGCGAGTTCAGCTCCTGATCGCATGTTCCATGAACTGAGGCCGACACACGCAGAAGCCTATTCAGGAACCTGGCGGCAGACCGACCGGTCGTGCACTCCGATGCCACACCCACCGCCTTCCACTACGTCGAAGTCACCGGGCTCGAACCCGGCAGGCGCTACCGGTTGGAGGCGCGCTCGCGAGGCACGCGGGCGGTGTCCGGTTCGACGATGCGCTGGTGGAACGACGAGCAGAACCACGAGTTCCACACCCTGACACCGCCACCAGGGCGGCTGTTGCGCACTATCGCGCTGGCCAACGACCCGCACTTCGGCGAGGAGGTAAGCGGCCAGATCGTGGACGCGTTGCCGACCGGAGTGCGGCAGGAGCCCGGAATGGCCCCGTATCCGGTCGTGATGCTGGAAGCGCTGTTGACCGACGTACGCGAGCCGGATCGCAACGTCGACCACCTGGTGCTGGCAGGCGATCTCACCAGCGGCGGCAGGCCGAGCGAATCTCGCCATCTGCGACGTCGGCTCGACAATTGGGGCGAGCTGGGCAGAGACCTGTTGGTGTGCCGCGGAAATCACGACCGGCCGCGGGTCGGCGCGGACTGGCAGTCGGGTCCGCGACTGCCGGGCACCGCGCACCACGACTGCTGGGGCTCGCATTTTCTGCCTCGACAGCGATTGTTGAGCTACAACCTGGACGGGCTGCGGGGGATCGGTCTCGACACGACTGATCTCGACGGCTCCGGCGGCCGCATCGACGCCGAGCAGATGTCTCGCTTGCGCAGCGTGCTGCGCGACGAGCCCGGCCAGCCGACACTGGTTTTCGGCCATCATCCGGTGACCCGGGAGTCGGCGTTGAGCAACCTCGGCGGCCCGGGCTTCGTGCTCGACCGGCACGACGCGGCCACCGTGCACCGGCTCTACGAGCGCTCCCCGGGAGTGGTCCTGCACCACAGCAGGCACACTCACCGCAATCGACGAACGCGCCCGGACATCCCCATCCCGGTGGAGTTTCTGGAGGTGGCCTCGATCAAGGAATACCCTGCCGGGTACTCGCTGCTGCGACTGTACGAGGGCGGGTACATGGTCACCTTCCAGACCACCCGCACGGCCGCCGCCCGGCGCTGGAGCGCCCGCACCCGCACTCAGCTGTTCGGGCTGCAATCACGCTACAGTCTGGGATGACTCGCCGACCGAAACCATGTGGTGTACCGCGATCTGTCCGGGATCAAGCAGATACGTCAGCCGCACAGGGCAGCCTTTGCGGATCAGCAATACCGGCACGCTCGACTGCACAACACCGCCCCGCGGTACCAGGCGTAGCCGCGGCTCCAGATCGAGCCCGGCCGCGGCACAGCCGCACAACCGACCACACGGTCGCACACACCAGCAGGCCGTTGCGCACTGTCAGAACCATTACTCCTGGCCAGCTTCCGGTGGCCACCCGGTCGTAGACGAACGGGAATTCCACCTGGCTCACAAGCGCCGTCGCCAGCACGAGCCTCAGCACAGGTCGCTGTGTGGTGCGCCGGTCCAGTGCGCAGACCGAGGCCACCGCCACCGCCCACACCAGGTATTGCGGGCTGAGTACCCGGCTGGTCAGCAAAGCCAGTAGCACCGCGGCCAACGCCAGATCCGCTGCCGGAGGGCGCGCCCGCCACCAGATGGTCAGCAGCACCACACCACCGATGATCGTGGCGGCAACGCACCCTCGGGCCATCGTGGACACCCACGGCCCCGACAGTTCCTCGGCCCCGTAGCGATGCACGATGCTCCAGCCGCCGTCCAACAGCCGGAGGATCAACAGCGGTGTGGCAGCGGCAGATTCGATCTGCAACCCACGCTCGGACTGAAACTGCAGGAACGACCACGCGCCTGGGCCCAACCCCGTCAGTCCCGCGGCCGCCAGCGCGCCGGCACCAGCCGCTGCGGCGCTCATCCGCCACAGTGCCGGCCAGCGCAGCCCCAGCACAACCACCACCGGCCACACCTTCAGCAACACCCCGGCGGCAACGGCCGCGCCGGCGGCCGCCGGACGTCGCGGCGCCCACAGCACCGCTACGACCGCGGTCGCCGCCACGATCAGATCGAATCGGCCGTAACAGACGCGGCCGAGCAATGCCACCCCGACCACCCACACCCACGGCCCTCTCCGGGCTGCCACCCGGCCGTCGCGCCGCGCGGCCCGGATCAACAAACACAGCACGCCCGCGTCCGCGGCGGCAACCAACGCGAAGAACCACCAGTTGTACCCGTGCCCGCCGCCGAACAGCCAGGGCACCACCAGCAATGCTCCCGCACCGGGTGGGTACTGCCACCGCTCGTCATACAGCGGGAAGACGCTCTGGTACACGATCACCTCGGCCCATTCCCGGTACAGAGCCAAATCCGCGGCCGAGGCATCCCAAACGCTGTGCGGCAACACCGTTACACCGGTGAACACCACCATCAGCGTCCGAGTAAGACCCCACACCAACCACAACCTCGACACCGACGACAGCCCGCACACAAGGCCGCAGCCTAACCATCGCGACACACGTCCCCAACCCGAGATGCAATGGGGCACTTGGTTGGATCGACCACCCGAACGCCGGCAGCGTTGCCGCATTCACGCAGCGCCAGCACATCCAGGAGCAAGTAGTGCCGCGGCAGGACTCGGCGCCCGGTCGCTGGTCAGCCGACCTTGATCGAGATGGTGGCGGTCTGGGTTCGGGCCGGGAGTTCGGTGCTGTCGACCACTAGGAACTCGCCGGTATCCGGCCGCCCATTCGCAAGCGTCTTCGGCTCGAGGGTGAAGGGCGTTGTCTCCGAGGCGATGCCGGCCAAGCCGAAATCGCTGTCGTTGGCGATGACGAGCGTGTTTCCGCCGTCCGGGGTGGCCAGACCCTCGATCTTGTCGTGCCCGAAGAATTCGCCCTTGTCATTGAGCCCGATCAACAGACCGCCCAGGTCCAGCTTCGGTGTCTTGGACGCGACGGTGATACCAAGGGTCTTCAGTTTGTCGATGGCCTCGGTGTCGGTGGTGACCCCGATGGCTGTCTCGATCGGCTTGCCGTCCACCTGCAGCCCACCGGCGTCCGCGCGATACGTGCTGCCCGGCACGGTGGCGCCGGGCCCCACATCCGTGGCGCCGGAGATGTCGGCGACGAAAATTTTCTTATCGCCACCGGGTTGTAGTTCGCCGTCGCGCTCGTCGATCAGGAAAGCGGTGTTGCTGAGCGCGGTGATCTCGGATATAGCGACCTTGGTCTTCTGCGGATCGGCCAGCGGGTACAGGTACTCTTTGACGGCCTTGGTCGCCAGGTCGATGGTGACGATCCTGGTGAGCGGTACCGATTTCGCGGAGCCCCCGAGCCCCGGTGTCTTCAGAGCTGACTGCATGATGCCGACGAGTGTGGAACCGTCGGGCGTGATGGTGAGACCCTCCATCCCTTGATTCGCGCTGCGGAGCGACAGTTCGCGCGGCAGTGAGCCGTTGAACGGCGAGAGCCGTTCCAGCTCTTTGCCATTGGCGTCGAAGTGCACGATGAAGGGCCCGTACTCGTCGGACACCCAGAAGGTGCCGTCGGACAGCGCGACCAGCCCCTCGGTGTCCAGACCGCGGTCGGAGGGAGGCAGCGGCTTGCCGTCGATGGTGACAAGGTTTTCGCCGGTTTGTGCCTCGAGGTTCACCAGGCCGACCAATGGTTGTCCGTCGGGGCCCGACAAGGTGATGGTCTTGCCCGATATCGCAGTGCCGTCGCTGAGCCGGAACACCCTGATCTGCGGGTGAAAGTCGGGAACCGGCAAGACCTTTTCGTTGTCCGTGCGGCCGGCGACATTCGGTCCGCGGTCGGTGAGGCCGTAGACCTCGTCGGCCTTGCCGGGGACGAGGGCAATAGCCGAGCCGTAGGCGCTGCTCTGAATCTCCACACCGCCGACGGTGGCGACCGACGGGGCGTCGACGGCGTAGATTTTCACCGCATCGGTGGTGGTCACCCGCAGCTGTTCGGTACCGGAGAAGCCCTTGTGCGGGGTGTAGACGATGCTACCGCCTTGGCCGTAGCTGATCTTTCCGTGCGAAGGCTGGGCGAACGCCACGGGCGTGGCGCCGCCGGTGGCCGCCAGAAGTTGTCCCGGCATGAGGGTGAGCTCCTGGTCGACGCCTGTGCTGAGCTGTTGCGCCGCGGTCGACGAGACACGCGACCCTGTCGAGCACGCCGCCACAGCCGTCGCGATTACCACAATCCCCGCGGTTACCGGGACCATCCGGCGGCCGATCATGAGGCGCGAGTATAGGAGTCGCAGGTGACCGCCGCATGTTTGCATGATCGACGTGGACATCAACGCCGCCACCTTCTTCCGCTCGTCGAACGTGAACCCGCCGGGCCCGCACCTCCGCCGGCACGCCGCCGTACGAGCCCCTTATCCGCACCGAACCGACTCACAGCGCGACCGGTACCGCCGGCCCGCCGCGTAGGTCCGTCGCGATATTAGTGGTCGACTCCCCAGTGAATAACTGTTCTGCCGCAACACTGTTTCGTTGCACGGACGTAAGGGGTGCGGCAGCCCGCGTAGGGGTTGTTCGTGGGGCAGATCGTGCAGGCTCGGCTTCCGGAGGAAGACCGGAGAAGTGACCGAGGGCGAGATGACCGAACGGCGCAGTGGCAACGCTGTCCGCGCGCAGCGCCGCGAGGACAGGCGGCGGATCGGATCGTGGTTGACCGCCGTAGCGGTCGTGCTCACTCTGCTCCAGCTCTTCGCGCTACCGCTTCTGCTGTTGCCGCGCGAGCCCGCGTGGGGTTGGGCACTGCTGCCGTTGGCGCTGCTGACGACGACGTTCTGGTCGGTGATTCACGAGGCCGTCCACCGTCCGATCGGGATCACCGATCGCTGAGCCGACCGGCAAGGCGCGACGACGTGAGCGATCGGGACGGTCTGCCAGCAAGCGCGCTGGGTCGCACTCGTACTCGCTGCGCGGCTGATGGAACGCAGTATCTGCGCACCGCCTTACTGCCACACGTGCCGGGAGAGGAGTTCGTCGTGGGCTCCGAGCTGGTGGATGTGGCGTGCGGGAGGCGCGGATCACACACGGTGAACAGTTCGCGGGCGATCACGGCGATAGTGTCGTCACCGGTCTATAGCGAGCGCCTATCGTTATGCACGTGAGGGAAAATAGCTGAACCGGAGGAGAGGCGAGCCGCTGTGCCATATGAGGACAAGAAGCAAGCAGCGCATCGTGCTCTGGTGGACCGTGTCCTGAACGGAAAAGGCAGGGCATCTGCGGACCAGCGCGCCCGCGCATTCCGCAACGCCGATGTCCCCCCGCCCTTGCACGTGCTGATCGACAAGGTTGCTATGAGGCCGACGCAGGTCACCGACGCGGACTTCGCTGCAGCCAAGGCCGCGGGCTTCAGCGAGGATCAGCTGTTCGAGCTGGTCGTCTCCGCTGCGGTCGGCCAGTCCGCCCGGCTGTACGAGGCGGGACTGGCAGCCTTGGTCGAAGCAACCGGTAGCGACGAGGCCAGATAATGCGACTCGACATCCTCAACCGCGGTTACCGCCCCGGGACCAAGGTGCTGTTCACACTCATCCGGATATTCTCCGGGCATTCGGTACCGGACGCCGCCAAGCTGGTCTTCTACCGGCCCGACTTCTACGGCGCCCGGGCGAAGACGTTCACCCACGAGGCGATGCGGGGGCCCTCCGCCTGGTCGGTAGCCGATCGAGAGCTGATGGCGGCCTTCGTGTCCAAGGTCAACGAATGCACGTTCTGCATCGGCGCGCACACCGCGACCGCGGGACAGGCATACCAGAACGACGCGAAGGTTCGAGCGGTGCTGACCGACCTGGAATCGGCCCCCATCGAGGAGGGCCTGCGGGCAACGCTGCGGATGCTCGGCAAGCTGACCCGGGAAGCAACCGTGGGCGCCGAGGACATGCGGGAAGTGCTGTCCGCAGGTGTCACGCGCCAGCAGGTCGAGCACGCGCTTGCAGTCTGCGCCGCATTCAACACCACCGACCGGCTCGCCGACGCCTTCGACTTCGAACAGCTCAGCCCCGCCGGCTTCGAGGCAGGAGCCAAGTACCTGCTCAAACGGGGCTACCGATAGGACTGCAGCTCTACCGTCGGACACGCCGCCGCCCGCGCGGTTCGGCCTGCCCGCCCGCTGCCGGCGGGGATATGGGTTACCGCGCGAGGGAGCGGCTGATGACCAGGCGCTGGATCTGGTTGGTGCCTTCGAAGATTTGTGTGATCTTGGCTTCGCGCATGTAGCGCTCGACGCGGAAATCACGCGTGTAGCCATAACCGCCGAACACCTGCACCGCGTCGGTGGTCACCTTCATCGCGGCATCCGTGGCGACCAGCTTGGCCACACTTGCCTGCCGCGAATACGCCAACCCCGCGTCGCGGCGGCGCGCGGCGTCCAGATAGGTCGCCCGCGCGGAGTCGACGGCCGCGGCCATGTCGGCGAGCAGGAACCCCAGTCCCTGGTGATCGATGATCGGCTTTCCGAACGCTGTCCGCTCCCGGGCGTAGGAGACGGCCTCGTCCAGCGCTGCCTGCGCCAGCCCGGTAGCGACCGCAGCGATGCCGAGGCGGCCGGAATCCAGTGCGCTCAAAGCGATTTGCAGACCCTGCCCCTCGTCGCCGATTCGGCGCTCGGCGGGGACGAACGCGTCGTCGTAGTGGGCTGTCGTAGTCGGCACCGCGTGCAGGCCCATCTTCTGTTCCGGCCTGCCGAAGCTCAACCCAGCAGTGTCGGCCGGCACGAGAAAACAGGTGATGCCGCGCGAACCCTCTCCCGTGCGCGCAAACAGGTTGTAGAAGTCGGCCTTGCCGCCGTGGGTGATCCACGCCTTTGTCCCGGTGACGCGGTAGCCGCCCTCCACCGCGGCGGCCTTACAGGCGACCGCGGCGGCATCGGATCCGGCCTGCGGCTCGGACAGGCTGTACGCGCCGATCAGGTTGCCACCCAACATGTCCGGTAGCCATCGCTGCTTCTGCTCTTCGGTGCCGAACGCGAGAAGTGGGTGACAGGCCAGGCTGTGCACGCTCACCGCCACCGCCACCGCAGCCCACCGTGCGGCGATTTCCTCGAGCACCTGCAGATACACCTCGTACGGCTGACCGCCGCCGCCCCACTCCTGCGGGTACGGCAGGCTGAGCAACCCAGCCTCACCAAGTGTGGCGAAGACTCCCTCGGGATAGGTCTCGTCACGCTCGTGCTGATCGACGATCGGAGCGAGAACCTTGTCGGCGATCTCCCGTGTGAGCTGGATCAGATCACGAGATTCCTCGCTGGGGAGCAACCGTTCAACGGACACACATCACCTCGGCTACGACAATCAGTACTGCATTACTCTTCAGAGTACTGATTGCGAACAGTACCGCAAGGGGCGCTTCAGTACTATTCGACGCTATGGATCAGCTCACTCGTGGCAGCTTCCCCACCCGCAGACGCAGCGAACTGTTCGACACCCTGGTCGAGCTGTTCCTCACCGAAGGGTTCGCGCACCTCACCCTGGACGAGATCGCCGCCCGCCTGCACTGCTCGAAATCGACGCTGTACACCCTCGCGGGCAGCAAGGAACAGCTGGTCCGGGCCGCAACCGTGCACTTCTTCCGGCGCGCCACCGAGGATGTGGAGGCGGCCATCGCGCCCATAACCACCGCACGCGAGCGCGTCGCCACCTATCTGTCAGCCGTCGGCACCGCGCTCGCGCCTGCGTCGAGCCAGTTCATGGTCGACCTGCACGCCTTCATGCCAGCGCGCGAGATCTACGAAACGAACACACAGATCGCCGCCCGCCGCGTTCAAGAACTGATCGACGAGGGCGTGAAGGCCGGCGACTTCCGCGCCGTCCACGCCGCCTTCGCCGCCGACCTCGCCGCCACCATGATGGCCCGAATCCAGCGCGGGACCGTCCGGACCCGAACCGGTCTCGACGACTCCGATGCCTATCGGGAGCTGGCCGCCATCCTCACCGCCGGAATCAGCGCATAGCTCGATCGCCCTTCCAGGCGCATCGTCACCACTGGGCGTGACATTTCCGCGACCGTTTCGTAATGTATCGGTGACCTTTTCCCGACTGAACCGGTAACCGACACCATGCCTGGTCAACATCGCAAACCGACCGCAGCCCGGAAGCTCACACGCCTGGCTGCGTGTGGCATCGCGGCGACTGTCGCCGTTGTGCTGTGGGTGGCGATACGACCGAGCCCAGCTGCGCAGCATGCCGCGGTAGTCGATTCGCCGCCGTCGTCCGCCGTCGAGTCCGGCGCGGCCACGACCACCGTGCCGTCGACGACTCAGCCGGCACCGGTGGCGGCAGCGGCCGCAGCCGAGCTACCACCACCGTCGGCCAAGCAAGCCCAACAGCACCCGCCCCCACCGCCTCCCTCGGTACCGTGTTCGACGGAACTCGTCGGCACACAGCCGCACGTGGCACAGGTGGGCAATCTGCTCAAGAAGACGTTCGGCATCACCGACATCGGCGGTGCCGTCGGCCGTCGCGACGGCGACCACGGTGCCGGCCTAGCGCTCGATTTCATGACATCCGATTCCGCGCGCGGCGACGCGATCGCCGAATACGTGCTGGCCAACAAGCGGCGCTTCGGTGTCAACTACGTGATCTGGCGGCAGCGGTACAACGACGGCAGCGGTTGGTCGTACATGGAAAACCGCGGGAGTCCGACCGCCAATCACTACGACCATGTGCATGTGTCGTTCAACCAGGCTGCCGATGTGGACGTGACCTGCTGATCGCGCGCCACCGCCGATACCTTCGCGGCCTGCGCACGGTGGCGGAAAGGCTAGTGCGACCGGGTGATCTCGAGGGCAAAACGGGCGAGATCGATTGAGACGATCTCCGTTGTCCGTTGTTCTGTTTCGCGGCCGCGGTGAGCACATCGAGGTGGTGGTAGCCCGCGGCCACCACTCTGGTACCGCGGCCTGGATGGCCGCTTGCCAAGGCGACCCCGGAACCGCCGACCAGATTGAGGGTGGGGTTGGCGTCGAGGGCGGAGGGATGGATGCAGTGCCTGACGATCTCGGGAGCGCCCAACTGGTATGTATCGCTGGCCAATTTGGTCGGAAAGTACCACTCGGTGAAGTCCAGCGGCTGCGCGGCCAAACTGCGCGACAGGCCCCGTGTATCGGTGACCTTCTGCGCGGAATCAGTGAACGGAATCCCGTGAGTGTCGACCGGGGTCGAGCCATAGGCTAGTTGGTCGTAGTTGCGCCAAGTGTACAGCGGACCAACGGATCTCATCTCACGGCCGACGGCACAGTTCGCCGATGACCGGCGTTCCCGACGGTTGACCCTGACGCAGGGTCAACCTCTCAGCATGGTGGCATGACTACGAAAACCGATGCGACGCGGCAATTCACCGTTCACCACGACGACATCACGATTGCGGTGTCTCGCGGCGGTCGGGGACGACCGCTCGTCCTGTGCCCTGGACTCCGCACGACACAGGCTGATCTGCACGAGCTGACCAAGCTGCTGCGGCGCGATCATGACGTGGTCACCTTCGACCTGCGGGGTCATGGCCTCTCCTCGACCGCCGACCGGTACTCTTTCGAGGCGTTCCTGGGCGATTTCGTCGCTGTTATGGCGGAGGTCGGACGCCTCGACCTGCCCTCGGCGCCCGTGCTCGTGGGCCACTCGCTGGGTGCGGACCTGGTCGTGCACTATGCCTCCGAGTATCCCGGCACCGCCGCTGAGATGGTTCTCATCGACGGGGCGAACCCGGTGCCCGAACCATTCATCACCGAGACCGATCTCCCGGAGTTCCGTGCAATGCTCGACGGCCTCGCGACATGGCCCGAGGGTGCCGAGGGCACCCCGCATCAGGTGGTGCTCACCGCACAGGAAATGCTCGACCTGAACCTCGAGGTGGATGTGGTGCGGTCTGCAATCCTCGACCGGTATCGGAAAATCGCTTGTCCCATCAGCATGATCATGTCGACTTCGATGGCCGGCGACAGCGGCGAAGGGCGGGCACCATGGCGCAATCAGAACTGGCGAGCCGGTATCGAGCGGCTGGTCCGCGACCAGCCGCACATCTCCACATCGTGGCTCGACGCCGGTCACGGACTGGTCGTCACCCACGCTCAGGACATCGCCCGGATCATCCGGGACACGCAGGGCCAAGCCTGCCAGGCAACTTCGTAACAGTTCCCAGGTCGAGGAGACCGGTCCGATGCTGACCATCGGTGAGGTGGCCTCGTACGCCGGAGTGACAGTACGAGCGGTGCGGCACTATCACGCCAAAGGACTGCTGCCGGAGCCGGAACGGGACCACTCCGGTTATCGGAGGTACGACGCCGCTACTGTGGTCGAGCTGATCAGGATCCGGACGCTGGCCGAGGCCGGGGTTCCGTTGGCGCGCGTGCGGGAACTCCTACAGGCAGGCGCAGAGGAGTTCGCGGCGGCGGTCGCAGACATCGACAAGCAGCTGCGGGCAGAGATTCGGCAGCGGCAGCGGCTGCGCAATCGGATCGCCCGCCTCGCTGCCGGGGACAACTTGGCGCTGCCTCCGGAGCTGGTCGAGTTTCTCGACCAATTGCGGGCGCTCGGCGTCGACGAGCGGATCGTCCAGGTCGAACGCGACGGCTGGATCCCGCTGGTCGCGCGTTCGCCGGAGCGGGTCCCCGATTGGATCACACGCAAGCGGAAACAGATCGCCGACCCGCAGCTCATCGACTTCTATCTCACGCTGGGCCAGGCGATGGATCGGACCGACGACCGCAACCTTGCCGAGTTGGCCGACAAGATGGCCTCGTATGTCAAACAGATTGCCGACGAGCAGGGCGAGGACTGTCTCAATGATCCCGACATCGAGCCACCGTTGGTCGAACTGCTGGACACGCTGGCGTTCGATTCCTGGCCGCCGGCCCGTCGACTGACCGAGCTACTGAAGCAGCGAGGCTGGAGCGGCTGGACCAAGCTCGAGCGAACAGACCCACCATAGGGCGTCGAAACCCTGGCTTGCGCCGACAAACCGGCACTGGACCGTCCTGGATCCGGCTGCGCCGCAGGCATTGTCGATGTACGTGACGACCTGCCAGAGGCGGGTCTGGGGCGCGGAGCGCGCCCACCGTGCGACGGTCGGCGACCCATCACGACCTCCAAAATCAATACAGTGTCCGAACCGGCCCCCGGTGAGTGCGGAGACCCCTTCGGCATGACTGAGTAGCGGGTCGCCGGGCTGGTTGTTGAGCGTCGTGGGCGGTCTCCGGCTGTGCGGGTGGGGACGTCTCCGGAATAGTGGTTTCAGGCGCGGGTGGCGTACGGGTTGGACCGCAGTGCCCTGCCGGCCTCTCTACTCGACTCGGCGGATCAGCGGTGGGGATGGTGTTCGATAGGTGCCTGCAACAACCCGAGCCAGCAGTCTTGTTCGAAGCGGGGTGATCGCCACGGAGTTCCCGGCGATCTCACGAGTGGGTATCCGGCCTCGGTGATATCGCGGCCCTCATTAGCATCGACACGGCGAACAAATCGAGGAAATCCGAGGACCTGCGTTGACTACCGAACAACTTGACCGCTGGAATGCCCAGGAAGCCGCCGCTGAGGCGATGATTCCCATCATCGGCACGTTGTATCGAGGGAAGGGCGTGACGATCCTGCTGCACAGCCGGTCGCTGGTGAACAAGTCGGTGATCAGCATCCTGCGGACGCACCGCTTCGCGAGGCAGATCGAGGGCGAAGAGTTGTCGGTGGACGAGACCCTTCCCTTCCTGCAAGTACTCAGCGAGCTGGATCTGGGCCCCTGCAAGATCGATCTCGGTCAGCTGGTCATGACCTATCGCGCCGACGATCGCGGACTCTCGATCCGCGAGTTCACCGCAGCGGTGCTGGCCGAGGTGACCAACGGCAACAAGGCTCAGTCACCAGGCCCCAGAGATGTCGTCCTCTATGGCTTCGGCCGCATCGGTCGTCTGGTCACTCGGCTGCTCATCGAGAAGGCCGGATCCGGCAACGGGTTGAGCCTGCGCGCCGTGGTGGTGCGCAAAGGAGGCGACGGCGATCTGGCCAAGCGTGCGTCGTTGCTTCGCAGGGATTCAGTTCACGGTCACTTCAACGGCACGATCAAGGTCGATACCGGCAATGACACGATCACCGCGAACGGGAACGTGATCAAGTTCATCTACAGCGATGATCCGACGACGATCGACTACACCGCATACGGGATAACGAACGCGATCTTGATCGACAACACCGGTAGGTGGCGTGATCGTGACGGGCTGTCGCAGCACCTGCGCCCCGGCATCGCGAAGGTCGTTCTCACCGCGCCCGGTAAGGGCGACATTCCGAATATCGTGCACGGCGTCAACCACCGCACCCTGGACCTTTCGCAGCAGATCTTCTCATGTGCCTCGTGCACGACCAACGCGATTGTTCCGCCGCTCAAGGCCATGGATGACGAGTACGGCATCATCCGCGGGCACGTGGAGACGGTTCACTCATTCACCAACGACCAGAACCTACTGGACAATTATCACAAGGCGGACCGCCGCGGTCGGTCCGCGCCGTTCAATCTCGTGCTCACCGAAACCGGTGCCGCGTCCGCGGTAGCGAAGGCGATGCCGGATTTCAAGGCCAAGATCACCGGCAACTCGATTCGTGTTCCCACCCCTGACGTATCGGTCGCGATTCTGAACCTTCAGCTCGAGCGGAAGACGACGAAGAGCGAAGTGCTCACGTACCTGCGTCAAGTTTCACTCGCCGGACCGTTGAGCCGAAACCTCGATTACACCGCCGCCACGGACGTGGTTTCCAGCGACTTCATCGGATCGCGCGCAGCGTCGATCATCGATGCCAATGCCACGATCGTCGAGGATGACACCGCGATTCTGTATGTCTGGTACGACAACGAATTCGGCTACTCGTGCCAGGTGGTGCGGACGGTGCAGTACATCTCGGGCATCGAATATCCGACCTACCCGCAGGTCGGCGCGCGGCTGGACCCCGCCGCCGACGCTCGCGTGCTGACTGCGAGCGACGCGCGGTAACTCGCCGAACTATGCGGTGAAGCCTGCCTGCACAGCCCTGAATGCACGTTTCCCACACGCGCTCGGCCGATGGTTTACCGGGCCGTTTCCGTCCAGGTGACCGGCAGTTCGTGGACGCCGTAGATATTCATGTCGGTCCTGAGTTTCACCTCGCTGGCGGGGATGGCGAGCTCGAGGGTCGGGAAGCGACGCACCAGTCCGGCGAAACCGGCGCGCATCTCGATGCGGGCCAGTTGCTGGCCGAGGCATTGGTGGACGCCGTGGCCGAAGGACAGGTGACCGCGGGCCTTGCGGTGGATGTCCAGGGTATCGGGGTTGTCGAAGCGCTGGGGGTCGTGGTTGGCGGCCAGCAACGAGACAACGACGGTCGATCCCTTGCGGATTGTTTCACCGCCGAGTTCGATGTCCTCCGTGGTGTAGCGATAGAAGATGTCGGCAACGGACAGGTAGCGCATGAGTTCCTCGACGGCATCGGGGACCAGATCCGGATCGGCGCGCAGTTCCGCCAGCTGCTCGGGGTGCTCCAGGAGCGCGAAGGTGCCAAGCGCCAGCATGTTGGCGGTGGTCTCGTGGCCCGCGAGCAGCAGAAGGAAGGCGATACCGGTCAGTTCCTCGATGCCGAGGTCGTCGTGGCGGGCCAGGTCGGACAGTAGGTCGTCGCCGGGTTCGGTGCGTTTGCGCGTGACCAGTTCGGCGAGATATGTGGTCATGGCCCTGTACGCGGCCATCTTCTCGTCGAGCGGCTGGTCCTTGACCAGGAACTTGGCGGAGTTGACCTGGAAGTTCTCCCGGTCCGCGTAGGGGACACCGAGCAGTTCGCAGATCACCAGCGAGGGCACCGCCAGCGCGAACGCCTTCACCAGGTCGACCGGCGGGGTCAGCCGCGCCATCTCGTCCAGTTGCCGCTCGGTGATGTCGATGATGTGTTGCTCGAGCTGCTTCATGCGCCTGACGGTGAAGGCGCCGGTGAGCTTGCGCCGCAGCCGGGTGTGCTCCGGCGGGTCCATGGCGATGAACAAGCCCGGAATCTGCGGGGACGGCTCGGTGGCGACGGGCATGCCGGGGGTCTCGTACGGCACGTGGACGACGCCGATGTCCTGGCGGGAGCTGAACCGGGTGTCGGCCATGAGCTGGCGGACCGCGTCGTAGCCGGTAACGAGCCAGCCCTCGTGACCATCGGGGAAGACCATAGGACTGACCGGGCGAGCCTCGCGCAGCCGGGTGATCTGTCGGGGCGGGTCGAAGGGGCCCGCATCGCGCTCCATGGGGAGGCCGTGCGGGACGGGAACCGTTTCACTCATTGGATTTCCTTTCGTGGTGGTTATTGGATGACGGTGATTGCGCCGGACGGGCACACCTGGGCGGCCTCGCGGACGGTCGGCTCTCGCTCGGGCGCGGGTGTGGGGTCCAGCGCCACCACCCGGCCGTCCTCGGTGTCCTGGTCGAAGACTCCGGGGGCGGTCAGTACGCACATGCCGCCGCTGACGCAGCGCTCCCGGTCGACCCTGAGTTCCATCAGTTACCCCTCCGCCCAGATGACCAGGAGGGGCGCACGCCGTAGATGAACGCGTCGGTGCGCGGCTCGATGTCATCGAGGATCGCCTTGTCCCCGTATGCCTTTCGCTGCCCAGAAGCTGCAATTGCTGAACTATTCACCGGAACACTGTCGCCAGCCCGCCTGATACCGACCTGATACCGAGCTGACACGTCCACTGACACGGCGTTCGGCCTGGTCACATCGGACAAGGGATGACGAACAGGCGTCGGCCAAGCCTGACGCGGGCCTGAAGCAGTGGCGGCGCGTTGCGTCAAGGCCCGCCCAAGGCTGGATCTGGCACAGACTTCGTGATTGACCCATTCGGGATGCGAAGGGGCGGTTGATAGTTCATCATGTCGCGGTGTTCTGATCTTGCTCCGCTGAGGGTCATGTTCCCGCATCTTGACGGTCTGCAGATCGAGGTGATCAGAGCGGCGGGTTGGTCACCGCCGGGCTGACCATGTCCTGGAGCAGCGGAACAGTCGAAGGACACGCCAACCGCATCAAGATGCTCAAACGGCAGATGTTCGGCCGCGCGAAAACCGACCTTCTCAGGAGACGAATTCTGTTGAGCGACTGAATATCCCGGCATGCGACATCACGAAATTTGTGCCCGATCCAGCATTGGCGCGATGTTGACACCCCGTGCTACCGAGACGTTGGGAGGGGGCTTTTGCCGACTGTCCCTGGTTACGTCATGTGGTGGCATCCGAACGAGTGAGCGCGATGCAGCGGCTGTTGGTGGGACACGTCGGGTTGAAACACTGGTCGGGTCTGGGTCGCCGACGATGGTGACGCGGTGGCGGTGTGGACGCATCCCACACGGACGGGGCTGCGGCTATCGGCGCAAGGCAAGGGTTTTGGTAAACCATCGTATTGCCCGGCATGCAAGCCGCCGAGCAGGCCGGTGTCCCTGCGTTTCTGGAAGCCTCGGATGAGCGCAACCTACGGTTCTACCGGCGGCTCGGCTTCGAAGTGACTGCCGAGGTGGCCGCGACGCACGGGCACCTGACCTTGCACCGCGTGCGCGTCTGTGGTCATGAAGCCCCAACCTTCGGGAGGTAGCCGGGTTCAAGAATGAGTCGGCGGAATATGGAAGCGCTCGTGATTGTGGTAGCGGCCGTGGTCATGAATGCAATTGGGGTCACTGACGCGCAACCCGTTGCGCACGCGCGTCTTCTCATCGATGCAAAAGCCGTCATCCCGAGTCGGCGGCGCCTCGGCAGTCGCCGTCACCGCGCTCGGCGCCCCGATCGCCGCGGCAATCAGCGCTACAACCAGGGTGCGGCGTACCGGCGCGGCAGTCGCGGGAATTGTTCGCCCCATTGGGTTCCTTCCGTTGCGGGATCTCACACTGTTCTATCAGCGCACGCAGCATGGCAACACCCTCCGATTCCAGGGGCGACTCGACGATCATCGACTGCGGCCCCTTCCTCATCGACCGCGGCCTGCGCCGCAACTTCGACGCTGTCACTGCGGGTTTGACGCTGCCCTGGAGCAGCGGACCGGCCGAGGGACACGTCAACGGATCAAGATGATCAAACGCCAGATGTTCGGCCGAGCAAAACCGGAATCCGGAAGCGAATCCTGTTGAGCGACTGAGCAAACCCAACCGCCAGTATTGAGGAGCCGGAAAGCTTTCGGACAGCGAGTTTTTGGTTTCCTCAAGCTGCGTTGTTCCGTTCGAACCATTCGGACTCTACCTCGTTCGGTGTCCGATAGTCAATTCCGGAATGAAGCCGAATCTGATTGTACCGCAACTCGATATA
>NZ_JBFAYO010000056.1:0-25295 GCF_040681325.1 Nocardia sp. NPDC051787
ATCCAGCCGAGAGCGCTCGCTACGCTCGCAACGAGGCACGCCCAATGGAGGAATTCCGTGACGGCAGCCCGGGGGAATTACCTGATCGTCGACACTGGTCGCCCTGGGCAACGAGGACGGATCCATGAGCCTCTGGGACATCACCCGGCCGACGCAACCGGTACGGCGGGCCACCGTCGAGCACCACCGCTACCTGGTATCCGCGGTGCCGTTCCCGCGCCCCCGACCTGCCCCACCGCACCATCTGCCCGAGCCGGTGAACGATGGCAATACCCGTCGGCACCCGGAGAGTCTCATGCCGGTCGTGCCGTGGAACCGGGAAAGCGCGCTGAATCGGCTCGAACTCAGACGTGTGCCGGTGTGTGGAACCAGTGTGGGATGGTGGCACGGGCATTGGCGCCGTGCAGCGCCTCGGCGAGCGCCTCTACGGCGAGCGTGCGAGCGACTTTGGTGGCGTGGCATTCACGCAGGCTGTCGAGCATCAGGAAGTCGTGCACCATGCCCAGCGCCCGTACCGCGGTCACCTCGACTCCGGCTGCGCGCAGCTTGGCCGCGTAAGCCTCGCCCTCGTCGCGCAGCACGTCGGCCTCGCCGGTGATCACGAGCGTGGTCGGTAGGCCGCGCAACCGGTCCGGGCTCGCCAGCAGCGGCGCGGCGTAGATCTCCTTGCGCTCCTCCGGGTGGGTGGTGTACTGATCCCAGAACCATTGCATGCCTTCGCGAGTCAGGTAGTAGCCGTCGGCGAACTGCAGGTAGGAGGCGGTGTCGAAATCCGCGTTCGTCACCGGGTACAGCAGCACCTGCGCTGCCAGGTTCACCACGCCGCGGTCCTTGGCCATCAGCGCGAACACCGCCGACATGTTGCCGCCCACGGAGTCACCGCAGACCGCCATCCGCGAACCATCCAGGTCGTGTTCGGCGCCGTGTTCGACGACCCAGGTTCCGACGGCCCAGTTCTGTTCGATCGCGGTCGGATACTTCGCCTCCGGCGACCGGTCGAACACGGGGAACACCACCGCCGCCTGGGCCCCGTCGGCAAGTTCGCGGACCAGCCGGTCGTGCGTGTTCTCGTCACCGAAGACCCACCCGGCGCCGTGGATGTAAAGGATCACCGGCAGGCGGCCGCGCAGGCCCTTGGGCCGGATGATGCGGGTGCGCACCGATTCCGTCGGGCCGCCCGGAACCGACACCCACACCTCATCGATCGGAGGTTTGTGGACACCTTCTCCGGACTGTAGATCGGCGAGAATGTCACGGCCCTGCGAGGGCGGAACCTCATAGATCCGCGGGTGCGCCGAGGTGGCCTCGGCAAGTCGCCGGGCCTCCGGCTCCAAGACCGGTTCGGGAGGGTTCGGAAGCTGAGGCATGTAGGGCTCCTTTTCGGTTGCAACTGGTCTGCCGAGGAGTAACTCCGAGCATTTGCCAGTTCATTGCCATCGGCGCACTAAGGTAAGAAATTGCCGCCCTCACGCGCGTCCGCAAACGGATTGCGATAACCGCTGCTGATCCACTCCGGGCACTTCCAACTAGGTCGACACCTCATATGCCAGTAGCTGTCACCACTATAGCCACCACCGATTGCCGGTGCCAGGGTCCTCCTCCGGCGATGGCACACTCCTAACCACTCCGCCTCGATTAGCTGATGATTAGCCATTGTGGGATTGTTCCGCCGTGGGACGGCCGACAGACGCCGAAGGCCCCACTCGGCCGGGTGGCCGAACAGGGTCGGGTGTCCCCCAACGAACGAGACGTCGGGTTCTTCGGTCAGCGCAACGCGCGGATCAGCACATCGAACTGTGGGGCGTCGGGCCAGGATGGGCGCCGCCATCCGACCCTCTTCCAGCCCCATAGCCGATAACGCTCGTAGGCGCGGTCGTTGTCCGCTTCGACGAGGAGTGTCGCGCGCTGTTCGGTTCTGGAGCTGAGCAATTCGTCATGCAGCGCGTGTGCGATGCCCTGGCCGGCATACTCGGCGCACACCATGATCTCGCTGAGCCCGAACGTGCGTGTGCCGTCCTCGGTAGTGAACTCCCCGAGGTCGCCGCTGTCGAGATGCAATCCTGTCCACCATCGCGCGTTCGGGGGCAGCGGCCAGCCCCAGATCTGGCCTGCGGCCTTACCGTTTACTCGCGCAAGCACATACGCGAATCCGCTGTTACGGGGCTCGGTGTAGGAATCGAACCGGCGCATGAATTCTGAGGGCGAGTCGAACGGGTCTCCGGAGGCGATGGCATCGACATATGAACGGTGATAGATATCTTCGACCATTTGGCGTCGAGAACGTGCTTCGGCAGCGGTGCAGTGCTCGAATTCCAGGCCCTCCGGCAAACCGGTCATGCGGTTATCGCTTTCTGAGCCAGGGAGTCGTACAGGTCGCGGAAATCCACACCGGCGGGCAGTTGATCGACCGCTGTCCGAACCGGCTCGAAGCGACGCAGTATGCGTGTCGACGCTATGGCGGACAGGTCCACCAACGCCGGGAACCCCTGCTCGAGTGCGCCACTGATATCGCCGAGGCGAGCCCTGGTTGCAGCCGACCATGCGCGCACGATCGTGGCGTTACGCACTCCTGCGGGCCGGTCCACAGCACTCGCGTACAACTCGACAGATCGACGCAGGTCACCCAGGTCAGCGTAGCCGCGGGCCTCGTGGTCGGCGATCTCTGAATATGTCACGAATCGCAGCCATTGCGGAACTTCCTCCAGCGGCTCGAACTGCATCGCCTGGTCCAACTCACGCCATGCTGTCGCAATAGCACGGCCGAACGCCGCTCGGTCACCGAGCAGATCGTACGCCTGCGCCTCACGAACGGCAATCAACGCATGGATTCGACCTGGTGGCCGACCACGCATCAGGTCGCGGGCCCGATTAGACAGTTGCAGCGCCTTATAAGGGCTTCCGCCGAGGTCGGCACGTGTAAGAGAGCAGGATTGAAGTGCCGCATACAAGCAAGTGTGTGCGATCAGGTCACTGTCGTTGGCCTCGGTGGCGAGCGCCATGGCGTCAGCAAAGCACCGGCGCGCGAGCGGGTGCCGATCCGCGTCGTACGCCAGCCACCCAGCTAGCACCGCAAGTTCTCCGGTCGCCCTGGTGAATGCGTTCCCCGTAGCCGGGTCGAATGCACCGGTTTCGAGCCAGTCTGTGGCGTGCGCCAGCTTTTCGACGGCAACATCAACCAACCGGGCTCCGCCTGTGCGCTGATCCTCCTGATCGAGTGCGTCGACACCAGCCAAGAGCCGTTGGACGTCACTCTCGCCGATCCGGCCGCGGCTTTCAGGGAGAAAGATCGCGACGGCTCCGACCGTTGCCAGCTTGCCGAACTCACGCCGTTTCACGTCGTCCTCGACTTCCCACGCAACAGTCCCGAGATCACCTATCCGCGGCGACTCGTCTGCACCCGAGATCACAGTGCCGCTGCGTACAGAATGCCCGTCCTGAAGTGCCGGTGCATTAGCGAGTGCAGCCCGGAACCGTTCGAGCTGACTGGCATCGAGCCGCCGAAGTTGCTCGTCGAGCGCCGCTGCCGACTTGCGTACGACCGGGCGATCGGCCCTTGTCTTCCGTTCCCATTTCTGGATCGTCTCGACGCTGAACCCGAGCGTCTCGGCGAACTCCTCCTGCGTAATCCGTAGAGCCGCAACGCGCAAAGCTCGAACCTCGGTTCGCGTCCATTTGTCGATGACGATCATTGCCACCCCTTGCCCGCGCCTGCGACGGTCCGTACGGGAAGAGTACAGCCCCCGTACGCATTCCGTGCCTGGGAATACATGCCGAGCGTGACCAGGCTGGAGGGAGCCCCGCCGCCGGGTTGATGCGGTGCCCCTCATCGGGTCCCCGGCGGCGGGTGCACGCCAGTGCATCTAACAGGGGAGCCGTTTGTGGATTCATCGAAACAGCCTGGGCACACACCGTTGTCGGTGTGCCACTTCTACCGCACGGTGTGTGACCTGCCCGCCGAGGTCCATCCGCCGCATCTGGGTCGAATCACGCTGCGCGCGGGTCGGGTATGCGCGTTGATGATGCCCGCGTTCATCGGCGCGGAGGTCAAGGCACGGATGCACCGTCATGGCCAGCAGGCCGGGCCGGTACTGACGCATCCGCGCTCGCGGCACTGGACATTCTTGACCGGGCCGGACCTGCCGGACGACATTCGGTTGTTCGCGGAAATGTCGCGGCTGAACGTCTCGATTATCCGCGCCGGAGACATCGCCCTGCCCGGCCCCGGACAGCGCCCCGGCCTGTTCCGGGCGTGGGTACAACCACCGCGCGACCCTTATCGCCCGCCGGGGCGGGTCGTGGTCGAAGCGATCCGGGGATGCGCCGCTCAGCGTGCGCGGCAACGTCGAATGGTGAGGGCGTATGCCTGAAACCACCACGGCCACAGTGCCATACGGATGTGACCCCGCATGTGCACCGTGGATCACCACCGAGCAATGCGGCCTGTTCACCTTCAACCAGAACACCGGAGAGGTGTTGTCGGTGAAGTGCCCCTCCCTGAATTGCTTCGGGCAGATGGTCAAGGTCGTCAACGGCCGCATGGCCGACCACGACTCACCGTTGGACATCGCGCTCGGCGGCCAGAAATGCCCATGGATCGGTATTCGCATCGTGTTCGACCGCCGATATTCCGAATTCGCTACTCCGCCTGCCCCACCGCCACAGCAACCGCCGCAGGCGAGACGATGACCGGCGAACAGGACGCTGAGCGTTCCGCTGCCGAACTGGACGTCATGACCGACGTGATCGGCACCCTGGTTGCCGCCACCGCGGATGCCGTGCGGGACGGAATGAGCGACACCAACCGCGTTCGTGTGATCGCGATGGTGGTCTATGAGCTGATCAGCAGCGCCCGCACCGCCGCCGCACCCCACACCGGCCGCCTCTACGCGGCACCGGTGCTCGATCCGATCATCGACAACATCCCGGCCGCCGACGACATCACCTTTCTGGACCTGCTGATCCCCGCGATCATCGGCCAGCACATCAACCGCACCTGAACCACCTGGACCGCCCCGGCGTGGATACGCGTCCCCCTTGGTTCCCCCTTTGCACCAGAGGGAGCACACACGTGCCGGGGCACCCAAAGGGGGAAGGCTGCGCGGGCGGGCTCCGCTTCGGTCCGCCCAACAGAACCCGACCGCCAGCCTTCCCCGCTCTCCGAAACCGGTTGCACCACAGCAGCATTCATACCAGAGTGAACTCTTCACGGAAGGCCCTCACATGCAGCCCGACACCGCCGAACCGCGCCACTCCGCGGCAGAAATCGTCTCCCGCGACGACTACCGATGGTGCCAGGATCGGGGCATGTGATGAGTTCACCCCTGCCGGACGAACCCGACGTGCACCTGATCGTGCGGATGCGCGGCTACCAACTGCACTACGCGGCGTGCTTGACTGCGGCTCTGGTGTTCGTCCAAGACGAAGGTATCCGACATTGCACCGACGCCGTCTCTGTCGCCAGCGGCGCAACTGATCGGCTGCCCCGTTTGCCGTGTGAGCAGTTGTATGTCGAGCGATGACGGTCCCCTTACGACACTCCTGCCTCCGTCCGCGCTGCTTGCCCAGTGGCGCGTGCGGACGCAAACTTGGTTGCTCGAACCCGCGATACCAGACAGCCAGCATGAGAGGAAGGCCGGGCCAGTGGATGAGGAACAAATCGGTTTCGATATCGAGTTCGATGACAAAACTCAAGCCTTCCTGGATTGGGTTGCGCCTGAACGTATGGAATTGGAGGTACGAGCATTTCTCGCCAGAACGGTTCCGGATGTGAGCTATGAGTTGGCATGGTGGAAACCGCCGCTGTCGACCCGGATCATGGAAGTGGCAAAAGATTTGTTCGGCGAGGCTGGACTTGTCGCGCCGGAAAACCGTGAACTCGCCGATGGTTTCATCCGATTCTTGGGTGAATGCTATGTGCGGCGTGGCGGTCTGCAATGGACGAACCGCCCCGAGTGGGGTTCGCCGCTGTTTACCGATTTCGGTCCGGCTGTGCGGGGCGACGATACCCGCAGCATGGTGGCGATAGCGCAAGATCTAACCGACAGTGACGGCCCAAGATTGATCGAATACAACATCGCCGAAGCTGTGCGCGAAACACGTAAGTCACGCACTGCGCTCTGACTTGCTCAATGTAAACGGGGGTGGGCGCAGCCGTGCCCGACGAATACGATGCGGTCCGTAGCAGGTTGACCAATTACGAGAAAGGGCTGTACTTCGAACTCGGTAGGGCGCACGAGCTGGGAGAAACACCCGAAAAGGGGTGGGCACACCAGTTCAGGGTCGAAACTGGTCGAGGCGCGCGAATCTTGGATTCAGCCCGAACTCTAGGGAAGGGCGTCCAAGGTGTCGAGCGTAAATCAGGTCGAATCAACGAGGCAGATGCTCGCCTTCAGCTACGAAAGGACCGGGATGGACTCAATTCCGGCCTGATCACTCGCTCCCGATGGGAAACGGTGGCCGGTGAGAAGATTCCGGAGAAAGTTCGCGAAGATCTGCGAGACATGGTCAGAGACTTTGGCGACAAGTTTCAGCATTTGATCATTTCTCGTGCCGACGCATTGCGCGCTATACAGCTCGGTCAGTCGCTGGCATCCAAGCAATTGGAACTGATCCGGCCGTACGAGCTGCAACGGGCAGACCGGGCGCGGGAACGGCTGGCGAAGATACGCATGATTGTGCGCGCGCAAGAGCGAGCCGAGAAATTCCGGAAGATACAGCAGTTCCGGGAAGCCGCTACACGTGGCCGGGCGGATTCCCCACAGAAGATCGAACGTGCTCGGCAGGCCCGAGAGGAAGCCGAGCGAGCCAGGCATGCACGCGGAACCGATGAGCGTGCGCGGGTTGAACGGGCGGCCGCCGAACGGGTGGCGCTGGAATTCCCGGTACCCAATCAGTTCCAGGAACGAGAAGCCGCCGACGCTGGGGAACAGGCGGCCCGAGAGGCTGCCGACGCCGCCAACCTGGAGCGCGCAGCAGCCGACGCCCGCGCGGCGGAGGAGAAAGCGCGCGAAGCACGCGAGGCAGCCGACATGGAACGCGTGGACGAACTGGCACGACTCCAAGCCCGGGGACTGCCCCCGGACGTAGTCAAGCTACTTGGGCTCGGCCAGGCACAACCACCGTCAACGGCGGTGCGGGAGCCGCCTGGTCATGCGCCGGGCGTTGTGCGCGGCGGTACCGGACGCGGACAGGACCGCTCTCGCGGAGTATCCCGCGACCGGTAACCGTCTGCGTTCGATCGGCTCACAGTGTGGTCGGCCCCTGTTGGGGATGGGGTTCGGGTCGCACGCTGGGTTGTGCGGGCAGCAGTGCCACGCCCTTCGCGTCCGCTCGTCCTAGGGTGCAGGGAGTATTCGCGGGTCAGAGGGTGCGGGAAGTTCTCGGGATTCCGATGATGGCGGTGGCCAGCCTCGCGTGCCTCCCGGTGTTGCGGATGTACCTGCTACTGCAGCGGCACATCGTCAACGCGTTCGCCCGGTCGGGATTGAATGAGGACGCCCTCATGCATATCCTTCCCGCGAACGGCGTGATCGGGCGGGTGACCCCTGCGATCACGCCCGCACACGCAAGGCCGGCCGACGACGCCGACTCAGAATCCCCGAAGCCGATCAGGGACGATGCGAACCGGAACCGAGTAGTCGGCGAAGAACTGCTCCCTGGTCATCCCGATATCGACCAAACCCTCGGTGTACTTCTCGACGAAAGCATCGAGTTCGGAGGCGGAAGCACCGGCCGCATCGACCTGGGCCGTTCCGGTGAACACGACCACGTCGCCGCCGGCGGCCGTGCTGTTGAAGTTCAGCGAAACACGCGGGTCGGCGGCGATATTGCGCAGCTTGGGGGTGCCTGGCTGGGTGAAGATCAGGAACGCCTCGTCGCGCCATTGGAACCACACCGGATTGGGTTGCGGTGTGCCGCTGGGGCTTACGGTGGTGAGCCAGATAATGGCCTCCTGCGTCAGGCGTTTGGAGACCTTCACGCCGAAGTCGGAGTTCGAGTCGATGAGGGGCGAAGAACTGGACATGCGATCTCCTTGCGAGATGTCGGTCGAACCTGTTCGAAATTCGTCAGCCCGTCAACTCTCCGTCGCCATTCCGGCCGAGAGTGGACGAAGTACGGTGTGTTTGCACTAGTTCATAGGAGCCGGACCGAGTCGGCGACCGGAGGTGTTCGGTCGGAAAACGGGGCACCGCCCGTCAGCGGCGGTGGCCTCCCCATCACCGCGTCGATGATAATACGGCGGATCTGCCGGTCGGCGACCGTCCGGGCGAAGTCGGTCACCGACACACCGTGGTCGTCGACGATCACCGGCCCGCCGCGCTGGAACTCCGCGGCGAACCGCTCATCACCCAGCGCCTCACGCACGGCCGCGGTGATCCGTTCGACATCCATTCGTTCGCCACTCGCCAGCGGCGCGCCGGTCGAAGCACGTGCCCTCATCGCCGCACCGAGCAGCCGAGCCGCCCGGTCGAACTGGTCGGCCAGTGCCGCGGCCCCCGCCAGCCCTTCGACAGCGAGGGCAACCGCCCGGATATCGCCTGTCGCCGATGCCGCCGACAAGCTCTCGGCGTGCAGTGCCCACGCGGCCTCGGCATCTCCGCGCAATTCGGCGATGAATCCGAGCTCGGCCAACACGAGAGCCACTCCATTGTGCGCCGCTATGGCGGCCAGCCAGCCCAGCCATCGAGTCAGGTGTTGCTCGGCGTCGTCCAACCGCCCTTGGCGTCGCGCGCTCAACCCCAACCCGATCTCGGCGAAACCTTCACCGAGCCGGTTGGCGTGGCTCACGGCCAGCCGCAAGGAGCGGTGATGCAGTTCGTCCGCGGTCGCGAACTCGCCCCGCAGTAACGCGATCCGCCCGAGTAATGCGAGTTTGTGCGCTGTTTCGGTCCAGAGGCCGAGATCCTCCACGATCTGCAACCCTTCATAGTGCAGGTCGTTCGCATCGTCGTAGCGTCCCTCGAACTCGGCGAGCACGGCCAGCGCCTCGATGGCCTTGAGCCGGCCCCATCGATCGCCGACTTCGTCGAAGATCGCCGCGCTTGTTTCCGCGTGATCTCGCACCACGGCCAATTCGCTGCGCGCCGTACCCTGAGCGGCGCGCAGGCTCAGCGACGCCGCGATCCCCCAGCTGTCATCCAACGACCGGAACGTCGCCAAGGCGCGTCCGACGCGATCCTCGCTTTCCGGGAGCGCACCCGAATACCACTGCGCGTAGCCGAGGAACCATTCGCCGCGCGCGAGTGCGCACAGCTCAGCGGCTGTCTCGTCACCGGTGAGCGCAGGTGACGGACTGACCAGCTGATCGGCTTCCCCGATCAGCAACGCCATGCCCGCCTGCCACCGCAGGATCGTCGCGCGCTCGACCGGGCGCAACTCCCCGGCCATCGCGCTCACCGCGCGGAGATATCGATGGGCCTCGGTAAGCCTGCCGCGGAGAAATCCGAACCAGATCAGCGAGTTCACCAGCCGCATGGCAAGCCGGGCGTCGCGGCGGCCGATCGCGAAATCGGCCGCCTTACGGATGTTGGGCGATTCGACGTCGAGCCATTCGAGCCAGCGACGCTGATCGGGGCCACGCAGCTCGGCACCGGCACGCTCGCCGAGCTCGGCGTAATGGTTCGCATGCTGTAATCGCAGTTCGACCAGCACCTCCGCCGTCTCCAGATGCTCGACGCAGTACGCCGCTATCGACTCCAGCAGCCGGTAGCGAGGTCCATGTTGCGCTTCCTGCATGACCACCAAGGACTGGTCGACCAATCGGGTCAGCGCACCGAGAATCTCGTGGTCTTCGGCCGGATCGCCGGCCAATGACAGCGCGGCGGGCAGCGAGCAGTCTTCAGCGTGAATCGCCAGCCAGCACAGTACGTCACGTTCGGCGCCGGACAACAGTTCCCAGCTCCAGTCGATCGCAGCGCGCAGGGTCCGGTGCCGGTCCGGCGAATCCCGGAATCCGCCCGCGAGTATCTGGAAGCGGCGATCGAGCTGGATCAGCAATTCGTGCACTCCGAGGACCCGGACCTTCGTCGCGGCCAGTTCCAACGCCAGCGGAATCCCGTCGAGCCGTCGGCAAATCGCGATGACGTCCTCGAAGTTGGCCGCGTCGAAGCGCAGACCGGGTGCCCTCGCGGCGAACAGTTGCGCGGCACTCGAGGCGCTGAGCAGCTCCGGGCGCGAAGTATCGGCGGCAGGCAGTTCGAGCGGCTCGACGGATCTGATCGTCTCACCGCGTACCGCCAACGGCGACCGGCTCGTCGCCAGTATCCGGCAGTCCGCCGACTCCGCGAGAATGGCCTCCACCAGCGCCGCAGCGGCGTCGACGACATGCTCGCAGTTGTCCAGAACGAGCATCGCGCGCCTGGAGCGCAGGAACGCCACGACCCGGTCCACCGAGTTCAGCCGTGCCTGTGGCGGTGGTCCCGGTGGGGCGTTCACATCGATGCTCAGCACCGAGAGAACCGCGTCGGCCAGCACCTCGGGCCCGTGCGAGCGATCGAGGGCATCGAATTCGACCAGCCAGATACCGTCGGCGAAGCTGTCGACCATGCTGCTCGCGACGGCCAGGGCGAGGCGGGATTTTCCCACGCCGCCGGGACCGACCAAGGTGACGAGCCGGTCCGATCCCATGCGCGCGGTCACCTCCTGGACCGCCGAGTCCCGGCCGATCAGCGCGTTCGGCGGCTCGGGGAGATTGTGACCGAGTGCCTTGCCCCCCAGCGATATAGGTTCGGGCCGCAGTTCGGCATCTTGTTCCAGGATGGCCCGGTGCAGCTCGACGAGCTCCCGGCTCGGGTCGGCTCCCCGGGTCTCGGCGAGCAACGTGCGCAGTTCGTTGAAGCTGTCGAGGGCGTCGGCGGCACGGCCGCACCGGTACAGCGCGCGCATCTGAATCGACCGCAGTCTTTCGCGCAACGGGTGCTCCCGGACCAGCTCGTTGATCTCCTCGATCAGCATCCGATGCTCGCCGAGTTCGAGCCGGACCTCCGCCAGCTCACTGCGGGCGGCGATCCGCGCCTCGTCGAGCCTGGCCGAGGCCTCCGCACTGAATGGCAGGTCGACGAAGTCGGCGAAAGCGGGACCGCGCCACAGGGCCAATGCCTCTCGCAGCAGGTTCGCCCGCATCCGCAGGTCCATCGAAACTTGCGCCCGCGCGACGGAATCCAGGAACAGCGTGGAATCCAGGTGAGCCGGCTCGGCACGCAGGAGGTAGCCCGCCGGGGTCGTCACGATGTATTTTCGACCCCCCGGTTCGGCATCCTCCAGCGCGCGACGCAGCTGCGACACCTTGGTGTGCAGCGACCGGGTCGGGTTGGTGGGCGTTGACCCGGGCCACAGGTCATCGATCAGCCGGTCGGTGGACACGGGCACACCGACATGGGCGATGAGATCGGCGAGCAAAGCCCGTACCAGCGACTCCGGTATCGACACCGCGTCGCCGTGATCCGTCGCGACGTCCAACGGGCCCAACACCCCAAAACGCACGCCCCAATCCTACCCACACCGATCAGCAACCCGGCGATCAAAAAGCCACGGCCACTTCGGAAGTGAGCCCGAAGCAGACCCGAAGCACGATTCGACACAATGGTGCCGAACGACAAGCCAGGGCCACCTGAGTGAAGGAGTCGACCGGTGACGGATTGTGGCCCGATCGTTCGAATCGCGTGTGCCGCGACCCGCTTCCAGTGCGGGCCGCTCATGTCCCACCTGCCGGATCTGGGGAGGACTCCGCTCCCGGGACAGGTACCGCACCAGCGCCTCCAATGTCGTCGGCGCGCGGACAGTGGGGTCCCGACATCGGGTCCCACGAGCCCGATCCGTTCCGTCGCCCACTCGGCAGACCAGCGAAGGTTGCCGGCGAGAAAGGCATCCGGAACCGGGCCGTCCGTGAATCAGCACAATCAGCGACCTGTTGATCAGGGGGAACCGTGTTGTTCAGCGTTCTCGGGCCTCTCGAGGTCCAACACAATGGAAAGCCGCTGCGCCTCGGGGGCGTGAAACAGCGGGCCACTCTCGCGTACCTACTCCTGCACCCCAATACCGTCGTCCCGGCCAGCCAGCTGCTGGATGCCCTGTGGCCCGATGAGGCGATGCCGACCTCGGCCCGGAAAATCTTGCACAATGCGGTCTGGGGACTGCGCAATCTCTTCCCCGGCGACAGCAGCGAACCGATCGCACTGATCAGCCGCCCGCCGGGGTACCTGCTCGAGGTCGACACCGACCGCATCGACCTCTACCGGTTCCACCGGCTCGCCGACCTCGGTCGTGCCGCAGCGGCGGCCGGCGATCTGGACGCGGGTGCCGCCCGGCTCGGTGAATCCCTGTCCTTATGGCGCGGTTCGGCACTGTCCGATCTCACCGAGCACGGTGTCGACTGGCCGAAGCTGGCCGCTGCCGAGGACGCCCGAATGTCGGTGTCGGAGGACTACTTCGAGATCGAACTGAGGCGCGGTAACCACGCCAAGGTAATCGATGCGCTCAGCGCGCTGGCCGAATCCAACCAGCTGCGCGAACGATCCTGCGGGCAACTCATGCTCGCCCTGTATCGCAACCAGCGACCGTCCGACGCGCTCGCCGTCTACACGGCGTGGCGGAACACCCTCATCGAGAATCACGGCCTCGAACCGGGTTCCGAGCTGCAGCAGCTACAGCAAGCCATTCTGCGACAGAGCCCGTCGCTACTGCTGCCCGGCGCCGCGCCGAAAGCCGCGCTGCCACGCGAACACCGCGGCGGCACGGGACCGAACGGGGCTACCGACCTGTCGTCCCGCAGGGCCGGCCGGGTGGTCGCACCGACCGCCGAGGTCACCCACGCCACCGTGTTGTTCATCCAGGTCGACCAGGCGGACACCGCACCGGGTCCGATCGCCGACACCCCCATGATCGGAGATCAGTTCCTGCCGACCATTCGAGCCACGGTCGAATCGCTCGGCGGCATCGTTGTCGGCGTCATCTGTTCCACCGTCATCACGGTGTTTCCGGCACCGTGCGAGGTGCACGACGTAGTGGCCGCGGCGATTCACTTGAACCGCTGGGTCACCGCGGTGCGGACGGAAATCGCTTCGGGTATCGCGCCGCGGTTCCGGGCCGCTGTGGTGACCGGCGAGGCCGAAGGGCGACTTCCGCAGACGTATGCCGACCTCCGCAATAAGAGCATGTACTGCGATCTCTTCGACGACTGCGAGCGATTACTGTTCCAAGCGCCCGACGGTGTGGTGACGGTCAGCTGGCGCGCCCGGCGCGAGAGCGAGCACGTTATCCGCTATTTGCGGCATCCGACCGGGCAGTGGCATGCGCTGGGCATCGGCGTCGCGCTCGAGGACGCCCACACTTCGAGCGTCGAGCCCGATCCGGACGTCCGGATGCTGCTCGGCATGCGTGAGCGGGTCCGGCATCGGGCGGTGTCGCATCTGGTCGCGGTGGTCGCGCCCGCCGCGGCATGTGCGCGGGAGGTGGCCCGCGAGTTCCGCAATACCCTTCTCGGGCAAGGCGATTCGGACCTGATCCTGTGTGCCCGGTTCGGCGGTGCCGATCACCTCGAGATGCATCGGACGATGCTGGCCGACGTGTGCGGTTTCCGGGCCGATGACCCGCCGGCGGAGATCTCGGCGAAACTGGCCGACGCGGCACGCGACGCACAACGCCCACCGAACGCGGTAAGCCAGCTCGCCGAGGCGCTGCATCCGCTGGCCACCTCGACGGGGGCAACCGATCCGATCCAGGCCCGCACGATGTTCGCCGCCTGGACCGAATTGCTGTGCGCGAAAGCCGGACTCCAGCCGACGACGCTGATCTTCGAAGACGCCCACCTGGCCGATCAGGCGAGCCTGGACTTCCTCGAAACACTGCTCGACCGTGCCGAAAACGCCCCGCTGCTCGTCGTCCTCACCGGTGAGGGTTCGCTGGCTCGCAGCCGGTTCGCGCGTATCACGGGCACGAGGGAATCCACGCTCATCACCTGCGATTTCGGACCGGGCAGGCAACCCGCCGATCGCAGGCAGACGAATACCCGCACCACCACCGACGCCGACCGGCCCGCGACCGTAATCGCCGCGAGCTGAGCCGAGCTGTCCGCTGTGGCCCACCAGAATGGAAGAGGAAGCGACCTGATGACCGAACCGCTGACGATCCGGCCCGACGATGCGCGCTACCGCGGGCTGACATCCGGTTCCAATACCCGGTGGGTGGGGTCCCCGGACTACATCCGCCTGGTGTGGTCCACCGAGCAGGTCGTCGATGCCCTGCAGCAGGCGGTCGACGAGAACCGCCGAGTCGTCGTGCGCAGTGGCGGACACTGCGATGAGGACTTCACGGCGAACACGGACGTCCGGGTGGTGATCGACGTATCGGGAATGGACGCGGTGTACTTCGACGCGGCGATGGGCGCGTTCGCCGTCGCCCCGGGGGCGACCCTCGGCCGGGTCTACGCGACGCTTTACAAGGGCTGGGGGGTGACCCTGCCCGGCGGTACCTGTCCTACCGTCGGCGCGGGAGGCCACATCGCCGGTGGCGGGTACGGCGCGCTCTCGCGGCTGCACGGGCTCATCATCGATCACCTCTACGCCGTCGAAGTGGTCGTGGTCGACGCGGACGGCAGGGCGCGAGCGATCGTCGCGACCAGGGAACCCGACGATCCCCACCGCGATCTGTGGTGGGCCCACACCGGTGCCGGCGGCGGCAATTTCGGCATCGTGACCCGGTATTGGTTCCGCTCACCCGAGACCGCGGGTGATGATCCCACCCGGCTGCTGCCCACGCCGCCCACCGAGCTGATCGTCTCCGATGTCTCGTGGGCATGGGACAGCCTCGACGACGCCGGATTCGCCCGCCTGGTCACCAATTTCGGCGAATGGCACGAACGGCACGCCGGGCCCGGCGCCGCCCACCTGAGCCTCTACAGCCAGTTGAAGATCCAGCACCGTTCGGCGGGATCGTTCCGGATGAGCACCCAGATCGACGCGGGTGAGCCGGACGCCGAACGCACTCTCGACACCTTCCTCGCCGAGGTCGGCGCGGGCACGGGTGCGAGCTACACGGTGAACGACCGCAGCCGGGTGCCGTGGTTCTACGCCGTGAAGGAATGGTTCGGGTTCGTCGAAGCCGCGGTGGCCCGCTGGAAGGTGAAGTCCGCATATATGCGCCGGGCCTTGCCCGCGCCGCAGATCGACGCGCTGTACCGCCAATTGACCCGGGACGACTATCCGCACCCCTATGCCATGGTCGCCCTGGTCAGCTACGGCGGCAGGATCAACGCGGTACCCGCGGGCGCGACCGCCGCGGCACAGCGCGATTCGATTCTGAAATTGATGTACGTCACCTTGTGGACCGACCCGGATGAGGACGACCGGCACGATCGCTGGGTGCGCGAATGCTACGCCGACGTCTATGCGGCGACGGGCGGCGTGCCGGTTCCGGGCGCGGCCACCGACGGCTGTTTCATCAACTACGCCGACGCCGATATGGCCGACCCGGCCTACAACAGCTCGGGCGTGGCCTGGCACAGCCTCTACTTCAAGGACAATTACCCCGCCCTGCAAGCCGCAAAAGCGAAATGGGATCCGCGGGACGTGTTTTCGCACCGGCTGTCGATCCGACCGGCCTGAGTCTTCGTTTCGATGGGCGACCACGCTGTCGCCCATCGAAACCTCACCTCAACGCCCTGGTCCCCGAAGACACCATGACGTGGGCGGCTCCTGGCGTGGGTACCGGCAGGGCCCAGACCGCCGCTCTGGCCGCCTCCGCCCGCTTCGGAGGCCGCGGCAGGCTGAGCAATGCCAGCACCAACGCGACGAGTTCGTCATCGGTCGGCTTCCCGGACTCCACCACCAGGACCGGTTGTTCCCCGTTCACGCGGGCGGATTCCCGTGCTTGCGCAGCGGCAGATGCATCCCGACGACCTCACCACCCAGGCGGGCGAACACGCAGAGGATGTTCCTGGCCCACTGCGCGTGCACCTCGAAGACCTCTCCATCGTCGACGATCTCCTCGATCACGGCTCGCATGTCGTAGGCCTGGCTCGAATCGGCGGGCACGAGATCCACCAGTGCGGATCTTCTCCGCGTGCGCCTCGCCGAGCGATCCACCGAAGAGCCGGAAATCGTGGGCGTAGGCGAATACCGTGCGGCCGTGTACCTTTCCCCAGCCCGTGACGACGCCGTCGGTGTACGGTTTACGGTCGGCCATGCCGAACGCGGTGGCCCGGTGCCGACGCAGCTGATCGACTTCGCGGAAGGTGCCCTCGTCGAACAGCAGGTCCAACCGTTCTCGCACGGTGAGTTTGCCGATCGTGTGCTGTCGTTCGGTGGCGTTCGGCGGAATACCGTGCACGGCGTCGTGCTTCACGCCGTGCCATTCGGCGACCCGGGACCGCAACCTCGGTGGCAGGCTCGCGGCCGGGTGCTCGACAAGTTCGGTCATCGGTGCTCACTCCGTTCCGGCGCCGGGAAGTGGCCCGACTCGATGAAGAATTGGACGTAGGTGCGGAAGAGTTCATCGGTCACCGGAGGACACACGATGCCACTGCCCGCGATCAACGCCTCGGTACCGGAAACGTCGATGGCCGGATAGAAGGCCTCGGTGTCGGCGATCATCGCCTCGAAGGCGTCGAGCAATGGGACCAGAGCGTTGTCGCCGGCCGAGCCGACCGCGTCGAGCCAGGCCGTCCGGTCGCGGTCGGCGATGACGTAGCCCATCGACCGCAGTCTGCCCACCAGCTCGGGCAACGCGACCCGGGCCGGATTGTGCAGATGGAATGTCCGCTCGGCGGCCGCGGGCTGCCGGGACAGATCGACGATCGCCGCGCTGACGAAGTCCACCGGGGCCAGATGGAAGAAGCCGCCGGCGACCGGCGGAACCGCTCGCGCCTGGATGATGCCCTTGAGGGTGAGCCAGACGAAGTCACGGGTCTGGCACGCGCCGTTTCGCTGATCACCCGAGATCACGTCGACGCGATATACCGACACCGGCAGCCCGCGTTCCCGCGCCAGTGTGATGCATTGCTCGGCAACCCATTTCGTACGCAGGTAGCCACTCGGTAACGCCTCCGCCGGACCGGTCGGATGATCCACCGCGAGTGGCCTGCCATCGGCGGGCGCGCCGGCGAAGACGCCGACCGTCGACACATAGTGCACCGGGACCGTCCGGTGCCGGGCCGCGAGCCGCAGAATTTCCTCGGTGCCACCGACATTGGTGGCCCGCAGCTGGTGGTAGGGCTGGAGCCAGTGCACGGTCGCACCCGCGTGGTAAACCACGTCGACCCGGCGGGCCAGCTCGTCGAAACCGGCTTCGGACAGTCCGAGCCGGGGCGCCGCGAGATCGCCGACGACGATCCGCACCCGATTCAGGTCCACCTCGTCGGCCACCTGGTAGAAAGCCAGGTTCGCTGCCAGCCGCCTGGTCGCGGCCGCCGCATCCGCGCCGCGAATCAGGCAGTGCACCATGGCATTGGTGGTGGCCATGAGGTCGCGCAGCAGGAACGCGCCGAGGAATCCCGACGCACCGGTGAGCAGAATGTGCTCGGGATCGGTGACGACCCGGACGACGGTGCTCGCAGGCCGGATGTCATCGGCCAGACGGACTTCGCTGCCATAGTCGACCGCGTTGGTGACCCGGCCGTCGCGCCATTGGTCCAGGATGAACGATGCCAAGGCATCGGGGGTCGGGTTGTCGTAGGCGACGGTGGTGGGCAGCCGCATATCCAACGCGGCTTGCAGCCGATTGCGGAACTCGACCGTTGCCAGCGAGTCGAAGCCGGATTCGCTGAATTCTCTTGTGCGGTCGAGTGTTTCGGCGCTGCTATGGCCGAGTACCCCGGCTGCCTCCCGCAGCACGGTCTCGATAACGATCCCGTGTTGTTCCACGGGTGACCGGCCCTCCAGCAGGTCCACGGCCGAGGGGGCCGCTTCCGAGTTGCCCGCCACCGCGCGTTGGGTGGGCAGCAGACCGGACAGGAGCTTCGCCGGCCGGGCACGCACGGCGGACATGTTCAGCGGAGTGGCGACAAGGAGCGAGCCGCCCAGCGCTTCGGCCATATCGAACAGCGCGAGCCCGGCATCCGCGGGCAGCGGCGGGAAGCCGCCACGCGCGATCCGCTGTTTGTCGGCTTCGTCGAGGTGTCCGCTGATTCCGCCCTCCTGCTCCCACAGTCCCCAGGCGATCGAGGTCGCGGGCAGACCCGATCCGGTGCGGTAGGCGGCGAGTGCGTCGAGGAAGGTATTGGCGGCGGAGTAGTTCGCCTGGCCCGGGCCGCCGATGATTCCGGCTACCGAGGAGAACAGCACGAACGACGTGAGGTCACGGTCCCGGGTGAGTTCGTGTAAGAGCCAGGCCGCGTCTACCTTCGGACGCATGACGGCCGCCAGCCGGGCCGGATCGAGGTCGGTGATCAATCCGTCGTCGGTGACGCCCGCCGTGTGCACCACCGCGGTCACCGGATGCGCGGACAGGACCTCGGCCAGCGAATTCCGATCGGTGACATCGCACGCCGCGATGGTCACCTGCGCGCCGAGGGCCGACAGCTCGGCCTGCAGTTCCCGCGCCCCAGGGCTTTCCATGCCACGACGACTGAGCAGCACCAGCCGCGACACACCGTGCACGGCGATCAGGTGGCGGGCCAGCATCGCGCCGAGCGAACCAGTGCCACCGGTGATCAGAACGCATTCGCCGGACCGCCGGATCGGCGTCGATGCCGGTAGGGCGGTTCGGCGCAATCGGGGCACGAAGACGCGGCCCGCGCGCACGATGACCTGCGGTTCGCCTGCCGTCACGACCGAGGAGAGCACTGCGCTGGAGGCGGGGTCGTCGTCGACGTCGACCAGCACGATCCGGCCCGGCAACTCCGACTGGGCCGAACGCACCAAGCCCCACACGCTCGCGGCCGCGATGTCGGTGCCGCCGGGCCCCACGGCCAGCTTGGTCATGACGACGAGCGGGGCGGCTGTTCGGTCCGCGACGGCCGTCCACTGCTGAACGAGGGACAGTGCTCGGCGGCCGAGTTCATGCGCTCTGGGCACCGGGTCCGCTGCCGGAGCGGCTGCGATCGTGGCCAGAATGGCGTCGACCGGCTTGTCAGCGTCGGCAGCGTCCGCCAGATCCGCGAACAACGTCGTCTCGCCGATCTCCAGCACGGGTTCCGTGCCTGTGATCGCGCCCCAGCGGATCGGGCGTCCGGTGGTCGCGGCGGGCACCCAGTCGACCGTGAACGCCATGTCGTCGACCTTCGGCCGTGGCGAATCCGATTCCGTCGGTCGGGCGTCGGCTCCGGTCAGAGCGCCGATCGCCGCGACGGGCGCACCCGTACGGTCGGCGAGCAGCAACGCCGTCGAGCCGTCGGCATCGGTGCGCGCGAGCACCCGCAAGGCCGTCGCACCGGTCGAATACAGCCGGATATCCCGCATTTCACCGGCAGTGCCGGCCGTGGCGGCCGCGAGCGCGGCGTCGAGCAGGACCGGGTGCAAGCGGTAGGCGGCCGCTTCGGCGGCCAGCTCCTCGGGCAGGGCCACGTCTGTGCACCGCTCGTGCTCCGACAGCGTGGGCGGCCACTGCGCGAGATCGAAATCGGCGCCGCCGATCCGCAGTCGTACCATCCCGCGGGCGTGCAGGGTCCACGGTCCCGGCGATCCCGCGGTTCTGGAGTGGATCGACACCGGTCGCTCACCGGATTCCGTCACGCCGCCCACCCGTGCCTGAATGTGCAGATCCGCTCGAGCGGGCATCCTGAGCGGGGTCAGGATGGTCAATGCGGACACCTCTGTGCAGCCGAGTTCGTCGGCGGCGCGGATGGCCACTTCAACCAACACGGTGGCGGGCACCACCGCGCCCGGCGCGGTCCACCGTTGCCGCCGCGACAGCCGACCGGTGGCCACCACCCCGTCGGCCTCGCTGTCGGCCAGATCGATCGCGACATCGAGAACGGGATGGCCGACGGCCGACCCGGTTCCGGTCGCCTTCGTCGCCGTATCGTCGGCCCAATGCCTGGAACGCTGGAAAGCATAGGTGGGCAGGGGGATTCGCCGGGCGCCGGTGCCGGAGAACACGCGCTCCCAGTCGACGCCCACACCGTTGGCATGCATGGCGGCGGTGCTGGTGAGCAGGGCCACGTCGTCGCTCGACGTGCGGCGCAGCACCGGAATCGCGACGTGCGGACGGTCCTGCAGGGTTTCGTCGACCAGTGCGCTCACGACCGCGTCCGGGCCGATCTCCACGAACTTCGTCACCCCCGCCGCCGCCAGGGCCTCGATGCCGTCGGCGAAACGAACCGTCTCTCGGATGTGGCGCACCCAGTAGCCGGGGTCTGTGTGGTCGCCCGGTGCCGCGACGGCCCCGGTCACATTGGACACGATCGGGATACGGGCGGAGGTGAACGCGCAACCGCGGGCCACCTTCCCGAATGCGCCGAGGATCGGGTCCATATGGTGGGAATGGAAGGCGTGGCTGACCGTGAGGCGTTTGGTGCGCAACCCACGCCGTTCGAGGGCGGTCGAGACCGCTTCCAGATCCTCGATCGCACCGGCGAGCACCACCGAGGCGGGTCCGTTCACTGCGGCCACGCACACCGTGTCCGGGAGTCCGGCCCGCACATCGTGCTCACTCGCGCGCACCGCGAGCATGGCCCCGCGCGGCAGCGACTGCATCAGGCGAGCTCGCTGCGCCACCAGGGTCGCCGCGTCCGCCAGCGGCAGCACACCCGCCACCAGGGCGGCGACCAGTTCGCCCACCGAGTGGCCGGCCAGGTAGTCGGGCCGGACGCCCCACTCCGCCAGCAGCTGCGCCAGGGCGAATTCGACGGCGAACAAGGCGGGCTGGGTGACGGCGGTGTCGTCGAGCCGGTCGCCGGATGCGATCTCCTCGCGCAGCGGCCGCTCCAGCAATGGGTCCAGGTGAGCGGTGACTTCGTCGAATGCGGCAGCGAAGGCCGGGAAGCGTTCGTAGAGCGGCACTCCCATGCCGAGGCGTTGCGCACCCTGACCGGTGAACACGAACGCGGTCTTGCCCGCACGCGCCGCGACCGGATCGGCGTCGGTCAACCCGGCGATCAGTTCGTCGCGGTCGCGGCCGATCGCCGCGGCCCGGAACTCCATCGCGGTGCGTGTGGTCGCCAGTGAGTACGCGACATCGAGATCCCGCGCCGGGGAGCCGGCGACGAATTCGCGCAGTCTGCCAGTCTGGGCGGCGACCGCGGCCGCCGTCTTTCCCGACACCAGCCACGGCAACACCGGCAGGTGCACCGAGACCGACTGTAGTGCAGCAGCTTCCGGCTCCGGCGCCTGCTCGAGAACGACGTGGGCGTTGGTGCCGCTCACGCCGAACGAGGACACTCCGGCCCGGCGCGGCGCGCCGGTGGCGGGCCACGGCCGCAGCTCGGTGAGCAGCCGCACCGTGCCCGAGGACCAGTCCACATCCGGGCTGGGTGGGTCGGCGTGCAGGGTTCTGGGCAGGATGCCCCGGCGGATGGCTTCGATCATCTTGATGACGCCGCCGACACCCGCCGCCGCGACCGAATGGCCGATGTTGGACTTCAGCGACCCCAACCACAGCGGACGATCCGAAGTCCGTTCGCGTCCATAGGTTGCCAGCAGTGCCTGGGCCTCGATCGGGTCGCCCAGCCGGGTTCCGGTCCCGTGCCCTTCCACCGCGTCCACCTCGGCCGCGGACAATCTCGCGTCGGCCAGTGCCGCGCGGATGACGCGTTCCTGGGACGGCCCGTTGGGTGCGGTCAACCCGTTGGATGCCCCGTCCTGGTTCACCGCCGAACCCCGCAGTACCGCAAGCACTTCGCGCCCCGAGGCCACGGCGTCGGAGAGCCGTTGCAGCACCAGCAAACCGGCGCCCTCCGACCATCCCGTCCCATCGGCGCCCGCGCCGTAGGACCGGCACCGTCCGTCGGCCGACAGTCCGCGTTGCCGGGAGAATTCGATGTAGCCGCCCGGATGGCCGTAGACGGTGACCCCGCCCGCCACCGCAAGGTCGCATTCGCCGCGGCGCAGGGACTGCGCCGCGAGATGCAGGGCCACCAGCGACGACGAACACGCGGTATCCACGGTGACGGCGGGACCTTCGAGCCCGAAGGTGTAGGCCAGGCGGCCGGAGACCACACTGCCGAGCCGCCCGGTCATGGCATAGCCTTCGAGTTCCGGCGGTGCGGCCAGATCGAGGTAGCTCTGTTCGCCCGCTCCGATGAAGACGCCGGTGCCGCTGCCGCGCAACGTCATCGGGTCGATGCCCGCCGATTCGAACAACTCCCACGCGGTTTCCAGCAGCACTCGCTGCTGGGGATCCATGCCGAGCGCCTCACGCGGGGAGATGCCGAACAGTCCGGCGTCGAAATTCGTCGCGTTGTCGATGAATCCGCCGTGGCGGGTGGTCGAGGTGCCGAGGTGATCGGGGTCCGGGTCGTACAGCGTCTCCACATCCCAGCCGCGGTCGGCGGGCCATTCGGAGATCGCGTCGGTGCCAGCGGCGACCAGGTTCCACAGCGTGGCCGCCGAGGTGACGCCGCCCGGATAACGGCACGCCGTTCCCACCACCGCGATGGGTTCGGGTGTGGCGGATTCGAGCTCGGCGATACGTCCCTTGGCTTTGGTGAGTTCGGCTGTCGCCCAGCGCAGATACTCGACCAGTTTGGTGTCTTCCGACATTGCAGAGGTCCCTTCTTCAGCCGAGATCGTGGTCGGGGATGCGGCCGAGTTCGCCGTCGATGAAGCTCAGCAGTTCCTCGGCCGAGGCGGATTGGATGCGCGCGTCGACGCTCTCGGCGGCCCGGGCCGGCGTGGCCGACCATCGGCTCGCCAAGTCGCGCAGTCGCTCGGCGACCCGCTCGCGATCCGCATCGCCGATTCCGTCGGCGAGTTGTTCCCATCGATCCAGTTCCGCCCACAGCACGTCGGCGGGTGCGGGTGGGCGCACGGCGTCGAGCACGAACGCGGCGAGAGCGGTCGGCGTGGGCCGGTCGAAGACGACGGTGGCGGGCAGGGCGGTTCCGGTTGCCGCCGCGAGCCGATTGCGCAGCTGCACGGCCGTCATGGAATCCAAGCCGAGTTCCTGGAACGGGCGATCGTCCTCGATGCTCACCGGGTCGGCGATACCAAGGACCGCGGCGACCTGGACTCGTACGACATCCGCCACGGCGGCGAGCTGCTGCTGCTCGCCGAGATCGGTCAAGCGGTCCAGCAGGATCTCGGCGGCGTTCGTGGTGACGGCGGCGGGGCGTGTCGGGACGAATCGAGCTGTGCCGCCGTTCGTTTCGGTGTCCTCGCCCAGGCTCAGCATGCGGAACTCCACGGCGGCGGCGGTGAGCACCGGATTGCCGGCCGGGTCGGCCAGGTGCGCGGTGACGGATTCGTCGGCCAGCGGCCGTACGCGGGCCAGGATCTCGGCGGCGCCGGTCGCGTGCAGGCGAATTCCTCGCCAGACGACCGGTGCCAGCACCGAACTCGTACCGGCGGTACTGGGCAGGGCCGCGTCGAGCAGCTCCGGGTGCAGCGCGAAGCCGGTTGCCAGTGGGGCCAGCTCAGCGGGCAGCCGGTGCTCGACGGCCGGCTCGGCCGGCGTCGGCTCTACCGGTTCGCCGTCGCGGGCGAGCGTGCCCGTCGCGACGGTCGTCCACTGCCCGGCCCCGAATCTGCCGCGCACCCCGACGGTGCGCCGGCCCGTGTCGTCGGACGCGCCGACGACCACGTGCAGTTGGACCTCGTGCCCGTCCGGGACCGCCAGCGGTCGGGTGAGCTCCAGATGCTCGATGTGGTCGGCGCCCACCTCGTCACCGGCTCGAAGCACCATTTCGACCAGTATCGCCGGTGGGACGAAGGTGGTCAGGGCGGTGGTGTGCCGGGACAGCCAGGGTTGCGTGTTCGGGTCCAGCACGCCGGTCAGCAGCACGCTGTCGGTGTCGGGCAGATGCAGCACACCGGTGAGGATCGGATGCTCGACCGGATCGAAACCCGACGTAGTGGACGTCGTATTCGGGTGCAACCAGTACCGGTCACGCTGAAACGCATACGTAGGCAACGCGACCCGTTGCGCACCGGTACCAGCGAAAAAGCTCTCCCAGTCCACGCCGACGCCATGGCAATGCAGCCGCGCCACACCCGCGATGAGCGTCTCGGCTTCATCAGTGCCGCGCCGCTGCAAGCCGATCGCGGGGGTAGTGGTCACCGCGTCCACCAGTGGCGTGAGTACGGCGTCGGGCCCGACCTCGGCGATCGCGGCGACACCGAGACCGGCAAGTGTCGTTGCGGCATCCGCGAACCGCACAGGCCGACGGATCTGATCGACCCAGTACTGCGCAGTAGAAGGTTCGGTGATCTCCCCGGTGACCGTGGAAACGAACGGAATCGTCGACGGCGAATACGTGACGCTCTCCGCCACCGACCGGAACTGATCGAGCATCGGCTCCATCAACGCCGAATGAAACGCATGACTCACCGTGAGCCGCTTATGACGGCAACCCAACTGATCGACCACCGCCAGCACCGCCGCCTCCGGACCCGACAACACCACCGACTCCGGACCATTCACCGCCGCCACCGACACCAACTCCCCCAGCAACGGCAACACCCGCTGCTCGGACACCGACACCGCAACCATCGCCCCACCAGCCGGAAGCGCCTGCATCAGCGCACCCCGCGCCGCGACCAGACGCGCCGCGTCCGGCAACGACAACACCCCCGCCACATGAGCGGCCGCGAACTCACCAACCGAATGCCCGGCAACGTAATCGCAGCGAATACCCCAGTGCGCCAGCAGCCGTGCCAGTGCCACCTCGACGGCGAACAGCGCAGGCTGCGCCATACCGGTGTCGTCGAGCCCCTCGCCGGTGGCGATGGTCTCCCGCAGGGGCCGGTCCAGCAGCGGATCGAGATGTCCGGCGGCTTCGTCGAACGCGGCGGCGAAGACGGGGAAGCGTTCGTACAGCCGCATTCCCATACCGAGGAGCTGCGCACCTTGGCCGGTGAACACGAACGCGGTCGTGCCCGCATGCGCCGCGACCGGGATCGCGTCGGTCAGACCGGCGAACAATTCGTCGGTGCTTCGGCCGACTGCCGCGGTGCGGTGTTCGAAGGCTGTTCGCGTGGTGGCCAGCGAGTACGCGATATCCAGATCCCGCGCCGACGAGCTCGCCCCGAACTCACGCAGCCGGTCGATCTGTCCCGCGGCCGCCGCGGGTGTCTTGCCCGAGATCAGCCACGGCACCACCGGCAGCTCCATCGACACCGGCTGCGGCTCCACCGACTCCGGTATCGGAGCCTGCTCGACAATCACATGGGCATTGGTGCCACCGAACCCGAACGACGACACCCCCG
>NZ_JBFAYO010000057.1:0-19988 GCF_040681325.1 Nocardia sp. NPDC051787
GTGACGGCCGGGTGGAGGAAAACGGTGACGGACAGAGTGGGGGAATTCCGTGACGGAACTACCCCTCACCTGGAGGAATTACTTGACGGCTGACAGAATAGCCGCGCCCGCCAACCCTGACCCGCACGGCGGGGATTGCGCACCAGTCAACGTGGCCGGTGCGCAACCCCGCGCCGTCCGCTGAGGCGAAGCCGCCGCGAGCACCGGAGCCTCGTCGCTCGCGATCATCCTGTTCGGCTAGCGCCTGCTGACCGGAGCGCTTTGCAATGTGGCGGCATAGACGTGAAATGCTCTGTCGGACTGGCCGACTCGCTGATGGTCGCAGATGTCGAAGCCCGCGTTGGTGATGAGGCCGGTGACCTCATCGAGCGGCCGAATTCGCAGACCGTCGCGAAAGGGCAGCCCCGCCATGAAGGCGGGGTCTCCGACCCCGACAACCAGTCGGCCACCGGTACGGAGCGTGCGCGCGACTTCGGCGAAAGACGCTGGTAATTCGTCGTCTGGGATGTAATAGATGGTGTTGGCAGTGACTACGCCGTCCAGGGCGTCGTCCGCAAGGGGCAGCCGACGCATCGGCGCTTCCATGAGGTGCAGTTGGCCCTCGTGGATGACGTGTTTGAAACGCCGCCGTGCTTGGCTGATGGCGGTCGCTGAGACGTCGATGCCGTATACGGTTCCCTGCGGGCCTACTCGGTCGAGGAGGATGTCAAGTCCGTACCCGCCACCGAATCCGATATCGGCGACCTGGCCACCGCGGGCAGCTTCGAGGGCTTCGGCGGATCCTTCGATGAGGCGGCGATTGGCGATGTTGAGGAAGCGCGTCACAAACCGTCCGGCTGCGCCGGACGGTAATCCGAGCTGTTGGGCAAAGCGCTTCATGATCGGTTCTGAAATGCGCACGTCTGCAAGTGAACCACAGCCCGAGGCAACCGGACCGACGCCGCCGCGAGGCGATGGGGTGCTGCTCGGTGCGTACTCGCCCGCAGCTAAATTCGTGTTATCGACACGCGGGAACGCTGGATCGGGGGCGTCTGATGGAACGTGGACACAACGAGTTACTGATCGAGACGATCGGGACCGAACCGCGGGTTGTGGCTGAGAACGGTCGGGTTCGCGACTTTCGGAAGGTCTCGAGTGTCCTGCGCGGTGCTGAGCGATCACTCGTTGAGGACCTGGTTGACGACGTTGTCGGATCAGGCCAAAGCGCCGTGCGATCCGGACGTAACGGAGCTGCTGGAAAGGTCTACATCGGGCATCCGCTGGTTGGCGTAGACAACGTGGTCGCTGGTGTCCAGGTGCTGTACGGAACAGATGTGAGCGCTCAGGCTGCTCGCACTGCTGCATTCCAGTGGGAACTCGACATCGCCGGCGGTCCGCCGCGCCTGCACCTGACCGGCGACTTCCTCGACATCGTGGAGATGCCCCAGCACGAACGCGACCGATCGGTATACGGGCCGTTGGACTTCCTGGGGCGGGTGGCTCGGCTGCCTGATCTGGTGCGGATGTGGGAGGCGATCGTCGCTGCGAGACCTGAGGATTCCGTGGCCGGTACCCTGATGATCCGTACCGGTGCGGGTAGGCCGAGAATGCTGATCTACGCCCAGCGTTACGTTTCGACTGATGTCGGTCCACGACTGCGGGGCATCTGCCAGGACATCACGGCATCAGCGGATATTGAACAGCTCCGCATCGACATGCTCGACACGGCTGTGGCGTCGTCTGCGATCGAAGCGCAAGGAATGTTCGGCATCATTGTCGACACGCGTTGGCCGACCACCTGTGTCCTGAAATGGCTGACCCCCTATGCCCCGGGCTGGGGGCACGGCGTGTCGACAGGTCAAACACCAGGCATGCACCCGGACGATATCGTGCGCGTTCCAGGGCTGGTCGAAGAAGCGATCGAGAAGGGAATCGTGCGAGCCCATGTGCGGGTCCGCAGCGGGCTGGCGAATGGCTGGGTGAACGCCAACTTCGTCGCCCGCCTGATCGACCCCGAGGTTTCGACAACCCTCGGGTTGGCCATGGTGTACCCAGACACCACCGACCCGGTCGATGGGTAGATTTGTTCGGAACTCCGTAACCATCAATGCCGAAATGCGATGCGCCGCAATAGTTCAGCAGTGGATGCGTGAGTCTGGTCACATTGAGCGAATTTAGGTTTATTTGCTAACATCTCAATCCACGGAGCGGAGCGCCGTTCTTGAGTTCGGCCCCACCTGGCCGTCCTCCTGGCGTTTCATATCCCGCGTACCTCGTCAATGAGGTTGTGGCAGCCCCCAAGGGGCGCCGCCCGCGCTCGAAGGTGAACCCTGGCTCGCATGTGAGCCGACACTAACGAGGCTGAGGTATGCGCGACTTTGTACTAGCCACTCCTATTGGAGCTGAAGTTTTTTCGTGGTCGAGCGCGTCTGCTTGTGGGTCTGACGCCTGTCTCCAATGTCCCTGCGATGCGTTCCCACCACGGCCGATCCTCTCCGAAGCGATCCGAAAAGAGGTCGGCAGCAGCCAACGAATGTTGTCATCGGCGGTCAGTTCGAATTGCGTCTGCGGCACCGAGACTCCGATGGCGCGCAGGTCTCAAAGTCGCGGCCGGACCCGGCTCGGCCAATTGGGGGTTTTGCTGTGTTGTTGACCTGGAGGTGCAGATGCCTACTGCGCTGAATCTCCCGCTTGCGGCCCTTGTGCTGAACACCCTTCGCGCCCATCCACATCTGCACGACCGCAATGTCTGGGCCGAAGCCCGCGCCGACGGGGTAGCGCACTGCGTTGCCGGATGGACGGTTACCCTCGCCGGAGCCGAATGGGGATCATTCCCCGGCATGGTGACCTGGCGCGGCAGACTGCGCGCCATCCCCGTCCTGGCCGGAGAACTCCTGGGGATCAGCGACTCCGAGGCCCGCATGCTGATGTACGACTGCAACGAGGAACAAGCTGTCGCACTACTGGACCGCTGGATCTTCGAAGCCTGCGCCGACCAATACATCAAACTCTGCGTCCTCGAACAAGACTGCGGCCGCGCCAGCTGACCTCCGGTAGGGCGACACCCAGACAAAGCGGGCTTCCGATCAACAGCAACCCGTGATCCTCTACTGCGGCGCGCTACAGTAGAGAACATGAGTGCTGGTGTGACGCAGGCGGTATCGACTCCATGACGGGCACAGAACCGACGACCACCCCCGCCCGCGACCTCGAAGACGCCATCCACGACCTGATCGGGCACCGCTACCACACCCACACCGACACTGACGGCGAAACCCGGTCGGGCTACCGGCAATCCGTCTACGGCGAGATCCGCGCCGAACTCGCCGCACGCCAAGGCGACGGCGGGATGCTGCGGCCCCGTAGCCTGCCCCCGGCATGGGTCGAGGGCCTGGACTGGCTGACCGAGGTCGACACCACCGTCGCCTACTGGCACCCCGACCCCGGTGAGGACAACGGCCAACCCGAGACCGTGCGCCGCCTCAACCAGCTCGCCGACACTACATGGGCGCCCGCGGACGCTGAAGGGCTGCGGGTCTGGGTCAATGAACTGCGGCGCTGGACGACCACAGGCCGGGCACTGCTCGAGCCTGCGCGCCAGTGGGAACTCGTCGCCGCCTGCCCGGCCTGCGGTGTCCGTACCGTGCACCGGCCCGACGCCAGCGGCGAACACGTCCGCCAAGCCGCACTCCAGATCACCGCCGAAGGCTGCATCTGCCAGTCCTGCCACACCCGTTGGGCACCCACCCACTACCGGCTGCTGGCCGCCGCGCTTGGATGCCAGCTCCCACCAGGGGTCCTGGAATAGCAGTCGCGAGTGAGCTATCCCGGCGAACCCGGGATGTTCATGCAGATGAGTGGTTGTCGAGGCCAAGTCCACTTGCGTGCGCGCGTCGGGCCACGAAGACGTATTCTCTGCTGTCCTCGGTGAACGGTTCGCCGCCAAACCCGCCGTGTAGTGCCTCCAGTTCCAGGCCCGCCACGTCGAGAAGGCCGAGCCACTCGTTCTTCGTCGCCCACCACAATGAGCTGACCGCGCCGTCGTCGCAGACCAAGTCGATCCTGTTGTCGCCGACGGCGTATCGGATGGTGTGTGGAACCGGTCGGAGTTGGCGAGTGCCGTCCAGGCGTGCGGCGATGTGGTGATCGAAGGCGAACGCATTCCACGCAAATCGCCCACCCGGCCGCAGCGAGGCGGCCACACGCTCGAAGACGCGGCGGCGGTCAGCCCAGGTGCTCAGGTGCAGCATCGCGCGGAATGGGCAGTAGATCAGTGCAGCAGGCTGATCGAGGCGCAGGTCGCGCATGTCGGCCTCGCTCAGGTCCAGCCGCACGCCCGCCTCGGCGGCACGGATCGTGGCCTGCTCGAGCATTCGGGGAGAGGCGTCGATGCCGATAACGGGCTGCCCGGTGGCTTGGGCAACTGGGATCGCCACGCGTCCGTTGCCGATCGCGAGTTCGACCAAAGGCCCCTCAGCCCGGCTGGCGAGCTCAACATAGAAAGCGACATCCGCTGTCATGTCTGCCGACCATTCCTCATAGTGATCCGCGAGCGCCTCGTCCCAGCTCATACGACCAAGATTGACGGCCCAAATCGCCGAAAGCCAACGGATTTTTCCCATACGAGCTCGGAGATCAGCAACATCGGCACACAGCCGGATGCCCGCGCTCTCAACACGCATGCGCGCACCGTTCGAGGACCTAGCACAACGGAGTGCGTTCGCTGACCAGGTTGGTCGAAATAATCCGTTGCCGTGAGCGGCCCACCCGCCGAGGATCAGCCCCATGATGGTGCGCCAACTCGACCACGACGAATGGGCTGTCGCCCGGACCTTGCGGCTCGACGCGCTCAGGGAGTCTGTGCCGGGAACATTCGGTTCGACCTTCGAGGTGGCGTCCCGGTGGACTGAGCAGCAGTGGCGCCAATGGATGAACGGCAGAACCATGTTCGTCGCCGAAGCCACAGACATGACAGCGGTCGGCTCGGTCGCCGGCATGATCGAAGACAGCCTGCCGGTCGTCGTGTCCATGTGGGTGGCACCCGCCCATCGGGGAACCGGGCTGTCGGATCGGCTGCTGGCCGCGGTTATCCAGTGGGCTGTCACCGGTCGCCACCATGAGATTCGGCTGTGGGTGTTGGAAGACAATCATATTGCCCAGGCTTTCTATCGCAGAAACGGATTCATGAACACGGGTCGTCGGAACCGCTGCATCGACTGGCCTGAGCGGTTCGAGATCGAGATGTCATGCGTGCTGGCCTCCGGCCCTGCGCAACCAGCGGACGAGCTCATGACGGGAGTGCCGACTGAAGATCCGGTGCGGCAGGTCGTCGATGCCGAGTTGGATCTGCTGGACCCGGCGGTGCGGGCATCCCCGCAGGCGTTGGCCGTGTTCCTCGACCCGAGCTTCGTCGAGTTCGGCGCGTCGGGCCGCAGATGGGACCGAGACTCGATCATCGCCGCAGTCGCCGCCGAGCCGTCCACCACGATCGCTGCCACCGCGATGCACGGGGAACTGCTGAGCCGCGACCTCGCGCACATCACCTACATCGCAGAACGCGACGGCCAACGGTCGCTACGCAGTTCGCTGTGGCGGCGAACTGACGAAGGCTGGCGAATATACTTCCATCAAGGAACACCGGTCGCGGCCGAAGCACCCTCGGACGCAGAGGATTGCATGGACGACTGAATATTCGGTCATGCTACGGCACCGCCTGCCACCGCACACTGCGGTTGCCGGATCTGAGTGACCGTACTCGCGCCCCCAGCTGTCTGGCAGCGGCTGGCTTGTGCGGTGCCAAGCGGATATACGACGCGATCGAGTGCAGTTCGGCGATATCCCGCAGCAGTCTCCAACCCGGCCAGCTCAGGAGGTGGTAGCCATAGGCGTCGAGGAACTCTCGTCGCTCGGCATCAGGACGCTGGAAGTGATCTGGCAGCCCGCTGATTAGATCCAATTCCCTCGGCCCGATGCAGCATTGATCCCAGTCGATTAGTACCCACTCGCCATCATCGAGAACAACGTTCTCGGTGTGGGCGTCAGCGTGAACCACGCCGCGCCCCATCGGAAACTGGGCGGAGTCATAGGCGTCGACTAAATCGTCGGCACGCTTGTGGATCCACTGCCGGTCATCGGCCGAGAGAGCGGATTGCTTGCGTCTCTCGTCTAATGCCAGCGCCTCCCGGAGTCGGTGCAGCGGCCGGTACTCAGGTATCGGAAACGGCGGCCTTGGCTGGTCGTGAAGGCGACGTAGCAGCACGGCGACGTCCGTGAGTGACGCTGGGGTGCTTACCGGACAGTACGGCCAGAAGGTGGCGATGGCCCCTGCCGTGATCACTGGCTGTTCACCTGAAAGCGGTAGTAAGCTAATCGGTTCTGCGGCTTGCTCGCTCAGCCACCTCGTGACGGCGATGCTCACGCGGGCACGCTTTTGCCGTAGTTCAGTATCCGGCGCCAACCGTGCGATTGCGCCATGCTGACTGGCCCACGGCAGCAGATACACCGCATTCGAGCGGTGATGGATCAACTGCGCGTCTGTGGTGTCGAGGCCGGAGATCTCGCAGACAGCCTCCAATGCATCGGCGCCGGGTAGTTCGCTGTCCGAGTTGCTGGTCTGCTGCATTACGGCTACGCGACGACCGGCAAGGCAGCGTGAATGTCCGCGCGCAGGTCAGCGACGTCCGAGCGGCGAGCGAACCGGGCGGTCGCTGTGCCTAAATCCCGGAGCCGTGCGTAGCAGCGCGTTGAGGACAAGCTGGTAATCGCCGAGATGGCTTCGTAGCTGGTGGAAATAGCGTTGTCGACGTCTCCGGCTCGGAACTGGGCCGCTGCCAGCGGCGGCAGATTCACGGCCCGGCTGCGAGCGTGGGCGTTGTGATAGCTGCCCACGGCTTGACTGAGCATCGTGACTGCTTGCGGCGCGTAGTCCGGCTGCGTCAGCGAGAGGAGGTACATGGCGTAGCCCTGCTGTGCGGTGATCTCGGCGTCGGTCACCACGCCCCGCCAGCAGCGCGCCCATGAGGGCACTGGTGCGGAGTTCGCCTCCTCGTAACGCTCTTCGGACTGGCCAAGTGCCAGGCGCATCGGTTCGATTTCACCGCGCGTGGCACGCGACCATCCCAGCACGGCGAAGATGTACGCCTCGGTGCTCATGGCGGCTGGATGTTTGCGGTTGCCTGCCGTGGCCTGGGCCAGCTGCGCCACCTTTAGGGCTTCGTCGGGCCGACCGAGGTGCAGCGACTGGTGTGCCATGTCCAGGAGGACGCTGACGGTGAGGTCGGCACTACGAGGATGGTCCTCGCCTCGACGGGCAGAATCCAGCGCGTAGGTCCACAGTTTGCGGGCCGCGTTGTGATCTTCCACGTCGTAGGCGAGCCAGCCCGCCATGCTGGCCAGTTCGGCAGTCGCAATGAGCAGGCGTGGGCGCAGGTCTTCTGGACACGAGGCATTTTGGAGCGCCTGCACTTGGTGGAGTTGAGTGAGTGCGGCGCTGCGGCAAAGTCCGCCACCGTGCGCCAGATCCCACTTTCGGAAGCCGTCGGTTATGGCCTCGATGGCGTCGATGTCGGCCGCCCCGATATGCGTCCGCGTCGACGACACGGCTTGGCCCGGCAGATGGTTGCCCAACCGGGCGAGTTCCGGATGCAGATTGGACCCGAGTGTGGCTGCTGTTAGCAGTACTAGGAAATCTCGTCGGTCCACCCAACTCACCTCCTTGTTCGCCAGGCTACCGGTCGTCCCGGCCGCGAAGCCGAGTAGTTGTGCCGGGATGCCCAGCCGGGTGGCTATCCGCGCCACCAACTTGACGTGTCCGATGCCGCGCTCACCGCGTTCCACTGCGGAGACCCGCGATTGGGCCATATCCAGCAGTTCGCCAAGTTCGGTCTGGCTGAGGCCAACCTGGTGGCGAACGGCAAGGAAGACCGCTCCGAAGTCGTAGCTGCCGAGCGCAGTTCGCAGCGCCGCGCTTTCATAGAACCTGGCGGGCAGGCGCTGCACAATCTCCGCCGCGTTAGTACATGAAGAACAGTTGCTGATCCGGTTCGCCTCTCCGGCGCTGCATGTGCACAACACCGGTGTCCGCCTGTTCATGGCCGGTCTCGATTCGTTGATTGGTAACAGCCCGCCGTCGTCGGTACCGCCCCCGGGAAGCCTGAAACGGGTCGGTACTTCTCCCGTTTCGGCGGCCTAGTGACGGACCGTGTTTTGCCAGGTAAACCCACGAAATACCCGCCTGTCAAGCCCCATTGGGGCTAACCCTGCCGGGTCTTGGGCCGCGCTCGCCTCCGATAAACGCTTGACGAGCGCCCGGCACCGGGGTGACGCCTTCACCCCCCTCGGAAGGCGCACCGACCTGCCGGAGGGCAGGCCGGTGGCGAAAGCCCTCGGTGCCGGGTGCGTCCTTGATACCCCGATGATCCGAGGTTGCTATGTATTCACTCGCTATCCACAAACTGGCCGTTATGTCTGACGAAGCCACCCACCAGGCTTCACACGTGCCGTTCACGATTTCGCAGGCCCACGTGGACTGCCGGGCGAAGCGTTGCCCGCGAAGGGCCGTCGCTCTTGACACTCGCGTCCAGGCTGGTGCCCACCCACCAGGGTTGTGATGCGCTGTGCAACCAACCCCACCGCCACGGCGAATCCGCCACATCCACATCGAATCCGGCGCCTTACGCCTGGACTACCAAGCCAGCGCCGAACAGGTCCAGAACGTGGCCGACGAACTGGCGCAGGGCTGTCCGGAGCTGGTGGTCACGGTCGACGACGATGTGCGCCCTGGTCTGCAGCCCCTACCCTGCGCCGCTCTGTGGGACTGATTCGCCGCGCTATCCACAGCCCTTGCCCTGCTCGCTGCATCCACGGTCACTGATCGAACTACGAAGGGACATCCCACCGGTGCTGTCTGATTCTCAGTCGCCGGAGCATTTCGTTGTCGGGATCACGCCGAACACGCCGCGGGTCTTCACGATCCCGGCCGTCGAAGCTCAACCCGACCAGCCGCTGCGAGATGCCGGACCGTATCTGCGGAAGTGTGCTGGGGGCGAAGAAACCACCACAACGCAAATGCGCTGCGCGCGTGCGTTAGTCGGAGCCCGGCGTGACGTGCATGAGCATGGGCGGCGCGACTCGGCCTCGGTCGATGAGCAGATCAACTTTCTCATCTGGCTCATTGACCGGGGAGCAGGTGGGCATACCTGCAGGACTGCTTTTGCGCCCGATGCTCCGACCAGTCCGTCTTCCTACGGCGACTCGGTGGCGTGGCTGATGTGGAAGTACGTGATGTACGCGCCTCGCGAGCACAACCTCGAGCATCACGAGCGTGGCGCGGCCCAGCTGGCATGGTGCATCGAAGCCTTCGACCAGCTGGTGGCTGACGTACGGACAGGTTGGGTGAGATTGCCGGAACAAGCCACGGCGGTGTTTCCGCTGAAAACGATCCGGCCGAGCGCCGCACAGAGTGACATGCCTGACGGGGGTGAAGGTCAGGTGGCGCACTGATGGTAGATCCCGTAAAGCACAGCACCTTCATCCATGCCGACGGTCTGCTCGCCGAGTTCATGTGCCAGGTCTACCTAATAGAGCTGACACCGGAACGCGCCCAGCAACTGCTGTACACCCACCGCGAGCACCATCCGGACGAGTGCGTGGTGCATCTTCAGGCGGCGTACCTGCTGCTGATCAAAGACGGCTATTGAGCGATGTCTTCCCTCGTCTGGATCTTATGGCCGGGCTCGGTTTTCTTCACAGCGGTGTTGAGCTACCGGATCGGCGCGTACTGGAGTTCTGAGGACACTCTTGGGCGGGACCGAGCAGGCGTGATGCCGAGCGACGATCCGTGGAACAAGAAGCGGGTGAAGTACAAAACGGACCAGCCAATTCCGCCCTTGCCGCCGCCGCCGATCCGCTGGTGGAGCGACGAGGACGATACGGAGGTATTGCCGCTGATCAGTGGCGATGATGATTGGATCACATAGCATAACGCGCGGTGTACTGCGCGCTTCGTGCATCTTATGTCGTTTTCCTGCGTAGAAAGCTTGAAGCACGCCCTTTGTTCATGCGTTCATTGGACTCCAAAAACGATTCGTCTATTGGTTCAACTGTCGAGCCCAGCCCGCTCGTGAAGTTTACGACGAAAAGCGATCTTCGGCCTTATTTGGCGGCAGCGATATTATTCAGTTTACGATAATTACCGGCTTTCCGATTCAGCTGTCTATATAAGAATCGTTCATGCGAGGCGTTCAACTTGCGAACGCTTGGCGGCATCTCCGATGAGAGTAACCACGCTCACGAGTTCGTCCGGAACTGAAGGTCGTGCTAGGCCGATGAAACCCGCTGGACAGGCCGCCTTAGCATTGGTACCAGTACCTAGCACTGATGCTAGGCAGGAGCTGCCTGCGCGGGCAGCGCCCAACCGACACCACCTGGAAGGCGTCTATGCACTCGGCCGACATCAGTAGCCGTGCCCTTCGGTTCTTTGAGAAGCGGGGTCACACGGTGGTGCCCTCGGCATCGCTGATCGCTGACGATCCCACCTTGCTACTGATCAACGCTGGCATGGCACCGTTCAAGCCGTACTTCCTGGGCGAGGCACCCGCCCCATACAAGCGCGCGACAAGTCTGCAGAAGTGCGTGCGGACCGTCGATATCGAAGAGGTTGGGCAGACCAGCCGCCACGGCTCGTTCTTCCAGATGTTCGGCAACTTCTCCTTCGGTGACTACTTCAAAGAGAAGGCCATCCCGTTCGCCTGGGAGTTCTTGACAACGCCGATTGCCGATGGCGGCCTGGGCCTTCCCGAAGACAAGTTGTGGGTCACGGTTTACCTCGACGATGACGAGGCTGAGCAGATCTGGCGTAAGGACATCGGCGTGCCCGCGGAACGGATCCAGCGCCTCGGCATGGCTGAGAACTTCTGGTCGATGGGTGTGCCCGGCCCGTGTGGCCCCTGTTCGGAGATCTGTTTCGACCGCGGCCCCGACTTCGGTCAGGATGGCGGTCCCGTCGCCAATGATGAACGCTATCTCGAAATCTGGAACCTGGTGTTCATGCAGAGCATCCGGGGTGAGGGCCCGGCCAAGGAGGGCTATCCGATCCTCGGCGATCTGCCGTCTAAGAACATCGACACCGGCTTCGGGCTGGAGCGGATGGCGGCCTTGCTGCAGGACGTGCCGACGATCTTCGACATCGACACCACCCGGCAAATCCTCGATTTGGCCGCGGAGCTAAGCAGTGCGAAGTACGGCGTGAGCGTGCGGAACGACGTGTCACTGCGTGTCATCGCTGATCACATCCTCACCAGCGTGATGCTCATCGGCGACGGCGTCACGCCGTCCAACGACGGCCGCGGCTATATCTTGCGTCGAATCCTCCGCCGGGCCGTGCGCATGATGCGTCTACTCGGTTCCCAGGACCCCGTGGTGCACGAACTCGTTGCCAAGACAATTCAGGTGATGAGCCCGATGTACCCGGAGCTGACCGGCGAGCACGAGCGTATCGACCGCATCGCAGTAGCCGAGGAAGCTGCCTTCGTTCAGACCTTGAAGGCGGGCACCACTATCTTCGATCTCGCAGCCGAGGAAGTCCGCAAGAGCAGCAGTCTCGTCTTGCCAGGTGACAAAGCGTTCCAGCTGCACGACACCTATGGCTTCCCGATCGACTTGACCCTTGAGATGGCGGCCGAGGCTGGCCTGACTGTGGACGAGACCGGATTCCGGAAGCTGATGGAAGAGCAGCGGGCGCGTGCCAAAGCGGACGCGGTGCGTCGCAAATCCGGCGGGCACGGTGAGTCGGGCGTCTACCGCGACCTACTTGCCCTTGGCCCGACCGAGTTCACTGGCTACGGCGAACTCGAATCAGAAGCGGTCATTCAGGGGCTGATCCGCGAGGGTGAGCGCGTCCCATCGGCCGGCGAAGGCGACATCGTCGAAGTCGTACTCGACCGCACGCCGCTGTATGCCGAATCCGGCGGTCAGGAAAGCGACGCGGGTCTGATCGTGGCTGACGGCATCGAACTGGAGGTGCTCGATGTCCAGAAGGTTGCCCGTAAGTTGTGGGTCCACCAGGTCCGCGTTCGGCGCGGTGAGGTAGCCGAAGGCCAGAATGTAATGGCCAAGGTCGATCCCGAGTGGCGGATTGGCGCACGTCAGGCGCATTCGGGTACCCATATTGTCCATGCGGCGCTGCGAGAGGTGCTCGGGCCGACCGCCTTGCAGAGCGGTTCCTACAACAAACCAGGCTATCTTCGCTTGGACTTCTCTTGGATCGGTGGTCTGTCTCCAGAAACCCGCAGCGAAATCGAGGAAGTCTCCAATCTGGCAGTACGGCGTGACTTGCCGGTGGCTGTCGAGTACATGCCGCTACCCAAGGCTCGTGAAATCGGAGCGCTAGCCCTGTTCGGCGAGACCTACGACGAAGAAGTACGCGTCGTGGAAATCGGCGGGGCGTGGTCGCGCGAGTTGTGCGGTGGTACGCACGTGGCTCACGCGTCGCAGGTTGGTCCCCTGACACTCATCAGTGAGTCGTCGGTGGGATCGGGGCTGCGGCGAATTGAGGCATACGTCGGCATTGATGCACTGCGATTCCTGGCTAAGGAGCGTGCAATGGCCGTGAAGGTATCCGACATTCTTCAGGTGCCGACCGGCGAGATTGGAGACCGGGTTTCCGTAATTCTCAAGCAATTGCGTGACGCCGAGAGGGAGATCGCACGCTTCCGCGCCGTTCAGCTTCGCCAGTTGGCGGAAACGTTCGTCAGGGAAGCGCAAAGGATTGGCGATGTTACGGTGGTCAGTGAGCATCTGCCGGAGCCAGCGACTGCCGAGGAACTGCGGAGCATCGCGCTGGACATTCGGGATCGCCTCAAAGATCATCCAACCGCTGTCATCGTAACTGCGCTGGCGAATGAGAAGCCTATTGTCGTGGCAGCCGTGAACGAACACGGTCGCGAGCGTGGGCTGAAAGCGGGCGACCTAGTACGGACGGCGGCCAAGGTTCTCAAGGGCGGTGGTGGCGGCAAGCCGGATATTGCCCAGGGGGGCGGTACCGACCCCCTCGCCACCAACGATGCGTTGCAGGAAGTGCGCCGGGCAATCGGGCAGATCGTTACGGCGTGATTGTCGGCCCAATCAATCGGCCCTCGACGAGTGCAAGCACCAGGGGACCGATCTGATTGGGCGACGTCAACAGCACATCAACCCCCGCGCTGCGCAGAACGCTCGAGTCCGCAAACCCCCAACCGGCGCCCACCGTACGAACCCCGGCGGCGCGGCCTGCCTTGACATCGGTTGGTGTGTCCCCGACAAAGCATGCCTGGTCCGGCGGTACGCCGAGACGCGCACTGGCCGCCAATACCCCGTCCGGAGCGGGCTTGGGTGCCGCGTCCTCATGGGCGATAACGACATCGACCAAGTTGGCTACTGCGGGCGGGAGTAGGTAGTCGAGTCGCCTACGCGCCTGCGAAGTAACTATCCCCAGCCCGACCCCAAGCTCTGCCAGTGTCGCCATACCGGACACCACCGCATTGAAGATGCGCAACTCGCCGATGGCGAGCGATAACGCGGCGTCGAAGTGATCGTGGTACACCTGGCGTGCGTCTGGAACGCCAAGCGCGAGGAGCGCATCGACGGGCGGGAGCATGATGCAGGTATCAAGCACTGTCGAATCGACCGATGCAGAGGCTGCTTCGGCCAGTGTTTGGAGCGCTTCCTTCGTTGCCGCCCGCGTGTCGATAATGACCCCGTCCAAATCGAACAGTGCCGCGTACCTCGGCGTTCGGCTACCCGGCATCAGCTGGCATCCCTTTTTGGCTCGATCCCATAGAGGGTTGATGGCGTGAGCAGCGGCCGTAGTTCGATTCCACGCCGTGCCAACCGCTCCCGGCCTCCAAGCTCCCGATCCAGCAAGCACACAACCCCTACAACTGAGGCGCCGGTCTCACTCAGAACGTCCGCTGCGCGGAGTATCTGCGCGCCGCTTCGGACGACGTCGTCGATCAACACGACCCTGTTGCCGCTGACGATGTCCGCTTCGATCTGACGAAACGTGCCGTACGGTTTAGGTACGGGCCGATAGAAGCCGGCACGAACTCCAGTAACAGCGGAGAGCGCAACGGCGAGCGGCACGCCACCCAGCGCTATTCCGATGATGCTTTCCGTGCGTCCCGGCAGTTCGCGGGCAAGTGCGTTGGCAGTGTCCCGGAGCAGGAGGGGGTCAGCAGCGAGTGCGTACTGATCGAAATATTCCTCTAGCACCTCACCGGACGGCAATTTGAACTGGCCGTGCCGGATTGCGGCAGCCCGAATACGGGCAGTGAGCTTGGCTGGCACCACTTAGCCACGCCCATTCGCGGATGACGTTGCCACGGGCAACATCCTGGAGTCGTCGCCATCGATCAGCCTGGCAAGTGCCCGCCTGAACGCGGCGAAATCAGGGATCTCCTCGAGAAAACCGAGCGGCCTAGTTGGCGACTCAAACAACCAGCGTTCCGATCGCAGGAAGGCCGATAGTCGCAGCGCGGTCGACCCTGCCAGGAAGACCGGCACCGGGCGGATGTTGCCTGCGTACCAGATTGCGGCGGCTAGTTCATGCAGTGTGCCGACACCGCCACCCATGGCTACCACCACGTCGGTCTCATCGAGGAACTGGTGAATTCGATCGCCCATCCTGGGCAGTCGAACCACTAAGGATACGTAGGGGTTGAAGTCACCCCAGTCCACATTGGCCAGGGTAACTGCGACCATCTCGCCGCCTACGTTGGCGGCGCCACGAGCGGCGGCCTCCATTAGACCGTTGTAACCGCCGTGTTGGAGCACGTATCCGGCCTGGGCCAACGTGCGTCCAATATCATGGCCAAGTACCTGCTCCTCTTCGGAGGCAGGCACGACCCCTCCGAAAAAGGTTGCCTTCAAGGTTTTGTGGCGCTGCAAGCTCATGTCAACTCCAGGTAGTAGCGGTAGGCGTCTATAGCTTCTTTGAGATTGTCGACTGCTTCTGGCGCGACAATGTTCGCGACGGCGAAAACACGGTTCAATCTTTCGGTCAGCGATGCAACCGTAGGAATCGCGGGCGCGGAGATCAACGCCGTCAAATGACTCAAGCACTCCCGGCCGATCGGCGTCGTGCCGATCTCCTCCTTCAGCTGGTACCAGCCATAGAATGTCGACAGGGGTGCAAGCGCTGCCTTGATCAGATTCTTTGCCGCGGTGTTGAACAGGAAGGCTTCGGAGTACGCAATGAACTCCTGGCCACGCGTGATCCGTTTGCGGATCAAATAGCCGATGACCAACGCCTCGACTAGCAGTTCCTCACACGACCGGGGGCTGCTCCTTGTGTCGGCGACAAACTGTGCAACGTTGGGAGCTGGCTCGTACACCGCTGCCGGATCACGCGTGAAGATCGGCTGACAGACCGCGTGTTCTTGTACCTGACCGATACAGCTGGCAGGGGCCAGATAGAGGTCGAGTTGCTGCAAATGGCCCGCCCACCCAACGAGGTAGACGTAGCCGAGGCCGCCCATGTTGCCGACGATGGTGTCGCGCCAGCCCGGCAGGATGCCGCCGAGGCCGGTAGTGATCAGCGGGTCGAGCACAGAAACGAACTCGTCAAACAGTGAGTCTTTCACGCCGACAACGAAATCGACATCAGACAGCCGGTCGGCCGTGCCTCGAGCTAACGAACCGCGCACAAGTAGGTGTGTCACCGCATCACTTCTGGCGAACATTTCTGTCGCGTATTCGAGCAGCGCAAATTGCTCGGGTCGGTTCACTTCGGCAAGCTTGCTAAAGACAGGCAGATTCATGCCGTCCCTTTCGATTCGGCGAGTCCCAGTAGCGTCATCTTGTTGGCGCGCCACTTATTAGCCGCGCCGAGGTCGCCGAGAGCCTCGTACAGTGAGGCAATCAAGTCGTAGATCCGCCCCTCAGGCAGAGATCGTTCGTAGAACAACCGCAGCAGAAAACTCTCCGCTGACTGGCGGTAGCCGAGGCGGGCTAACGAAAGTGCCTTCTGAAAGTGGCCTTGAAGCTCGGCCTCTGTTGCGATCGGCAGCTCCACGATATCGGCGCCGTCCAGCCATTCGTTCGCGGTGAGCTCGGCCAGCCGATCATTGGCATAGCAGTCGAGCAGAAGGTGATATCGGTCCGGTCCAAGCAAGTTGCACGCCCCGTGCACATGCGTCGGTGTCAGACGCCAGATGCGACCTGGGCGCAGCCACACACGCATACCGCCGGTCACGAGGGCGGCAGAACTGTTAGTCATCAGCGGGATGTGCAGCCGTTGGCGCTCAAAGTCGTTCAGCTCGTCGTAGTCGCGGTGCTCCCACAGGAACGAGTTGGTGCCGAGACGAGCCAGTCGCACCCACATGAACTGTAAACCCAGTGACGATAGTAGATTTCGTGTTACCGGCATTTGCTGTAATAGTGAGGTTTCGACTGGCGTGCAGTCCCTAATCCGCACGTCGCCAGGGGACCCTGAATCGTTGAGCAAAGATAGTGTCGACCAGCCGCCCGACTGGTACTGCGAGTACTCATCAACCCACAATTGTCCGTTGGCGATTGTCAGCGCCTCGTGTCGCAGCCGCTCCATAACCGAGGCGTCGATTGTCTGAAGGCAGGCAATCTGCCCAAGCATTGCGTGGCTATCTGCATGTGCGGTTGACAGCACGTCATCCCACCTTTTCTCCTCAGGGCCTCGAAGGTTACGAGGCGGACCGAAGTACGACACAGCCGTGCGGCAAGAACGGCACTGCTTGCTTCGCATCGAACGACGACGGCCGGGCGAAGTGTTCTGGCAGAGTTCACCAATGCGTGCTGTTCCACGAGAGTCGAACGATGCGAGGAGACCTCCTTCACGATCTGAGGCAGGAACCGGCCACACAGACATCCGGTCGATCCCGATCCAGGCGTGGACTCGGGAGCTTCGCCTGGACCCTTCTACCCGCACGGTGTTCGGGTGCTTCCTTGCCGTAGCTGACGAGTACGACCTTGCCGAAACGAGGTGTCACATCTCGATACCGCATGTCCACCGTCTCGAACTTCTCAGTCCAGTGCCGTCTCCTCTGCGGCTCCTCTGTGTTACCTTCGGCAGGCTGGAGGGACGATGGAGGGTCGGAGGGTGGCTGCTGCGCTCATTCGCCTCAAAGTCGAGCTGCGTCAGAAACACTTGCAGACACACAGCGCCTTCTGCCGCGAGTACGACAGGGTTGCCCAGACGATTGACCCGGCCCTCGTGGGCACCTCACCGGGACGCGCACAGTTCCACCGTTGGTTATCGGGTGCATTGAAAGGGCTTCCCTATCCCCATCATTGCCGGGTCCTGGAGAAGATGTTTCCCGGCTACACTGCGGCACAGTTGTTCGAGCGGTGCGCTGACAACGAGCCTATCGCGCTCCTCGATACCAGTACGACCGTAGTCGACAACCCCCGAGGACTGCTCGGTGTCATCGAGAACCGGCTCCGCCGACCGACTTTCGGCGTCGTAGACTGGGCGTCAGAACAACCTGGGGACGCTTCGAGTTCGGATGCTGGCTTGGCAACAGACGATGCTCGAGGTGTCAGCAAAGCAACCCAGCAACTCGCACAACGATTACTGCAGCTCGAGAAGGCCCAGCGTGTCAACAGTCGTGAAGTCAGCCAATTCGCTCACCTGGCAGGTCATATCATCGATCTCGACACACGCATAGACATCCAGATTAGCGGCGACGGATCGGCTCGCTTGACCTACCGCTATGAAACACTGAACATGACGGACCGGCCCCTAACTCGTATGTCTCGAGAGCTTTGGTTCAAATACACTGAACGAAAGCTGGACATCAGGCCGCTGCGTGAGAGCAGCCGTCGTCTCGCCATCCAGCGGATCCACGACACACCGAGCCTGTCGAAGTTTGCATGCCAACTTTCACCGGCGATCCAACCGGGCGAGTCTGCCGTAGTCGGCTACACCTGTGAAGGCGGCAAATTCGTCGACGAGTTGTACTGGCGGCAATCCATTCACCGATACACCCGACGCTTCGCCATCCATCTTCGACACGGCGATGCCGGAGACTTGATCAGCTGCTCCGCGGTCGAAGAACATCAAGATGGCGCGGAGAACTCCGCGACCGAAGACCTGATCTGGGATTACGAGGGGGACGACGTCATAGTCACGCTCACCCGGGAGTATCTGCGCCCGAACCAATCCGTCACACTACGCTGGGAGGTTTCTCGTGAGCACTCGTGACGCCGTTGAGCATGCCCTTCGGGCTTGGAATCAGCACGAGATCGACCGAGGCGCGCCCGCCGTGATCGACTTCGATTTCTTTCCTCTCGCAGGTGAGTCGCCGAATCCCGTTGACCGACTCGGCACATTCCGACGGTTGAGCGAGCTGCTCCACGAGATCGACGAATCATCGGTTGTACAGCGGATCAATGCTGATCTCGCTTACTTGCGCGCACTCATGGGCGAGCGGCCGACCCTCGACGAGTATGTCCGTGCGACTCAGGGATGTCCGGCAGCCGGATGGCCCGCCGACTATGTCACCGCCAAGGGCGACATCGCCCGCGGATGCCTTGACGCCCTCGGCGTCGGGTGGGATGAATCTACCGCGGTTGACCTGGCCGCGATCGAAGGCCCACTCGATGCCTCCGCCGCACCCGATGCGATCCGCGAAGCCGGAGCCGACTACGAGCCAGTCGTGCGGCGCGCGACTGGTACCGAGGCCGCATACGAGCTCACGATCGAGGGAGCGGATGTTGACGCCTATTGGGCGTACTGGCTCGACGGGGCTGGGCAGCGAGTCCGGCTGCGGCTGAACACGCGCAATGCGACCTATACAAAGACTCAGGCTCGGCAGTTCGCACTGCATGAGGTCCTGGGTCACGGATTGCAGAGCGCCAGCATCGCCGCCCGTTGCGCGATCGAGGATGTCCCTTGGGTACGCCTGTCATCTGTCCACGGTCCCCAACAAGTCTTGTTGGAAGGCTGGGCACAAGCGATGCCGCTGTTCATCGCGCCCGACGATGAGGCATTGGTTGCGCGAGTACGGATCGACCACTACACACAACTCGTCCGCGCCGAGCTGCACCTTGCCGTGAATGCCGGAACGCCGATCGAAGAATGCGCACGACACGCGCGTTCTCGGGTCCCATGGTGGAAAGACAGCCACATCGCCGACCTGCTGGCCGACCGGAGCGCAAACCCACTGCTGAGGACCTACATGTGGGCATACGCCGCGGGCATCGACTGGTTCATCAACCTCGCCGACTCGGACACCATGGTAATCCGGAGCGTTCTTCATGCCGCCTACCGGGCCCCACTCACCCCTGCCGACCTCGAAGAACTCTGGCCTGAGGGACCCGCTGTCGGTGGTCCCGAAGATCGGATTCGCAGACAGAACTCTGCATCTTCCTGACACTCTTACGTCGAATACGGGCATCGCTCCGCCGTACGGTCGCGCAGAAGAAATTGCGCCGTTACCGCGATGCTTTTTTTCTTACGCCTGGTCGGCCCAGGCGTCGTCATCGACCCAGCCGACATGGACACGCCAGTTCCTGCCAGGATTGGTCCGAAAGATCCGCACACCTTGTTGAGTTCCACCGGAATTCCTGTGGCTGCGGAAAGTGAACCGCATGACGTCAAACCCAGCTGCTGTCAGCCGTTCGGCGAGGTGGACGAATATGCCGGCACCTTCGTCCATGTCCACGGTAATGCCGTGCACCAGCAGCACCGCTCCACGAGGCGGCGCGCTGGCCGGGTGGACGGTGGCCTCCAGCCGGGTGCCGTCGAGATCACTTCCACACGCTGCATCAGATTTTCCCGACTTCGTATTCCCATTAGCCCTCAATGTCGTCCCAGGCGCATCCGCCCTTCATCGAATCAGGTTGGCGTGCAAATCGGATCTGCACCAACGCGGTTTTCCGATGATGGGAAGCAACGGGTCCGTGCAGTGAGGAGCCGGAAAGCTTTCGGACAGCGAGTTTTTGGTTTCCTCAAGCTGCCTTGTTCCGTTCGAACCATTCGGACTCTACCTCGTTCGGTG
>NZ_JBFAYO010000058.1:0-18278 GCF_040681325.1 Nocardia sp. NPDC051787
TGAAATGCCGCGACTTCTTCTGTGCCACAAACAACTCCGTTCAGTGTTACCCAATCCTACTTTGGGCCACTGTCCGAGACCCTCCGGGCACCTCAAACGCATGGTTGTGGTCCGCTCCCGGATGGTTGTTTGACCGGCCGTCCGCCGACCGCTTTGCTCACGGGTCGATACCGGCGTTCGATCGAGACAACCAGGAGTCCTCGGAGCATGGCCAAAAGCAAGTCGTTGGGTAGGCCTTTCGGATGGCTCTGGGCCGCATACGCCGTCAGCACCCTCGGTACCTGGTTCGCCTTCGACGCGTTCACCTTGATCGCGATCCTCGTCCTGCACGCCGGCCCGGCCCAGGTGTCGGCGCTGGCCGCCGCAGGCCTCGCGGTAGGAGCCGTGGTTGCCGTACCGCTCGGTCCCTGGGTCGAGTTCCGCCGCAAGCGGCCGGTCATGGTCATCATGGACCTCACCCGGTGCGCGGCCTTGCTCAGCATCCCGGCCACCTACGCACTCGGCAGGCTCACCTTCATCCAGCTGCTGATCGTGTCGGGCGTGGTGGCCGCGGCCGATATCGCCTTCAAGGCGGCCAGTGGCGCCTATCTGAAAGCGCTCGTTCGGCCGGAGGACCTGCTCGTCGCGAACGGCCGGTTCGAGTCCACCACGTGGACCGCCACCGCGCTGGGACCACCGATCGGCGGAGCCGCGGTCGGGCTGTTCGGGCCGGTGACAGCCGTGATCGCCAACGCGATCAGCTTCCTGCTGTCCGCCACAGGGATTCGAGCGATCCGCGGAATGGAACACCCTCCCAGACGAACCCAGGCACAACGTGTCGATGATCTGGTCGAAGGATGGCGCTGCATCCTGACCGATCCGGCCCTGCGTCCGATGTTCTTTCACACGATTCTCGTCAACGGACTGATCCTGTCCACCGCACCACTGCTCGCCCTGCTCATGCTCGATCGCCTCGGGTTCGCCACCTGGCAGTACGGGCTCGCGTTCGGAGCGCCGTGCCTCGGCGGCCTCGTCGGGGCACATCTCAGCCGTCGACTCGTGCCACGGTTCGGGCAGCACAAGGTCATGTACACCGCCGGCACCCTCCGTGTGTGCTGGCCGCTCGGGCTGGCCCTTATCGCCCCGGGCACAGGCGGTCTCGTCCTCGTACTCATCCTCCAGTTCTGTCTGGTCACCTCTATCGGCGTGTTCAATCCGGTGTTCGCCACCTACCGGCTCGAGCAGACGCCGACCGACCGAATCGCCCGCACGCTTTCCGCCTGGTCGATCACCAACAACGCGAGCGTCGCGGCGTTGACGGTCCTGTGGGGTCTCCTGGCCCACAGCGTTGGTCTCCGCACCGCGATCGCGATCGCCGGTCTGCTCCTGCTGGCAACACCGCTCCTACTACCTCGAAACGAGCACATGGCACCGCACGCGCCGGAAACGACCGCAGGCCGTGCCTGAGCCGACCGGACGTCCACTCGATGCGCCACCGGTCTCCCCGTTGCGCCGCTTGGAGCCTCGCGGTCATTTGGGTTCCGGATAGCGACAAATCGCGATTACGGGGGCACCGGCCCACACCGCTCGACTGCCGGTTGTTCAAGCGGATACACGACGCAGCTCGAAGATACGAAACACGCGGCCGCCGGAGAGTTCGCACTCCATCGCATAGCCGGGCCAGAACTCGACCGCCAGGTCCCAGAACCGTTTGCGCTCGACGCCGGTGATTTCACGGACCGTGACCAGGAACTGCTCGCCTTTGCACCGAGCCGAGGCAGTCTCGGCGGCACGCAGGTTCGCCGACCAGGCGGGATGTTCCGGACTGCCCCAGTTCGAACCGAGAACGACGAAGCCCTCAGTGACACGGCGGATCAGCCGCTCCACCCGCAGCACGACCGGCGCCCAGCGCATCACCCAGCGCCGCCGGGCGAGCCACCGCGCCAGCGGCGGCAGCGGATTCGAGACCATGCTCGAATCCTCACACGGCCCTGGTGTGGGGGGAATCGACGAGCCGGGACCGAGGGGCATCTCACACGGAGCATCCGCTCCGCCATGCGTTGCCGAGCCGTGCGTTGGACCGCGCGCCCTGTCCCTCCCCTACTTGCTGATTTGTTTGTTCGTAAGGTTTGTCGGGTCTGGCGGGGTGGTTGTTAATTTATATAGTTAGATGCGCATATCTACGTAACATCATGCTTATCCGATGATTGTCGTCGTTGGCGCGCCCCTTCGCGATGCTTGCAGCGCGCTTGCCCCGAAGTCGCACCTCTTCCCCACCCCGAGAGACAGGGGCGTCCGCACAACTCCTCTCCCCCACTTCGACAAAAACGGACAATTGACCAGTTACCCTGTTCCCCGTGGTACCCACCCCGCCCGGTCCCCCGCACCGGAGGTCCACGAGCACCCGTCACCCATCTCGGAACAGGAGTTCGATGCGATCACACCGCCGCCGCCACGTCGTGGCCGCGCTCGCGGCAGTTACCGCGGCACTCATCGGGACCACCACCCATGCCTCCGCGCGGCCGACGCCACCGGCTCATGTAGCGCCGATGGACCCGGACTTCCTCTGGGGCGTCGCCGCGTCGGGATACCAATCGGAGGGTCACGCCCCCGACAGCAACTGGTCCCGCTACGTCGCGTCCGGGAAAACGCCTGACCCGTATCTGGATTCGATCGACTTCTACACGCGCTACCGGTCGGATATCGCCCTGGCGGCCGATCTGGGCGTCAAGGTCTATCGGGTCGGCATCGAGTGGGCCCGCCTGCAGCCCGAGCCCGGCAGGTGGGACCCGCACGGGCTGACGTTCTACGACAATGTGGTCGCCGCTATCACTGCCGCAGGCATGCGACCGATGCTCACCATCGATCACTGGGTGTATCCGGGCTGGGCCGTCGACCGCGGCGGATGGAACAACCCGGGCATCGTGGCGGATTGGCTGGCCAACGCGCGTGCCGTCGTGGACCGCTACGCCTCGTACGACCCACTGTGGGTGACGTTCAACGAGCCCACGTTCTATGTGGTGAACGAGCTGCGCCACGGCGGAATCACGCCGACCTCCGTGCCCGCCATGCAGGACCGAATCGCCCAGGCGCACAACAGCATCTACGACTACATTCACCGCGCGCAACCGAATGCGATGGTAACCAGCAACGTCGCCTACATACCCGGCGGCGAGGACGTGGTGAACAAGCCGCTGGTCGACAAGATCGGCACCAAACTCGATTACATCGGCATCGATTACTACTACGGCCTGTCCCCCGACAGCATCACCGGCATAATGAACTTCACGGAGCTGTGGAAGAACCCTCTGCAGCCGGAGGGCATCTACTATGCGCTGCAACACTATTCGCGCCAGTTCCCCGGCAAGCCGCTCTACATCGTCGAGAACGGCATGCCCACAGAGAACGGCAGGCCGCGCGCGGATGGATACGGCCGCGCCGACTCGCTCCGCGACACCGTCTACTGGCTCCAGCGCGCCAAGGCCGACGGCATGAACCTGATCGGCTACAACTACTGGAGCCTCACCGACAATTACGAATGGGGTTCCTACACACCGCGTTTCGGACTCTATACCGTCGACGTGCTGACCGATCCCGCGTTGACCCGCAAGCCGACCGACGCGGTACCGGCATATTCGGCCATCACCCGGTCCGGCGGCGTCGCACCCGACTATCGGCCCACCCGCGCGCCGAAGGATTGCTCATTGGTCGACGTACCCGCCAGCTGTGTCGACCCCGTCGCCGTCCCGCGGTGACATGTTCGTGAGCAATAGCGCCACCGAGAGGAAGCAGAGGATGACCGACGATCCCGTCACGGTCCTGCGCCGCTGGCACGACTCAGGCGGGGTCTGGCGGGTGGTCGGCCGTCGCTCGGGTACGGTCACCGTCGCGCTCTTCCCGTGCACCGGCGGCGAGGAGGTCGACCGGCTGACCTCCGCCGACCCCGGCCTGATCCACTTCGTCGGCGACCGCGTGAGCAGCGAGGACTGAACCCGCCGGGCTAGCCATCGACCGGTCCGTCCGCGAGGTGCGCGGTCGCGCCCGACCAAAGCCGATGGAGCACCCGCGCGGCGGGTTCCACCGTGGTGATCAGACCAACGCCCTGCCCCGCGTCGATCGGCGTCACCGCCGGATCGTCCGCGGCGATCGCGGCGGCCAGCGCCGCTCGGGCGGACCGATCCGCGGCGAGCTCGTCCTCCCGGCCGGTCCACCGATCGGTGAACTCGGTTCGCAGCACCCGCGCGGGAAAGCGTGCGGGCCAAGGCAATTCCATCCCCACGTCGTACGCGCGGGTCAGGACGGTGTCCTCGCCACGTGCGGCGAGTAGCGCTCGCCGGTCCGGCTCCGACAGCAACGATTCCGCGCAGGCCGCGAGGCAGGTGCCCAGCCATGCTCCGGTCGCGCCCGCTCGCAGCACGGCCGCCAAGCTCGACGATGCGCCGATTCCGCCCGCCGCGAGCACTGGAACCGACGCGGCGTTCAGCACCGCTTCCAGGAGTGGCAGCAGCGTCGCGGTCACGGCGCCATGACCACCGCCTTCCACACCGCGGGCCACCAGGACGCCGACACCCGCGTCCTGCGCACGCCGCGCGTCCTGCGCGCTGTACACCTGCGTTGCGGCGACGATCCCCGCGTCCGTGACGCGGGTGGCCCAGCCGAGGTCGGTGCCGAAACTCACCGAGATCAACGCGGGCCGCGCCGCGATCGCGACCTCCAGCAATTCGGGCTCCGCGGCGACCACCCAGTCGACCAGGCCGATGCCGAACGGGCCGTCGATGCCGCGGACATGCGGCAGTTCCCGTTCCAGCGCCGCGACCGATCCGGCGCTGCCCATCCCGATCATGCCGAGGCCGCCCGCGGCGGTCACCGCCGCGGCGAGCCGTCCGCCCGCCACTGCGCCCATCGGCGCGTTGACCAGCGGAATCCGTGCGCCGATCCGGTGTGCCCAAGCGAGCGGGGCACGCGGTCCCGGCGAGGGAAGTAGTCGTTCGTCGTGATCCGTCACGCGTTCCATCGCAACATAGCCCGATTCGAGATCGCGCTCGGTCCTCGTTGTCCGGGATGCGTCACCCGGCGATCGGTCGGTCGGGGCTTCCCCGCACGCAGGGCGGGTCAGCCGCGGTAACCGAGCATATCCAGCAGCGCATCGAGTTGGTACTCGAACAATTCGTCGCGGTCGGCGAAAGTCTCGCGACCGTACATGTCGAAGACGTCCGCGCTCACCGCGCCGAACAAGCCGACCCAGAACGTCACGCCGCGAACCACCAGCCAGTCGGGCAGCTCGAGCTGGAACTCGGCCCGGATCCGCGCGAAACTGCCTGCTAGCGGGCCGGATACGCGCGGCTCCCGGCTCGGCGCCGCGAGCTTGCCCGCCGCGTAGGCGCGGGCGAACAGGGTTTGCATGGTGGCGATCACCCGCGTACCTGGCGCGGCGGTCTCCGCCGCGGGCGCGTCGTAGCCGGGCACCGGTGTGCCGAACAGCAAACCGTAGTGCGCCGGTTCGGTCAGCGCCCAGCCGCGCACGGTGCGGCCGAGGACGCGCAGCCGGTCGACCGGATCCTCCGCGGCGTCGGCCAGCGCGGCGTCCACTGCGTCGCCGAGTGCGTTGTAGCCGTCCACCACGAGCAGGGTGAGCAGTTCGTCGCGACTGCGGACGTAGCGGTAGACGGCCGAGGAAACCACCCCGAGGTCGCGCGCCACAGCGCGCAGGGAGAGTGCGGCCGCGCCATCGGTCGCCAGGTGTTCGCGCCCGATCCGGACGATGTCGTTCATGGTCTGAGCCCTGGCGCGGGCGCGGGGTGTCGTCGGCATAGCAGAAACCATGCTCGCCCGAGAGAGCAATGTCAACTATTGAGAGCATTGCTCTTCTAACGCTGGCGATGGGCGTATTCGCACCGCTCTAGGCAGCGGGCGGAGTAGTCCTGGTCGACTTGCGAACCGTTACTTACCCGGGAGTAGTGTTAGCCCTGTCACTGGCGACACGATGAGGAGTTCCACATGGACCAGCGGACGACGGATTTCGACGTGCTGATCGTCGGTTCGGGGTTCGGCGGCAGCGTCACCGCGCTCCGGCTGGTGGAGAAGGGATACAAGGTCGGCGTGCTGGAGGCGGGCCGTCGCTTCGCCGACGACGAGCTGCCCAAGACCAGCTGGGAGCTGAAGAAGTTCCTCTGGGCGCCCGCGCTCGGCTGCTACGGCATCCAGCGCATCCATCCGCTGCGCAACGTCCTCATCCTCGGCGGCGCCGGTGTCGGCGGCGGCTCGCTGAACTACGCGAACACCCTGTACGTGCCGCCGGAGCCGTTCTTCCGGGACGCCCAGTGGCGCGACATCACCGACTGGCGCGAGGAGCTGACCCCGTACTACGAGCGGGCGCAGAAGATGCTCGGCGTGGTGCGCAATCCGCACATGACGCCCGCCGACGAGGTCTTCAAGTCCGTCGCCGACGACATGGGAGTCGGCGACACGTTCGTGCAGACGCCGGTGGGCGTGTTCTTCGGTGAACCGGGCAAGACCGTGCCCGACCCGTATTTCGGCGGTGTCGGCCCCGACCGCACCGGCTGCGTCGAATGCGGTGACTGCATGGTGGGCTGCAAGTACGGCGCGAAGAACACCTTGGTCAAGAACTACCTATACCTTGCCGAGAAGGCCGGGGCCGAGGTCATTCCGATGACGACGGTCACCGCGATCCGGCCGCACCCCGACGGGACCTGGGACGTGTCCACCGTCCGCACTGGCGCGTGGGTGCGCAAGAACGCGCAGACGTTCACCGCGGCGCACGTAGTACTCGCCGCCGGAACGCGCGGCACGCAGAAGCTGCTGTTCGCGATGCGCGACAAGGGTGTGCTGCCGAATCTGTCGGACCGGCTCGGCGTGCTGACGCGCACCAACTCCGAGTCGATCGTCGGCGCGGCGACCAAGAAGGTCGCTCCTGGCGTCGACTTCACCAAGGGTGTCGCGATCACGTCCTCGATCCACCCCACTCCCGACACCCACATCGAGCCGGTCCGTTACGGCAAGGGCTCCAACTCCATGGGACTGCTACAGACGCTCATGGTCGACGGCGGCGGCCGCATCCCGCGCTGGCTGCGCTTCCTCGGCATGGTGCTGCGGCATCCGATGGACCTGCTCAGCTTCCTGAGCACCAAGAACTGGAGCGAGCGCACCATCATCTCGCTGGTCATGCAGCATCTGGACAATTCGATCACCACTTACACCAAGCGCGGACTGTTCGGGCGCAAACTCACCAGCAAGCAGGGACACGGCGAGCCCAATCCGACCTGGATTCCCGTCGGTAACGACGTGACCAGGCGGGTCGCCGAGAGGATCGGCGGCATCCCCGGCGGCAGCTGGGGTGAGATCGTCAACATCCCGCTCACGGCCCACTTCCTCGGCGGCGCGGTGATCGGCGCCGACGCCGAGCACGGCGTGATCGATGGCTACCACCGCGTGTACGGCTACCCCACGCTCAGCGTGGTGGACGGTGCGGCAGTCTCGGCAAATCTGGGTGTGAACCCCTCGTTGACCATCACCGCACAGGCCGAGCGGGCGGCGGCGTACTGGCCGAACAAGGGCGAGGTGGACACGCGGCCCCCGGTGGGCGCGGGATATCGGCGGATCGCCCCGGTCGCGCCGGTCGAGCCGGCGGTTCCGGCGAGTTCGCCTGCGGCGCTGGTCCTTCCGATCGTCGAGATCCGGGAGACACCGGCCGCAGGGTAGGACAGCGACGGCCGGTCCGCACGACCGGGCGCCCATCTCACGACGCGTTCCCGGCCGAGACGCCTCGATTCCGCCCTTCGGCAGCCCGCCCGGCGGCGTCCTCGGGGACGTCATCCGCACATCGCGGGTCGCCCGCCCAGCAGCGGCGGGAGGAGCTAACTGCCGATAGGCCGACCGGCCGATACCCATCGGGAACGAGACGCCCGGACCCTCCGCGCAGCAAACTCTCCTCAACTAGCCTTAACTGGTCGTTTGTCGCTACGAAAGCCAGGAGGCGACCCGTGAGCACACTCCGGCGCGTACTGCTCGGGCCCATGGCGATGGCGACTGCCGTCGTTCTTGCCATAACGGGATGCGGCGACGACGAACGGGACTCCCGCCCCGGAAGCGGCACGCCATCCAACTCGGCGATGCCCAACCAGGTCGCCGGAGTGCCGATCCCGGACGGCCGGATCGACGACGCGGTGGCCGAACTGGACGAACTCGCCGAAGGGCTGCTCGCCTCCTCCGGCATCCCCGGCATGGCGGTCGCCGTGGTGCACGGCGGAGAAGTGATATACAGCAAGGGTTTCGGTGTCCGGAACATCGTCACCGAGGAGAAGGTGGACGCGGACACGGTTTTTCAGCTCGCGTCGGTTTCCAAGCCGATCGGCGCGACGGTCGTCGCCCGCCGGATCGCCGCCGGTGGCGTCGAGTGGGACACCCCGGTACGCACGTTGCTGCCTTCGTTCGCGCTCGCCGATCCGTACGTCACCGAGCACGTCACCATCGGGGACCTGTACGCGCACCGCTCGGGGCTGCCCGACCACGCGGGTGACCTGCTGGAAGACCTCGGTTACGACCGTCAGCAAGTGCTCGACCGGCTGCGACTGCTGCCGTTGGGCGCCTTCCGGGACTCCTACGAGTACACCAATTTCGGCTTGACCGCGGCCGCCGCCGCCGTGGCCTCGGCCGCGGACACCGACTGGGAGACGTTGTCGGAGCAGACCATCTATGATCCGCTCGGGATGGATTCGACCAGCTCGCGCTACGCCGACTTCATCGCCCGCGCCAACCGCGCCGAGGGGCACGTCCTGGTCGGCGGCAAGTACGCGGTGGCGAACCCGCCGCGCCAGCCGGACGCGCAGTCTCCGGCGGGCGGGGTCAGCTCGTCCGTCGCCGACCTGGGCAAATGGATGGCGATGGTGCTGGCGAACGGTTCCGCGGGCGGCTCGATGCTCGTGCCCCCGGAAGATCTGCTGCCCGCCATCTCCCCGCAGGTGGTGTCGTCGCCCCCGAGAACGCCGGACGCGCGCACCGGGTTCTACGGGTTCGGCTTCAACGTCAGCGACTCCGCCGCCGGCCGGGTGACCCTCGGTCATTCCGGAGCGTTCGGCCTCGGGGCGGGAACCGCGTTCACCTTGATCCCGTCCGCCGACGTCGGCATCGTGACGTTGACCAACGCGTCGCCGATCGGCGTGCCGGAAACGCTGAATGCCGAGTTCGCCGACCTGGTCCAATTCGGGAGGATCCAGCAGGACTGGCGCACGTTGTACAAGACGGCATTCCAACCGCTCGGCGCGCCGTCGGGCGCACTGGTCGGCAAACAGCCGCCGTCGGATCCGGTTCCGGCGCGACCGCTGCCGAGTTACGCGGGCACCTATGACAACGCCTACTACGGACCGGCGACGGTCAGCATCACCGGCGATTCCCTGACCCTCACCCTGGGGCCGAAGAATATGACCTTCCCGCTGAAACATTGGAGCGGCGACACCTTCGTCTTCACCCCGCCCGGCGAGAACGCCAACCCGGGCACGATCTCCCAGGCGACCTTCGACGGCGGCAAGCTCAGGCTCGAGTATTACGACACCGATCACCTCGGCGTCTTCACCCGAGACTGACCGTCATCGCTTCGGCGCGGAGTGCGACGAGGCATAGGTGGGTGGTCCGCTCCGCCGACCTCGCCATGCCGAGGAAAAGGACGTCGAGCAGGCCATCGCTGCCATGGTGCACACAAGGCGGACGGCGAGCAGGAACTCGGTAGAGCACCGAGGTCCACCCACCCACCGGGTTTCACAGGCGGCGGCCAACCTGATATACATAGGGCAGGCTTACCTCGTTAGTAGAGGCTAACCTCATTGAAAGGCCAGTGGTGCTGTGAGGCTTCATGTATGTGTGCATCTGTAACGCGGTGTCCGAAGCCGACGTGCACGACTGCGTTTCGGCGGGCGCAAGCACCATCAGGCAGGTGAAGAACGCATGCGGGTGGAAACCTGGATGCGGCAGCTGCACGTCGCGGCTGGCGGAGGTGATCGGACACGCCCGGGCCTCGTCCGGAGCCGAGCCATCGGCCGCATGATCCGACACACCCGGCGCTCTGACGGCCACCACGCGAGATCTGTGCCACGATCGCTCCCATGGAAGGCGACCAGGATATCCTGACGCTGCTCAACGAGCAGCTCACGGCCGAACTCACGGCGATCAACCAGTACTTCCTGCATGCCAAAATGCAGGAGAACTGGGGCCTCCCGAAGCTGGCCCGGCACACTCGTCACGAGTCCATCGATGAGATGAAACACGCCGAGATCCTCACCGACCGAATTCTGTTCCTCCAGGGCCTGCCGAACTACCAGAAACTCAACCCGCTGCGCATCGGACAGACCGTGCCGGAGCAACTGCGGGCCGACCTGCACATCGAGATGGAGGCGATCGAGCGGCTCCGACGGGGCATCGACCTGATGCGTTCACGCGGCGACGTCACCTCGGCTCGCGTCTTCGAACAGATCCTCGAAGACGAAGAGCAGCATGTCGATTACCTGGAGACCGAACTCGACCTGATGGAGAAGCTGGGCGAGTCGCTGTACCTGCAGCGCTTCACCGAGCCCCCAGGGGACTGAACCGGCGAGGACTGCCGGAAAGACCGCTCGGACGAGCATGCTCGGCTCTCCTGTCGAGCGGCGACAGCGCGACGGCCGCGGCACAGGGACCGCCCTCGTCGGCGAGCTCGTGGATTCCACGGGTCAGCCGACGGCGGCGTCCAGCGCCGCGGCCGTCGCGGCTTCCATCCAGATGCCACCACAGAACCACTCGGGCTATGGCACACCGGCGAGGGACGCCAGCGCAATCTCGTCGACCGCCTTATCTGCGAGCCGCAGCTCTACCTCCGCCACGACTGATTTGGAGCGCTGTTCACTCATTGCCCCTTCCATTTTGACATCTGGTGTCATTATTCTCTCAGTCACGCAGACGCAGTTGTCGAAACCGATGGAGGACGCCGTGAGCCAACCCACAACCGAGCGGACCGTGAACCGCGCCGACGACGCCGTGATAGAGGAGGATCTGCTGGTCGAGGAGGTCTCGATCGATGGCATGTGCGGTGTCTACTGACGCGCCCACCAGGGGCGCTACGGTATTCGACCCGGCCCGGCCGTACGCGCTGGCGGCGTCGGTGACGCTACGTCCCGAGCCGTTCGGCGCGCTGGTCTACGACTACGCCACCCGTCGGCTCTCGTTCCTCAAGACACCGCTGCTGGTCGCCGTGGTACGAGAGCTGGCCGACCAGCCCGACGTGACCGCGGCGCTCGCCGCGGCCGAGGTCCCGCCGGCCGAGTACACCCGCTATCTCGGCGCCCTCGCCGGGCTGGCCGAGGCCGCCACCATCGTGCCCCGGCCCACCGACCGACCCGCGAACAGGATCGAACGATGAAACTGGTCGAACATTTCAAGCACGGCCTGGACGCCCCGATCTGCCTGACCTGGGAGCTGACTTACGCGTGCAACCTCGCGTGCGCCCATTGCCTGTCGTCCTCCGGTCGGCGCGACCCGGGTGAGCTGTCCACCGCCGAGGCCAAGGCGGTCATCGACGAGCTGCAGCGGATGCAGGTGTTCTACGTCAATATCGGCGGCGGCGAACCGACCGTGCGGCCGGACTTCTGGGAACTGCTCGACTATTCCGTCGCACACAACGTCGGAGTCAAGTTCTCCACCAACGGAGTTCGCCTCACCCCCGAGCGTGCCCGGCGACTGGCCGCCACCGACTACGTGGACGTGCAGATCTCCCTCGACGGCGCGACCGCGGAGGTGAACGACGCGGTCCGCGGCCCGGGCTCCTTCGATATGGCATACCGTGCCATGACGAACCTGGCCGACGCCGGATTCGCCGGCTTCAAGATCTCGGTCGTGATGACCCGCCACAACGTGGCCCAGCTCGACGAATTCAAGGCCATCGCCGACCGATTCGGCGCGCAGCTGCGCATCACCCGGCTGCGGCCGTCCGGGCGCGGCGCCGACGTGTGGAACGACCTGCACCCCACCACCGACCAGCAGTTGCAGATCTACGACTGGCTGGTCGCCAACGGCGAGAAGGTGCTGACCGGCGATTCGTTCTTCCATCTCAACGCGCTCGGCTCCACCCCGCTGCCCGGGTTGAACCTGTGCGGCGCCGGCCGGGTGGTGTGCCTGATCGACCCGATCGGCGACGTGTACGCCTGCCCGTTCGCCATCCACGACCAGTTCCTCGCCGGAAACGTCCGAGACCCGGGTGGATTCGAAAGCGTCTGGCGCACTTCGGAACTGTTCACCCGGCTGCGACAGCCGCAGACCGGCGGCGCGTGCACCTCGTGTTCGGCCTACGACGCCTGCCAGGGCGGCTGCATGGCCGCGAAATTCTTCACCGGCCTGCCCCTGGACGGCCCCGACCCCGAATGCGTCAAGGGCAACGCCGAATTCGCACTCGCCGCCGTCGGCACGCGGCCACATCCAGACAAAGACCACTCCCGGGTCGCGGCTCCCCGCCCGGTTGGACTCGGGATACCCTCGACCCGCGCCACCAGCACCAAACCCGATCGCGCCTGCGACACCAGCCCCTTGGCCGGGCTGCGCTGACCAGAACCGCGGAGCCGATCCACGCGACGAAATCTGGTGCCATGAGACCCGCCCGTCTGCGAACGCGGGATGCGCCCGAGCCCACCGCCCGAGCCGACGGTGTGTCCAGCGTCGGCGTGGGCATTCGATTGCACCTCGACGCGCGGACACGACGGTTCCGTGACGGGCGGATACTGCTCGGCGGATCACCGGCCCGGCTGCTCGTACTCGGGTCCAGCGGCGTTCAGCGAGTGGACGCATGGCTCGCGGGCGCACCGGTCGCAGCCGATCCGCGAGAACAGGCCCTGGCCCGCCGCCTGCTGGATGCCGGACTCGTGCATCCGGTGGCAGACCGGGGGACGTTCACGAACGCCGAGGTGACCGTTGTCGTCCCGGTCAAAGACGATCCCGATGGACTGGAGCGGCTGCTGGCCGCAATCGGCGATGTCGCCGATCGCATCGTCGTCGACGACGGCTCCGCTACGCCAGTAGTGAAAGCGGCTGTCCGCCATAGCGTCGCGCGGGGTCCCGCCGCTGCCAGGAATGCCGGGTGGCGCCGCGCACGCACCCCGCTGGTCGCCTTCCTCGATTCGGACACCGTCCCGGATCCCGCGTGGCTGGACCACGTACTGCCACTGTTCGACGACCCGGCGGTCGCTGCGGTCGCACCCCGGGTCCGGTCGCTGGCCACCGGACCCGTCGGCGCGTACGAAGCGTGGCGTTCCTGTCTGGACATGGGACCCGAACCGTCCGCCGTGCGACCCGACGGCCGGGTGCGGTATGTACCGTCCGCCGCGTTGGTCGTGCGCCGTGATGCCCTGGTTTCCCTCGGCGGATTCGATGAAGACCTGCGCTACGGCGAGGACGTGGACCTGGTGTGGCGACTGGTCGCCGCAGGCCATACCGTTCGCTACCAACCCGCTGCGGTGGTCCGGCACAAGCCCCGCACCACCGTGACGGCGTGGCTGCGCCAGCGGTACCACTACGGCACGTCCGCCGCCGCGCTGGCGCAGCGACATCCAGGGATGCTGCATTGTGCCCACCTACCGCGCGACTACGCCGCACAGTGTGTCGTGGCCATCGCCGGTCATCCGCTGGTCGGCGCGGCACCCGCGATCATCGCCGCGGCACTGCGCGCGCGCCGGCTGCACCGACGCGGCATACCGGCCCGAGCGGTCGCCGACGTGACGGTCTCCGGCCAGTTCGGGCTCATCCGCCAGGTCGCCGACGCGCTGCGGCGCGTGTGGTGGCCGGTTGCCCTACCGACTCGACGCGGCCGGGCCTTGCTCGCCGCCGCCTGGCTGGCTCCGGTCGTCAGCGCCCTCTGCAGAGGGCCGGGGCCGCGCGCGGCGTTGCTGCGGGTCCTGGACGATCTCGCCTACGGTGTGGGCGTCTGGGCAGGCTGCGCCCGCCATCGCACGATAGCTCCGCTGTTGCCCCGGCTCGGCCGGTCCCGCAGGGGCCGTACCTCACATCGCTGATTTCTCTGTGCGGGGCTGTAGCGCGGCGGAGACCGTACTATGACCTCAGACTGTTACTAGCACTAAGGATTTCGTTGAAGGGCTCGATGAAAGCGATGCTCGGCATCGCTGCAACCGCGGCGTTCGGCATGACTGCCGCCACCGCGACCGCTGACCAAATGGCGGACAAATCTCGCGTCGTCGGCACCGAGGACGGCTGGGAGTTGCGGATCAGCAAGACCGCCGAAGACGTGCAACCTGTGCCCAATCTGGCCGCGACACCATTCACCCGGGAAGGGTTCGTCACGTTGTCGGCAGCAGCCGATATCAGTGGCGAGGGCCGGGAGGCGGTGAACTCGGGGACATTGCAGCTGGGATACCAGATCGGCTGCCAAGCCGATGTCTCCAACGGCCTGACCGTGGGAATCTCCGCGGCGATCGGCCCCAACGCCATGGTGACCATCGCCCCCTCACCCGGCCTCGCGGTCGGCGGCAGCGCGCTGGCCCTGCCGAACATGTCGACAACCATCAAGCCCGGCACCATCAGCACCATCACGCTCGGCACGAAAACGCTGGCCGGGGCGCATGGTTCCATCTCCGTCGATCAGGTGCAGATCAAGATCGATGCGTGCGCGGGCGCGGTCAGCCTGCGTTCGTTCGCGATCGTATCGATATCCACAGCCACAGCTGACAATTCGGTCGCGGTTTACGGTGACCCGATATGGCTGTGATCGGGCTGCGCGGATGGCGGCGTTGGATCGCGCCGGCCAGTGCGTCGGTATCGCTGATCATCGCCGCGGCCACCGCCTCCGCCGAACCCATCGTTCCGGCCGATCCGCCGTCGACGTGCGAAGCACCCGGCGCGGCAAGACCTCCGGCCTGCGACAACGCCCCGCAGTCGCGAGGCGGGCCTGCGCAATCGCAGCCACCGCTCCCACTGCAGATGCTGGCTCCCCCACCTGCCCGGTCGACACCCAGCACGAATACGCCTGCTGGCGCGCTGGTTCCGCCCGCGCCAGGCCCTGGAGGGCGCACACCGATCGTGCCCGCCCAGTAGCCGGCTCGGTCGCGAATTGCTCAGCTCCACTCGAAACTGCTCTGTGGCTGGAGAATTCCGAACTCCTTTGCCCGTCCACCGGTGGGGTTCGAGTTCACACTCGACCGGTTCGGCCCTCTCGCCACACTTGTGTCCGGATCGCGCTGGACACCGAAGCCGCCATGTATGGGTTCCGGGTCGAATACCCCCGCGCCACCAAGAGCTGACTTCCTACCCGAAGACGTCGGTCGATCTGTTCGGCGGCTAGTTGTTGCCGGGCAGATCGGCCAGGAAATCTGTAATGCGGTTCCAGATTTCTTCGTGCGGTGCACCGTGTTCGGTCAAATCACCCAGGTCACGGACCTTGTCGATGGCGTTTCGAATGCGAGTGACCGCGACGGGGTCCTGCCCCCAGTGTTCGTGGCCGACTCGGAGCGTCGCGACCAGCAGGTCACCAGGAAAGAGATCGCCTCCAGCCAGCGGATTCCATTCCAACTGGTGCAACGCACGCGCCAATAGGACATCGATGCCTTCGTTCTGCTGCAGAAGACAACGAACATCCTCGACAGTCAGACGTCCGATCGGTTTGCGCCGCAGCTCATGCACAGTGCGCATCAGTCTGGTCGCATCCGCCGGCATCGCGGGCCACACATCGTCCTCGAGCTGTTCCAACGACAGCTCTTCATCAGCGTCCGCGCACACCGTCCACATCCCGGCCTCGTGCTGGAAAAAGAGAGTAGCGACGTTGTCAGGCGAGCGAACTATTCGCGCGAGGGCGAAGTCTCCGAAAACGCGGATGCCTGCCACCTCGAAAGCAGGCTCACCAATCGGCTCGACAGGCTCGTCACAGTCGGGGTCGGACACGTTGTCCAAGAACTGCTCGGCTTCCTCAGCGCACATCAATGTTGCGATCTCGCGAGGAATCCCTCGCTCCACCGCCACCCAGAACTCGTTGATCAGCCCCAAGATCAGCGACTCATCATCAACCGAAGGCCTCATCCCGGCATCCTGCCCGCACCGACGTCTCCGGGTCCCGCCCACCATGGGAAGGCACCATGCGATGGCCGCGCGCGAGCTGGTCGCCACCGAGATACAGTTCCCCGGTGATGCCTTCGGTCACCGGACGCAACCCTGCCGTCCAGCACCAGCGCGCGCACGCCCCGGATCGGGCCCACCGATCGTCACGGGCGCCCTCAGGAGACAGCGACGCTGATATTGGTCATGATCGTGGTCTCGGTGGGCCCGTAGGCGTTGTAGAACTCACGGGTCCGTCTGCCGGCGATCGGCTGTACCCAGCGCCGCAGCAGCTCCGGCGGGCATGCCTCACCCTCGGCGATCACCACGCGGAGCCGGTCGAGTCCGGCCGGATCCATCGAGTCCAGCGCCGCGGGAGTGAAGAACGCGTGGGTCACCCGCTCGCGCCGCAATAGCGCGGTCAGGTCGGCGCCGCCGCAGACAGTCGGCGCCACCACGACCATCGTCGCCGCGCCGCCGACGGCCAGCAGCAACTCCAGCACCGACGCGTCGAAGGACGGTGACGCGAAATGCAGTGTGCGCGAACTACTCGTGACGCGATAGCGTTCGCGCTGCTCCGCGCAGAAACTCGGCAGCCAGGCATGGGTGACCACCGCACCCTCCGGTACACCCGTGGAGCCGGAGGTGTAGATGACGTAGGCCAGGTGCTCCGGACGCAGCGGTCGCGTCCGATCCCGGTCGGTGATCGGGTCGGTGGAGTGCCGGTCGAGTGCGTCCGCGAAGTCGGCGGTGTCGATGACCAGCCACTCGACGTCGCCGGGGAGGTCGGCGCGTACCGCGTCGACAGTCAGACCGAGCACCGCTCGCGAATCCGACACCATGTGCGCGACCCGATCGCGGGGATCGTGTGGGTCGACCGCTACGAAGCCCGCGCCGGTCTTCACGATGGCCCACACCGCGAGCACCGACTCCAACGACCGGGGAATACCCACCGCTACCAGGTCTTCGGGCCCGATACCCCGAGCGATCAGCGACCGCGCCAATCGGGTGGACTGCTCGTCGAGTTCGGCGTACTCCAGTTCGCCCAGTGATTCGGACTCGTCGGCAAAGATCACCGCGATTCCGTCCGGGTTCTCCTCCACCGCGGCGCTCAGTAGATCCGGCAGCAGGGCGATGGTGGCCGACTCGTTCTCGTGTGGCAGGGTGGCCGAACCCGCGGCCGTCAGCCGCCGGGCCTCTTGCGCGTCGAGGATGTCGATGTCCCACACCGCTATCGACGGTTCGGCCGCGACCGCGTTGAGGATGCGTTCGAACCGCGACACGAAGGAGCGTACGGTCGGTTCGTCGAAAAGGTCGGTGGCGTAGGCGAATACGACCACTATCTCGTCGGGCGAGTTGTCGGCGGCGACCCGCGGTTCGACGATGACCTGCAGGTCGAATTTCGCGGTGATCTCGCCGGTGTCCAGTGCGGTGACCGTCAGGTCCGGAAATTCCAGCGTGGGCTGCTCGAGGTCTTGGAACGACAGCATCACGCGGATGAGCGGATCGGCCGCCGCGCTGCGCGGGAGACCGGCTTCCTCGACGACTCGTTCGAAAGGTATGTCGGCGTTGGTGAATGCCGAAAGAGCCGTCTTCCTGGAGCGGTCGACCAGGTCGTGGAAGGTTGCCGCGGGATCGACTGCGACGCGCAGGGCGAGTGTGTTGACGAACATCCCGACCAGATCGTCCAGAGCTCGTTCGCCGCGACCGGCGATGGGGGTGCCGATCACGATGTCGGTGCCGCCGGACAGCCGCCCGAGCAGCGCCGCGAGGGCGGCGTGGACCACCATGAACAACGTCGCGTTGTGGTCACGCGCGATCCGGGTCAGCTGGTCGTGGATCGGGGCCGGGATGGTGACGGCGGTCGACGCGCCGCGGGTCGATGGCGTGGCGGGCCGTGGACGGTCCGTCGGTAGCTGCAGCGGTCCGGCCAGACCGGCCAGTTGGTCGCGCCAATACGACAACTGTTGCGCCGCAGGGGAAGACGGGTCGCTGTCGGAGCCGATGGTGGTGTGCTGCCAGAGGGCGAAGTCGGCGTACTGCACCGGCAGTGGCGACCAGTCCGGCGCACCGCCGCCGGTGCGGGCGAGGTAGGCGGTCACCAAGTCGCGGGCCAGTGGTCCGAGCGACACTCCGTCGGCGGAAATATGGTGCACCACGAGGACGAACAGGTGTTCGTCGCCGGAGCTGAACAGCCGCAGCCGGACAGGTACGGACGCGGTCACGTC
>NZ_JBFAYO010000059.1:0-15690 GCF_040681325.1 Nocardia sp. NPDC051787
TCAGGAGGGCGTCCAGGTCGTTCGTCACACAATGATCTTCGACGCCCTCCGTCCATGTCCGGACAACGCCGGGACTTCGGACTTACTCGTCTAGGGCGGGAACAAACCACTCGCCAGGGGCGTTTTGGGAGCGTAACGGCAGTTCTGGCATACTGAACGGTCGTTGCGTCTGCTCAGGTGAGCAGACCTCCCGCCTAGTCGGTTCCGGTTCACGCTCGTCGCGAATTCGCGTCGGCGACCCGGCGGCCACATCTCGAGAGGACATCCATGAAGGCAGGAATTCACCCGGCGTATGTCGACACCACGGTCGTCTGTGGTTGCGGCAACACCTTCCAGACTCGCAGCACCAAGGAGTCGGGACACATCACCGTCGAGGTCTGCTCGCAGTGCCACCCGTTCTACACCGGCAAGCAGAAGATCCTCGACACCGGTGGCCGCGTGGCCCGCTTCGAGGCCCGCTACGGCAAGCGTGCCGGCAAGAAGGCCGACGCCAAGTAGCTTCCTCGCCGACGCCCGGTCCTGCTGCGCAGGCCGGGCGTCGGTGTTTTTGTATGGACAGGTACCCAGGAGAAGGAAGCACCGTGACGCAACCGTCCGCCATCGATGATGTTCTGGCCGAGTACGCCGGCTTGGAGACGCAGCTGGCCGATCCGTCGCTGCACAACGATGCGGGCGCCGCGCGCCGGGTCGGCAAGCGGTTCGCCGAGCTGGCTCCGGTCATGGCCACGTACCGCAAGCTGGAGGCCGCGCGCGACGATCTGTCCGCCGCCGGAGAACTCGCCGCCGACGATGCCGCCTTCGCCGCCGAGATCCCCGGCCTGGAACGACAGGTCCAGGAACTGGAACAGGCCCTCGCCGACCTGCTCGCCCCACGCGACCCGCACGACGGCGACGACGTCGTGCTCGAGGTGAAGTCCGGGGAGGGTGGCGAGGAGTCCGCGTTGTTCGCCGCCGACCTGGCCCGCATGTACGTGCGCTACGCCGAGCGTCACGGCTGGAAGGTCGAGATTCTCGACGCCACGCTCTCCGATCTGGGCGGCTACAAAGAGGCCACGTTGTCGATCAAGAGCCGGGACGCCGCGCGCGACGGCGTGTGGTCGCGATTCAAATTCGAAGGCGGTGTGCACCGTGTGCAGCGCGTCCCGGTGACCGAATCGCAGGGACGCATCCACACGTCGGCGGCGGGCGTGCTGATCTACCCGGAGCCCGACGAAATCGAAGAGGTGCAGATCGACGAGTCCGATCTGCGGATCGACGTCTATCGCTCCTCCGGCAAGGGCGGTCAGGGCGTCAACACCACCGACTCCGCGGTCCGCATCACCCATCTGCCCTCCGGCATCGTGGTCACCTGCCAGAACGAGCGGTCCCAGCTGCAGAACAAGGCCCGCGCCATGCAGGTGCTCGCGGCCCGGCTGCAAGCACTGGCCGAGGAGCAGGCCGACCAAGAGGCGGCCGCGGGCCGGGCGAGCCAGATCCGCACCGTGGACCGCTCCGAGCGGATTCGCACCTACAACTTCCCGGAGAACCGGATCACCGACCATCGCATCGGCTTCAAGGCGCACAACCTGGACGCGGTGCTCGACGGCGACCTCGACGCGTTGCTGGATGCCCTGGGTAAGGCGGATCGCGAAGCGCGTATGGCGGCGGAATGATCCCGCTTCGGGCAGAGTCGATGCCATGTCTACCACCCGAGTCGCGCTGCGCCCCGCCATCAACGACGCCATCGAGACATTGCGGACCGCCGGGGTGCACAGTCCGCAGGCCGACGCCGAGCACTTGGCGGCGCACGTCCTCGGCGTGGAACGGACCAGGCTGGCGCTGACCCCGCTGGTGCCGCCGGGCAAGCTGGCCGAGTATCGGGAGCTGGTCGATCGCCGTGCGCAGCGGATTCCGTTGCAGCACTTGACCGGAACGGCCGTGATGGGTGCGCTCGACCTCGCCGTGGGACCCGGCGTCTTCGTGCCGCGCCCCGAGACCGAGCTGCTGTTCGCATGGGCGCTGGCCCAGCTGGAGGCCCTGCCGCACGATCACGCCCCGATCGTCGTCGACCTGTGCACCGGATCGGGCGCGCTCGCCCTCGCCATCGCGCACGCGCGCCCCGACGCCGACGTGCACGCGATCGAGCTCGATCCGGAGGCGCTGGTCTGGGCGCGCCGCAACGCCGACGACCGCATCGCGGCGGGTGACACACCGATCACGCTCTACGCCGACGACGCCACCGACCCCACGCTGCTCACCGACCTCGACGGCCGCGTGGACGTGGTGGTCTCCAACCCGCCCTATATCCCGGAGGGCGCCCGCCTCGACCCCGAGGTGGCCGAGCACGACCCGCCGATCGCCCTGTTCGGCGGCTCGGACGGTTTGTCGGTCATCCGCGGCATGATCCCGAACATCACCCGCCTGCTGCGCCCAGGCGGCGGCGTCGCCATCGAACACGACGACACCAACGGCTCAGCCCTGGCCGCACTGCTGGCAGAGCACGGGCAGTTCACCGACATCGTCGAACACCCCGACCTCGCAGGGAAACCACGCTTCGTCGCCGCCATCCGGTCCTGACCTCACGCCCCTGCGCGGGCCGACACCAACGTGACGACTGATTTCGTGAGTACATGGGTAACTCGTCGGGCACGCCCAGAACTTGCTCGGCACCTGACGCAGGACCTGAACGCGAGCCCTACGGCACCTACTAGTACGGCCTGAATACGCGGAGAGGCGGACTGCCGTGACAGGATGGTGCCGTGAGTACCGTCTACGACTGCGCGGACCCCGACTCGCGCGCCGCCGGACTGTCCGCAGCCACCAGCGCTCTGAAATCCGGACGGCTGGTCGTGCTGCCCACCGACACCCTGTACGGCTTGGCCGCCGACGCGTTCGATTCCACCGCGGTGAGCTCGCTGCTCGCGGCCAAGCGCCGGGGCAGAGACATGCCGGTGCCGGTGCTCGTCGGATCCTGGCACACCATCGACGGCCTGGTGTTCTCGGTGCGGCCGCAAGCGCGCGAACTGATCCGGGCGTTCTGGCCCGGTGGCCTGAGTCTGGTTGTGCAGCAAGCGCCTTCGCTGGCCTGGGATCTCGGTGACACGCGCGGGACGGTGATGCTGCGGATGCCGCTGCACCCGGTCGCGCTCGAGCTGTTGCGTGAGGTCGGCCCGCTGGCGGTGTCCAGCGCCAACGTGTCCGGACAGCCACCGGCCAAGACCGCGGCCGAGGCCAAGGACCAGCTCGGCGAGCTGGTCGGCGTGTATCTCGACGGCGGTCCCGCCGAGCACGCGGTCGCCTCCACCATCGTCGACCTGACCGCCGACCAACCGCGCATCCTGCGCGCGGGCGCGGTGCCCGTCGCCGACATCGCCGAGGTGCTCGGCATGTCGCCGGAGGCGCTCGGTGGCGCCGCGCAGCGGCTCGGATGATGGGTTCGAGCGCTGTCGTTCCCTTGCGCGAGCTGCTCGTCGTGCTGCTCATCTCCGCTGTGGTGACCTTCCTGGCCACCGGCGGGGTGCGCGTGCTGGCGATCGGCTTCGGCGCGGTCGCCGTGCCGCGCGACCGGGACGTGCACGTCAAGCCGATTCCACGGATGGGCGGCGTCGGCATGTACATCGGCGTGGTCACCGCGGTGCTGTTCGCGCACCAGCTGCCCGCGCTGCGGAGCGGATTCGACTACAAACCCAATATCCCGATCGCCGTACTGGTGGCGAGCACGCTGATCGTGGCGGTCGGCATCGTCGACGACCGGTGGGGACTCGACGCGCTCACCAAGTTCGCCGGACAGGTGACGGCGGCGGGCGTGATGGCCGTCATGGGGCTGGGTTGGTACGTCATCTACAACCCGTTCAGCAACACCACGGTGGTGCTGGACGGGTTGCAAGGCGGCTTGGTCACAGTCGCGGTCACCGTCACCCTGGTGAACGCCATGAACTTCGTCGACGGTCTGGACGGTCTCGCCGCGGGCCTGGGCTTGATCGCCGCGCTGGCCGTTTTCGTGTTCTGCGTGGGATTGATGAACGAACAGGGCGGCTCGGTCGACACCTACCCGCCCGCGCTGCTCGCCGCCGCGCTGGCGGGCGGATGCCTCGGATTTCTGCCGCACAATTTCCAGCCCGCGCGCATATTCATGGGCGACTCCGGCTCGATGCTGATCGGACTGATGCTGGCCGCGGTGTCCACCGGTGCATCCGGTCGAATCCCGTTGCAGGGATACGGGCCGCGCGACATCGTCGGCCTGCTTTCCCCGCTGTTGCTGGTCGGCGCGGTGATGTTCATTCCGGTGCTGGACCTGTTGCTCGCCATCGTGCGCCGGGTTCGCGCGGGCGTGAGTTTCTCGACGCCGGACAAAATGCACTTGCATCATCGCTTGCTGCAGATCGGCCATTCCCACCGGCGCGTCGTGCTGCTCATCTATTTGTGGGTCGGTGTGCTCGCGTTCGGCGCGGTGGGCACCTCGCTGATGGACCGCAGGCTGGTTGTCCTGATGATGGCGGGCGGGCTGGTTTTCGCGTTGGTGATCACCGCGATTCCGGGGCTGCGGCGCAGGGACCCCGCGGGGGACGGATCGGCGTCGGGGTAAAGTCGGCGGCTGTGATCGAACCTGTCCCCGGCCCCGACGCGCCGCTGCGGTCCGCTCTGCGCTACGGCCTGATCGGCTTGGGCGTGCTGGTGGTCCTCGCGGTCGGACTTGGCGCCGCCGTCTCCGGAATGCCGGGCGTGTGGGGCGCGCTGCTGGGCGCCGCGATCGGCGGGGGCTTTATTCTCACCACCGCGGCCGTCGTGCTGTTCGGCGCGAAATTGCCTCCGACCACCGCCGGTCTGGTCATGCTGGTGAGCTGGGTGGGCAAGATGCTCGTGGCGCTGGTCGTCATCGCGATCCTCAACCAGTTCGATTTCTACGACCGGGTCGTCCTGTTCCTCACCGTCGTCGGAGCCTTGGTCATCGTGCTCGGCGCGGAGACGTACGGCGTTCTGCGCCAGAAGGTCCCATACGTGACGACCACCGACACGGAAGCGTCTGATACCCGCGAGTAACAAAAAACGCACACCCCCTACATGCTGTCGTAGATCACTTGGTAAAGTGTTGGTAAGCAAGCGACCAAGTGAGGGGTCACCCGCTGGATCCCCCACAAAGGCAGCTATGCTTACTGCCGTGCCGGGCTCCGAGGGGTGTTCCGGTTCTGCATGTCGACGATGTCGCCGACACACGTACAGACGCCGGGTGGAGTCCAAACCGCCGCACAGCTGCTGACGAACTTCGAGCCGACCTGAGTCGACCCAAATTGATCGTCAATGTCCGATCGAACCGCGGGAATGACCGTACCCGCGGCCCGAACACGGGAGAGAACGCTGAGCGTCACCACTCTGGCGGCCGAGTTCCATGCGCCGTCGCTTACCGACTTCTTCCCTCCAGCTGTGCTGTTCGAGGGAACGCCGTTCGAACTCGATCGATTGATGCTGATCCGCATGCTGATGTCGGCCGTTCTGGTCGCCGTGATGCTGCTGGCGTTCCGTTCGCCGAAGATCGTGCCGCGCGGTCTGCAGAATGTCGCCGAAATCGGCCTGGTCTTCGTCAAGGAGCAGATCTGCGAAGAGGTGCTGGGCAAGGAGTCGGGACGCAGATTCTTCCCGTTGATCGCGACGATCTTCTTCACGGTCCTCTTTCTGAACTTCTCCGGCATCATTCCGGGGTTGAACATCTCGTCGAATGCTCGAATCGGCATGCCGCTGACGCTGGCCGTCATCGCGTACCTGGCGTTCAACTACGTCGGTATCAAGAAGTACGGATTCCTCACCTACATGCGCAGCAGCATCGTCGTTCCGAATGTTCCCCCCGCACTCCACGTGCTGCTGATTCCGATCGAGTTCGTCTCCACCTTCATCCTGCGTCCGTTCACGCTGACCGTCCGACTCATGGCCAACATGCTGGCCGGTCACATCATGCTGGTGCTGTTCTTCAGCGCCACCTGGTTCTTCCTGTTCGACGCCGCTTCATGGATGAAGGTGTTCTCGCCGTTCTCGCTGCTCGCGGGACTCGGATTCACGCTGTTCGAGATGTTGGTCATCTTCCTGCAGGCCTATGTGTTTGCGCTGCTGACCGCCGTTTACATCGGGCTCGCACAGCACGCGGCCGACCACTGACCTGACCGACACAACTACCGGAAACCTGCTACACCACGCCGACCGGCGGGTGAGCAACAGAAAGGGAATGGAAGACTCATGAGCCTCGCTTACCTGGCCCAGGAAGCCGCGACGACCGAGAGCACGTTCAAGGGTTTGGGCGCTGTCGGCTACGGTCTCGCCGCGATCGGCCCTGGCATCGGCGTCGGCATCGTCGTCGGCAAGGCCATCGAGGGCATCGCGCGTCAGCCTGAGCTGCAGGGCACCATCCGCACCAACATGTTCCTCGGTATCGCGTTCACCGAGGCGCTCGCCCTCATCGGTCTCGTCGCCGGCTTCATTTTCTGATTCCGATGTACGAGTCAGTTTTGCTCGCGGCGGCGGAGGGAGAGGAAGTGAATCCTCTCGTCCCCGAAACGTACGACATCGTCTGGTCGATCGTCTGCGTCATCATCATCGCGGCCCTGTTCTACAAGTACGTGGTTCCGCGCCTGATGAAGACGCTCGATGAGCGTTCGGACAAGATCGAAGGCGGCATCGCTCGCGCGGAAGCCGCGCAGGAAGAAGCTCAGCTCACCCTGCAGCAGTACCAGCAGCAGCTGGCCGAGGCCCGGCTCGAGGCCGCCCGTATCCGGGAGGACGCGCGCACCCAGGGCCAGGAGATCCTCGCCCAGATGCGCGCCGAGGCCCAGGCCGAAAGCGACCGCATCGTCGCGGCGGGCCACACCCAGCTGGAAGCCCAGCGCCAGCAGATCCTCACCGAGCTCCGCTCCGAAGTCGGCCGCACGGCCGTCGACCTGGCCGAGAAGATCATCGGACAGTCGGTGTCGGACGAGGCCAAGCAGGCGGCGTCGATCGAGCGGTTCCTCGACGAGCTCGACGAGTCGGACGCAGGCATCGGGGTCGGAAGGTAACGACGCGAAAGTGAGAAGCATGTACGCAGCGAGCCGCGAGGCAAGCGCCCGGTCCCGGGAGGCGCTTCGGGCCGCTCTGACCGGAAGCGATACGGCTGCGGCCACGACGGGTTCGGAACTGTTCGCCGTTGTCGCCGTGCTGGACGACCAGCGTTCGCTGCGTGTGGCGCTCGCGGACGTGTCGGTGCCGGGTTCCGTGCGCGCGGAACTCTGCGAGCGGGTCTTCGGCGGCAAGGTCAGCGCTGCCACGCTGGCGGTGCTGACCACCGCGGTGGCCCAGGACTGGTCGCGCACCTCGAACCTGGTCGACACCCTGGTGCTGCTCGGCCAAGAGGCGTTGCTGGAGTCGGCGGCGCAGCGCGGCCGGCTCGACGCGGTCGAGGACGAGCTGTTCCGGCTCGGCCGGATCATCGCCGACAACCCCGAGCTGGAGCAGGCTCTGTCGGATCGGGCGAAGCCGGCGTCGGCCAAGCGCGAGCTGGTCGCCCGCCTGCTCTCGGACAAGACCGAGCCGATCACCCTGACCCTGGCGGAGCAGGTGGTGGCCAGGCAGCGGACGAGCATCGGCGCGGCCTTCGACGAGCTGTCCGACCTGGCAGCGGGTCGTCGTGAGCAGATCGTCGCGCACGTGCGCGCCGCGATCACGCTCACCGAGCAGCAGCGGGACCGGCTGGCCGGCTCGCTCGGCCGTATCTACGGCAAGGCGATCACGGTGCACGTCCAGGTCGACCCGACTTTGCTGAGCGGGCTCGTCGTGCGCGTCGGTGACGACGTGATCGACGGCAGCGCCCTCGGCCGACTGGAAAAGCTGCGCCGGGCCCTGACCTAGCGCGCTCACCACCACCCCCGACATTCCAGACCCAGACAGCGAGAGCAGGAAGAACATGGCGGAGCTGACGATCTCCTCCGACGAGATCCGTAGCGCGATCGAGAGCTACACCCAGAGCTACACCCCCGAGACCTCCATCGAAGAAGTCGGCGTGGTCACCGACGCCAGCGACGGCATCGCGCACGTCAGCGGCCTGCCTTCGGCGATGGCCAACGAGCTGCTCGAGTTCCCCGGTGGCGTGCTCGGCGTGGCGCTGAACCTCGAGGACCGTGAGATCGGTGCGGTCATCCTCGGCGAGTTCGCCGAAATCGAGGAAGGTCACGAGGTCCGCCGGACCGGTGACGTGCTCTCGGTCCCGGTCGGCGACAAGTTCCTCGGCCGCGTGGTGAACCCGCTCGGTCAGCCGATCGACGGTCTCGGCGAGATCGAGTCCGAGGAGCAGCGCGTGCTGGAGCTGCAGGCCGCGACCGTGCTGGAGCGTCAGCCGGTCGAAGAGCCGCTGGCCACCGGCATCACCGCCATCGACGCGCTGACCGCGATCGGCCGTGGCCAGCGCCAGCTGATCATCGGCGACCGCAAGACCGGCAAGACCGCGGTCTGCATCGACGCGATCCTCAACCAGAAGGCCAACTGGGAGACCGGCGATCCCAAGAAGCAGGTGCGCTGCATCTACGTCGCCATCGGCCAGAAGGGTTCCACCATCGCGGGCGTCAAGGCCGCGCTGGAGCAGCACGGCGCGCTGGAGTACACCACCATCGTCGCGGCCCCGGCCTCGGACTCCGCCGGCTTCAAGTGGCTGGCGCCCTACACCGGTTCGGCCATCGGCCAGCACTGGATGTACCAGGGCAAGCACGTGCTGATCGTGTTCGACGACCTGACCAAGCAGGCCGAGGCCTACCGCGCCATCTCGCTGCTGCTGCGTCGCCCGCCGGGCCGCGAGGCGTACCCCGGTGACGTCTTCTACCTGCACTCCCGTCTGCTGGAGCGTTGCGCCAAGCTGTCCGACGAGATGGGCGCCGGCTCGATGACCGGTCTGCCGATCATCGAGACCAAGGCCAACGACATCTCGGCGTTCATTCCGACCAACGTCATCTCCATCACCGACGGCCAGGTCTTCCTCGAGTCCGACCTGTTCAACAAGGGTGTCCGCCCGGCGATCAACGTCGGTACCTCGGTCTCCCGCGTCGGTGGCGCCGCCCAGACCAAGGGCATGAAGAAGGTCGCCGGTTCGCTGCGTCTGGAAATGGCCCAGTACCGCGAGCTGGAGGCGTTCTCCGCCTTCGCCTCCGACCTCGACGCCGCGTCGCTGGCGCAGCTCGAGCGTGGCGCCCGCTGGGTCGAGCTGCTCAAGCAGGACCAGTACTCGCCGGTGCCGGTCGAAGACCAGATCGTTTCGATCTACCTGGTCGACGGCGGCTACTACGACTCGGTTCCGGTCGCCGACATCCGCCGCTTCAACGTGGAGCTGCTGGAAGACCTGCACCGCACCGCCGCGGACGCCTTCAAGGCCATCGCGGGCGGCAAGGTGCTCGATGGCGACGCGGCCGAGGCGATCAAGACGGCCACCGACAAGTTCAAGCAGGGCTTCCTCGCCGCCGACGGCAGCCGTGTGGTGAACGAGGCCGAAGCGGGCGAGCTCGACCACGAAGAGGTCGAGTCGCTGTCGGTGACGCGCAAGCACGTCGAGAAGTAATCGAGCCTGCCATGCGCTATTCGATTCGTGCGAATGAAGGGAGTGTGAACCGCTGATGGCAAGTTTGCGTGAATTGCGCTCCCGCATTCGTGGTGTGAATTCGATCAAGAAGATCACCAAGGCCCAAGAGCTGATCGCGACCTCGCGCATCTCCAAGGCCCAGGCCAGGGTCGCGGCCGCGAAGCCGTACGCCGAGGAGATCACCAAGGTCCTCAGCGAGCTGGCGAGCGCGTCGAAGAACCTGTCGCACCCGCTGCTGACCGAGCGCCCCAACCCGCGTCGTGCGGCGGTGCTGGTGATCACCAGTGACAGCGGTATGTGCGGTGGTTACAACTCGAACGTGCTCAAGCGCGCCGAAGAGCTGATGACCACCCTGCGCGACGAGGGCAAGGAACCGGTGCTCTACGTCATGGGCAACAAGGGCCTGACGTACTACACCTTCCGCAACCGCCCATTCGTGTCCGCATGGACCGGGTTCTCGCAGCAGCCGAAGTACACCGATGCCTCGGCCGCCTGCCACCACCTGGTGGATGCGTTCATGGCCGGGTCCGACGGCGAGGTTCCGCATCCGCGCGGAACGGGCGACATCGCCGGGGTGGATGAACTGCACATCGTCTACACCCGCTTCGTGTCGATGCTGACCCAGACCCCGGAGGTACGCCGGTTGGCGCCCATCCAGGTGAGCTTCGTCGACGAGAACTTCGACCTGGGCGAGGACATCGTGTCGGATTCGCCGACCGCGGAAGTCCACGCGCAGTACGAATTCGAGCCCGACGCCGATGTGCTGCTGGCGGCGCTGCTGCCGAAGTACATCAACACGCGCATCTACGCGTCGTTGCTCGAGGCAGCGGCATCCGAGTCCGCGGCTCGGCGCACCGCAATGAAGGCCGCCACCGACAACGCCAACGAACTCGCGAACGTGCTTCAGCGGGAGGCGAACTCGGTGCGTCAGGCCCAGATCACGCAGGAAATCAGCGAAATCGTCGGCGGCGTGAACGCGCTGGCGGCGAGCGCTGATCGCGACTAAGCGCCGCGGCCCGAGGGCCGCCCATCGACACGGAGAGAACCAACACCAATGACCGCAGCTGTCACTCGAGAAGACACGAGCCGGACCGGCGCCGCCACGGGCCGCGTCGTCCGGGTCATCGGCCCCGTCGTGGACGTCGAATTCCCGCGCGGAGCCATCCCCGAACTGTTCAACGCGCTGCACGCCGAGATCGCCCTGACCTCGGTGGCCAAGACCCTGACCCTCGAGGTCGCCCAGCACCTCGGCGACAACATCGTGCGCACCATCTCGATGCAGCCGACCGACGGCCTGGTCCGCGGCGCCACCGTCACCGACACCGGCAAGCCGATCTCGGTGCCGGTCGGCGACGTGGTCAAGGGCCACGTCTTCAACGCGCTCGGCGACTGCCTGGACACCCCGGGCCTCGGCCGCGAGGGCGAGCAGTGGGGCATCCACCGCAAGCCGCCGTCGTTCGACCAGCTCGAGGGCAAGACCGAGATCCTGGAGACGGGCATCAAGGTCATCGACCTGCTCACCCCGTACGTGAAGGGTGGCAAGATCGGCCTGTTCGGTGGCGCCGGTGTCGGCAAGACCGTTCTGATCCAGGAGATGATCACCCGTATCGCGCGGGAGTTCTCCGGTACCTCCGTGTTCGCCGGCGTCGGTGAGCGCACCCGTGAGGGCACCGACCTCCGCCTGGAGATGGAAGAGATGGGCGTCCTCCAGGACACCGCCCTCGTCTTCGGCCAGATGGACGAGCCCCCGGGCACCCGTATGCGCGTCGCCCTCTCGGCCCTGACCATGGCCGAGTACTTCCGCGACGTGCAGCACCAGGACGTGCTGCTGTTCATCGACAACATCTTCCGGTTCACCCAGGCCGGTTCCGAGGTCTCCACCCTGCTCGGCCGCATGCCTTCGGCCGTCGGTTACCAGCCGACCCTGGCCGATGAGATGGGTGAGCTGCAGGAGCGCATCACCTCGACCCGCGGTCGGTCCATCACCTCGCTGCAGGCCATCTACGTGCCTGCCGACGACTACACCGACCCGGCGCCCGCCACCACCTTCGCCCACTTGGACGCGACGACCGAGCTTTCCCGCCCGATCTCGCAGAAGGGCATCTACCCCGCCGTCGACCCGCTGACCTCGACCTCCCGCATCCTGGAGGCCTCGATCGTCGGTGACCGGCACTTCGCGGTGGCCAACGAGGTGAAGCGGATCCTGCAGAAGTACAAGGAGCTGCAGGACATCATCGCCATCCTCGGTATGGACGAGCTCTCCGAAGAGGACAAGGTCCTCGTCGGCCGCGCCCGTCGTCTGGAGAAGTTCCTGGGCCAGAACTTCATCGTGGCCGAGAAGTTCACCGGCCAGGTGGGTTCGGTCGTGCCGCTGGAGCAGACCATCGACGACTTCGACCGGGTCTGCAAGGGCGAGTTCGACCACTTCCCGGAGCAGGCGTTCAACAGCTGTGGTGGTCTGGATGACGTCGAGGCGGCCGCGAAGAAGATCGCCGGAAAGTAGTCACCCATGGCGACTGAGTCCATTAACAACATGTCGGTCGATCTCGTCGCGGTCGAACGACTGCTCTGGTCCGGCCAGGCGTCGTTCGTCAGCGCGCAGACCACCGAGGGCCAGATCGGCATCATGCCGGGGCACGAGCCGCTGCTCGGCCAGCTGGTCGAGGGCGGCACTGTGAACATCGTGTCCAGCGAGGGCGAGCGCATCGTCGCCGCGGTGCACGGTGGCTTCTTCTCGGTGACCGCGAACTCGGTTCGGGTACTGGCCGAGTCGGCGGAGTTCGCCGACGAGGTGGATGTCGAGGCGGCCCGCCGGGTGCTGGCCGACTCGGAGGCCAGTGAAGAGCAGCAGAAGGCGGCTCAGGCCCGGGTGCGCGCGGTCGAGCAGACCTCGAACGCGTAGCAACAACCTGTCATCGAGGAACGACGGCTGTCGGCGGTGAAGACACTCTTCACCGCCGACAGCGTGTTTTGTAGGCGAGTCGGACACGGCCGGGCCATTTGTAAATTCAGGGCCGTGGTTGAATGACCGCACGCGGTGTGAACATCAGGCTCGGAGGCGCAAGCCTGCGCAACCACGAAGAGCCGGCGAACACCGCCAATCGAATACCGTGTCGACGACACGGCGGCGGAGCGAAGGGACGAACGGCATTGCAAACCGGGATGGTTCTGCTGATCATTCTGGTGCTCGTGCTCGTGTTCCTCGCGCTGGCCTCGACCTATCGCCTGATCATGTTGCGCCGCGGCGGAACAGCCGCGATTCTGCGCGTTCTCCCTGCCCGCGGTGGTCAGGGTTGGCGGCACGGATTGATCCGGTACGACGAGGACCGGCTCGTCTTCTTCAAGCTCACCAGCCTCAAACTGGGCCCGGATTCCATGATTCGGCGTCAAGGCATCGAGATCGGTGATCGCCGCGGTCCGCGCGGTGACGAATACGACATCATGACCGACGACATCGCGGTGATCGCGGTGTCGGACCGGACCGGCGGCTTCGAGTTGGCGCTCGATCGCGACTCGTTGACCGCCTTTCTTTCCTGGGTGGAGTCCCGCCCTTCAGACCGCACCCGGCGGATGCCAGGTCTGTAGATCACATGAGCGGCTGCCTCGGGTCTTCGCTGGACCTGACCGGGCTGGGGGCGGACTTCACTCGGCCGCGCCCATTAGGGTTGTGCTGTGAGTATTCACTTGACGCGGATCTATACCCGGACCGGCGATGACGGGACCACGGGACTGAGCGACTTCTCCCGGGTCGCCAAAAACGATCCGCGCCTGGTCGCGTACGCCGACTGCGATGAGACGAACGCGGCCATCGGCGTGGCGATCGCGCTCGGGCAGCCGGATGAGATGATGCTCGCGGTGCTGCGGCAAATTCAGAACGATCTGTTCGACGCCGGCGCCGACCTCTCCACACCCGTGGTCGCGGAGCCGAAGTACCCGCCGCTGCGCGTCACCCAGCCCTACGTCGACCGGCTCGAAGCGTGGTGCGATGAGTTCAATGCCGAACTGCCGGCTTTGAACTCGTTCATCCTGCCCGGTGGTACGCCGCTGGCGGCCCTGCTGCATACCGCCCGCACCGTTGCCCGCCGCGCGGAACGCTCCGCGTGGGCCGCGATCGAGGCGTATCCGGAGGACACCGACGTCTTGCCCGCCAAGTACCTCAATCGGCTATCCGACCTGCTGTTCATCCTGAGCCGGGTGGCCAATCCCGGCGGCGATATCCTGTGGAAGCCCGGCGGGGACCTGCCGAGCGCCTGATCGCGTCGGCGAGAACATGCGAGTACGCGAGTAACCACGGGGTATGCCGGGAACACGACGCCGACCACGCCGTCGGCCGCGCAAAACCTAGCTCGCGGCACTCGCTGGTACGGCAAAGACGGCCAGAGGCGAGGGTAGTCGCGCAGAGGCGGCACCGTAGTTGGCCGCCGCAACTATCCTTGCACCAACAGTGCGCCGAATACGCGGAGAGGCGGCATGGAACGGTTTTTGGTTACCGGCGGAAATAGACTCGTCGGTGAGGTCACGGTGGGGGGCGCCAAGAACAGCGTCCTCAAGCTGATGGCCGCTGCGTTGCTGGCCGAGGGCACCACCACGATCTCGAACTGCCCGGACATCCTCGACGTGCCACTGATGGCCGATGTACTGCGCGGCCTCGGCTGTGACGTGACCATCGACGGCCGGGTGGTCACCATCACCACGCCCGCCGAGCCGAAGTACCACGCCGACTTCCCCGCGGTCACCCAGTTCCGTGCGTCGGTGTGTGTGCTCGGTCCGCTGATGGCTCGATGCAAGCGTGCGGTCGTCGCACTGCCCGGCGGTGACGCGATCGGCTCACGTCCGCTCGATATGCATCAGGCCGGTCTGCGTCTGCTCGGCGCGACCAGCGAGATCGAGCACGGCTGCGTGGTCGCGCGGGCCGACGAGCTTCAAGGCGCCCGGATCCGTCTGGACTTTCCTTCCGTCGGCGCGACCGAGAACATCCTCATGGCGGCGGTGCTCGCCCAGGGGGAGACGGTGATCGACAACGCCGCGCGCGAGCCGGACATCGTCGACCTGTGCAACATGCTCGTCCGGATGGGCGCGCGGATCAGCGGGGCGGGCACCTCGGTGCTCACCATCCAGGGCGTCGAGCGGCTCTCGCCCACCACCCACCGCGTCATCGGCGACCGCATAGTGGCCGCGACCTGGGGGATCGCCGCCGCGATGACCCTTGGGGACATCCGCGTCACCGGAGTGAACCCCAAGCACCTGTCCCTGGTGCTGGACAAGTTGCGTTCCGCGGGTGCGCGGATCTCGTTCGAGCAGGACGGCTTCCGCGTGGTGCAGGCCGAGCGCCCGCGCGCGGTGAACTTCTCGACCCTGCCGTTCCCCGGCTTCCCGACCGACCTGCAGCCGATGGCCATCGGGCTCGCGTCCATCGCGGACGGGACATCGATGATCACCGAGAACATCTTCGAAGCGCGCTTCCGCTTCGTGGAGGAGATGATCCGGCTCGGTGCCGACGCCCGCACCGACGGGCACCACGCCGTGGTGCGCGGCATTCCGAGGTTGTCGAGTGCCCCGGTGTGGTCGTCCGATATTCGAGCGGGCGCCGGATTGGTCCTCGCGGGTTTGGTCGCCGATGGGACCACCGAAGTGCACGACGTCTTCCACATCGATCGCGGTTATCCGAATTTCGTCGAGCAGCTGCAGGCACTGGGAGGCGATGTAGTGCGCGTCGGCGCCGCGGATTGATCGCCGATTCGATCCCGGTTGTCCGCGACCTCCGAACGTTTCCGCGAAAACGCTTCCTGACCAGGGGATTTGACATCGTGCACGCCGACACGTAACTTTGTCCAAGTCAGAGCGACACGGACACCGACCCGGAGCCCAGGAGCTGAGCGGAAACGCTGAGCGAGAGGCGAGGGAAACGAGGTAGGACGAGGAGCGCCTGGCGGTCACACTAGCTCGAACGAGAATCTCGTTTGCAACGTGGTTCGAGGCTGAGCTAAGCTGGAAAAGTTGCTTCACCGATCGAACGGCTCAAACCGGGCGATGGTGTGTGCGTGTGTTCTTTGAGAACTCAATAGTGTGTCGATGAATGTCAGTGCCAAATATTTTTTGGTTCCGGCTCTTCACTCCCCGTGTGGGGG
>NZ_JBFAYO010000060.1:0-15487 GCF_040681325.1 Nocardia sp. NPDC051787
GCCGAAAACCCGCAGCGGCAAAATCATGCGCCGCCTGCTGCGCGACATCGCCGAAGGACGCGAACTCGGCGACACCTCCACCCTCGTCGACCCGAAGGTGTTCGAAGCCATCACCCGCGGGTAACCACCAGGGAGCGGCGGACCCGGCCACAAACAGATGAGGGGGTCCGGGTCCGCCGTTCGCGCCTGACGCCGATCCCCGTCGAGCTGTGGGTACCGACGCTGCGGCCAGGACGGAACATCCATGGCCGCGCGATGTTTCAGCCGCACACCGGCACCGCCACGCCGCGCCGACATGGCTGGGACCTGCCCAATTGAACCGCGGGGTCGCCTTTTCCGTAGACAAGACGAAAGCGGTACCGACACAACGCCGATACCGCGATCGCTCGACGGCAGGCATCCCGCCCGCCGCGGTTGGCGAGGAGCGCGACACATGACACTCGACGAACAGGTCCACACCCGGCGCACCGTGGTCATCGCGGGAGCCGGCGCCGTCGCGGCCGCGGCGGCGCTCGCGGCGTGCACCACCGACGCGAAAGACGATGCGTCGCCCGCGGCGAATCCCGCCCCGGATGGCAGGCCCGCCGCGAAGGTGCTCGCCAAGACGACCGACGTCCCGGTCGGCGGTGGCGTGATCCTCGGCGACACCGTGGTGACCCAGCCCAGCGCGGGTACCTTCGTCGGACTGTCCTCGATCTGCACGCACGCGGGATGCAAGGTCGTCAGGGTGTCCGGCGGCACCATCGACTGCGCCTGCCACGGCAGCAAGTTCGGCCTGGACGGCTCGGTCGCGAACGGACCGGCCGCCGGCCCACTCGCCCCGAAAAGCATCCGGGTCGAGGGTGATTCGATTATCGCCGGGTGAGCTCGCCGATTCGGCTCATGATCCGCCGAACTGTTCGGCCATCCGCCGGTCCATCTCCTCGGGCGGCACGTCCTCGACATGGGTGGCGACGGTCCAGCGGTGTCCCCACGGGTCCTCGAAGGAGCCGCTGCGATCGCCGTAGAACTGTGTGGTCATGGGCGTGAGTTCCTTGGCGCCCGCATTCAGCGCGGCGGCGAAGGCGGCGTCGGCGTCCTCGACGTACACGTAGAGGTTGACCGGGGTGCCGCCGACCGTCTTCGGGTCGAGGAAATCCATATCGGGCGCCGGGTCGCCGAGCATGACGACAGAATTGCCGAACATCAGTTCGCAGTGCGCGATCTTGCCACCCGGCCCGGGCATGCGCATTCGCTCGGTGGCGCCGAGCACGTTCTTGTAGAACTCGACCGCCGCCGCCGCTCCGTCGATGGCCAGCCCGGGCGAGACCACCGGATATCCCTCGGGAATAGGTTTGACATCAGACATGGTTGACCTCCGGTCGAGGCATGGTGTCGGACCATGTCGAGCCTATTCCCGCCGACCGCCGCGCCAGGCCGTATCGCCGGAAATCAAGGACCCGCGACGCCGTTCAGCCGGCGCACCTGCGCGGCCGTCAGCGCACTCAGCACACCGGGGTCCACCGCCTCCGGTGCGGTCACCGCGACCTGCACCAGTGTGCTGCCGACCTGCACGATCGCTACCGACGAGCCGAGCGTCAGACCCTCGCTGGTGGTGCGCACCTGGAAAGCGGCGGCGGCATGGCCCGCGGCTGGCTGGGCGAGCCCGCCGATCCGGTACTCCACCGCGATATCGGTGGCGTCGGCTCCCGAGTAGTGGGCACAGCGGCGCAGCATTTCCTGCACGGCCGAGAATGCCCCCGTGAGCGCGTCTTGCTGATAACTCGCCGCGTCGATATCGATACTGGAGAAATTCGGCCCGGCATATTGGGTGGACGCCTGCGCCAGCGCGCCGGGCTGCTGCGCGCCGAGCGGCGTGAGTACCTTCGCGCATTCCGCTGGGTTCGTGGGCGACGCGTCGGTTGGTGCCATTCCCGCATCGGCGCGCGGCGGCAGTGCGGTGAAGCCCGACGGCAGGTCGGCGTCGCCGAGCAACCGATCGCGCAACCGATCGGAATCGGTCTCCGGCGCGACTGTTACCGGGGTGGCGGCGACTATTGGGCCCAGCGGCGGCAGCTCGGGTGATTCGGCGGCCGGTTCTGGCGCACCGCAGCCCGCGGCGAGCACGACGGACGCGGCCGCGGTCAGCAGGCCGCACGCGCGGATCACTCGGTCCACGACACCTGCGTATCGATCGTCTGCCGCAGTGTGCTGGCGCTGCGCGGATCGCGGTAGGACTGGTGCCCGCCCACGGTGATAGACCCGGCCACGGGCAGCGGCAAGCCGAGATCCACCGTGATGGTGCCCGCGCCCTGCATGACGTAGTCGCGGATGTCCAAGGTGCCCGCGTTGTTGGGCAGGTTCCACACCAGCGACTTCGGCTTCTGCGTGACGTGCAGTTCGATGGTGAGCCGGTCGCCGTCGCGCTCGGTCAGCGTCGCGGTGGTCACCTGGTCGAGCAGGACGCCGCCGTTCACCTCCTGCCGCACCGTCCACACCGCACCCTCGCCGACGGGCTGGTCGGGGAACGCGATCGAACGGTAGACGGCCTGATAGAACGCCTGCTCGAGGGCGGCGCGCGCGGTGTTGGACGCATCCGGCGCCGGCTCGAGCCGCAATGCGGTGATCGCGCCGAGATCGCTGAGGTCGAAGCCGGCGTGCGAGCCACCGATCTTGGTGAGCGCCTTGGCCAGCGTCGGGTCCGGGGAGGTGACCGAGCCGAGGGTCAGATCGATGCCCTCGGTGGTGGTGTGCGCGGTCATCGGAATGGTCAGCGCGGGGGTGGAGAAATCGCGCTTCGGCTGCTCGTCGAGCTGCTGTTCGATGTGGTGCGCGGTGTAGAGCGTGACCCGCTGCACCGTGCCCGCCGGGTAGTCCGGCCGCAGCAGCGAACGCGGCTCGGCACCGGCCGAGACGACCGTGGTCACCGCGGCCGGAATAGGAACGGTCACTTCCTTGCGCAGGCCGAGGGGCTCGGTGCCATCGGTCTCGCCGCGCGATTCGACGCCGTCGGCGCAACCGGCGCCGAAGGCGGACAGCCCGACCGCGAGCACCATGAGCAGCACACCCGATCGCGCGATGCGAGGAAGGTGGGGATAAGACAACACCGTCACGTGCAACAGGGTACGACCGCTTCCTGAGTGTCAGCTGGGACATCGAACCGGGCGTGCCGTACGAACCCGGACCGGGTAGCCGTGCCGGGCAATCGGACGCGCGCACCGGTCGTGATTCCGCTCGAGAGATGATGGTCGGCGTGAGTGACGACCGGCCGCCCGAGGAAAGCCAGACGAACATCGCCGATCCGATGACGAAGATCCCGCCGCAGCGGCTGCGGACCCTTCTCGTCATCGCCGCGGTTCTACTCGGCCTGGATCTGCTCACCAAGACCCTCGCGGTCGCGAACCTGACGCCGGGCGACCCGGTGCCGATCATCGGCGACTTCGCGCGCCTGAGCCTAGTGCGCAATCCGGGCGCGGCGTTCTCCATGGCCACCGGCATGACCTGGTTGCTGACCCTGGTCGCCGCCGCCGTCGTGATCGGCGTGGTGCGCATCGGCCGCACCCTGCGCTCGCTGTGGTGGGCAATCGGCCTTGGCATGGTGCTCGGCGGCGCGCTCGGCAACCTGGTGGACCGGCTGTTCCGCGCGCCGGGCCCGCTGCAGGGTCACGTGGTCGATTTCGTCGCGATCGGCTGGTGGCCGGTGTTCAACGTGGCGGACTCCGCCATCGTGTGCGGAGCGATCCTGCTCGTGGTGCTCACCGTGTTCGGCTTCGAGCCCAACGGCACGCGTGTCGGTCCGGGCAAAGCGGACGGCGCGGGCGAGAGCAGCGCGGCATGAGGGAGACCAGGACCATGCCCGTCCCCGACGGGCTCGACGGCATGCGCGTGGACGCGGGCCTGTCCCGTTTGCTCGGCCTCTCCCGCACCGCCGTGGCCGCGCTGGCCGAGGAAGGCTCGGTGCAGCTCGACGGCATCGCCGCGGGCAAGTCCGACCGGCTCACCGCGGGAGCGTGGCTCGAGGTGGTGTTCCCGGAACCCAAGCGTGAGCTGACCGTCGAGGCCGAACCCGTGGAGGGCATGAAGATCCTCTACGCCGACGACGACATCGTCGCGGTGGACAAGCCCGTCGGCGTGGCCGCGCATACCGGCGTCGGCTGGAGCGGGCCGACCGTGGTGGGCGGGCTGGCCGCGGCGGGCTACCGCATCTCCACCTCGGGTGCCCACGAACGGCAGGGCATCGTGCACCGCCTCGACGTCGGAACCTCGGGGGTGATGGTGGTCGCCCAGTCCGAGCATGCGTATACGGTGCTCAAACGCGCGTTCAAGCAGCGCACCGTCGACAAGCGGTATCACGCCGTGGTCCAAGGACATCCGGATCCCAGCAGCGGCACCATCGATGCCCCGATCGGCCGGGCCCGCGGCAACGACTGGAAGTTCGCCGTCACCGCCGACGGACGCCCGAGCATCACCCACTACGACACCGTCGAGGCGTTCCCGTCGGCCAGCCTGCTCGACATCCATTTGGAAACCGGCCGTACCCATCAGATCCGGGTGCATTTCTCGGCGATCCGCCACCCCTGCTGCGGCGATCTCACCTACGGCGCGGACCCTCGCCTGGCCGAGCGGCTCGGGCTGCAACGCCAGTGGCTGCACGCCCGGTCGCTGGGGTTCCAGCATCCCGCCGACGGCCGCTACCTGGAGATCACCAGCGAGTATCCGGACGACCTGAAACACGCCTTGGACGTCTTGCGCAATGCCTGACCGACGCGTACCGGCATGGCGTGGGGCCGCCCTCGCCGGGGCCGCCGTCGCGCTGGTGGTCGCGCTCGGCGTGCTGAATCCGCCGCGCCAGGACGGTGTGTCCACCGACCGGCTCGGGCCGGATCATGGCGAACAGGTCGCGGATTACCTTGCGCGTGCGCGGGATTCGCTGACCGGAGGCGACGCCGATCAGCATTGGGCGCTGGTCTCGTTCACCGAACCATTGCCGCCGGAACAGATTCCGGCGCACAGCGGTGGGATGCGCATCGCCCAGGTGCTGTACCGGATATCGCTGCTGCGCGTGCAAACCCCGCTGGTCGCCGTGCCGGTACCGGAAGGCGCTGGTGCGGCGGTGGATTCCGCGCAATACGCGGCTTGGCTGCTACCCCGCCCCGTCGACGACCGGTCCGCCCGTATCGTCGCACTCTCCGCCGAGCGCCTGCGGGACGGCTGCGCGTGCGTGGTCGGACTCGTCGTACGCGGTCCGCTGGAGGCATTGCGAAACCTGGCCGCCCAGAAGAGTATCCGCGCCGTCCAAACGCTCCCCGCGGACGCGGTGGCAGACAGCTTCGCGGTCATCCCGCTGCTGCCCGAATACCGCGATGTCGTCCTGCCCGGACCCGACGACGGACCGGTCCCTGCCCCGTAAGTTGCCGCGCCACACCGATTCGACGCCAGGCCCGGACCCGTGAGCGCTGCACCACGTGCGCAGGTGAACCGGCGTGAGCATCGGACCAGAAGACGAGGCCGTGACCAGAGCCGTTCAGTCCGGCAGCGTGACGACCCCGTCGAGGTACCGGTGGCAACGGCCGAACAGCAGCACGCGGTCGTCGGCCAGCTCGCAGCGCAGGCTACCGCCGCGGCGCGACAGCTGCCTCGCGCGCATTTCGGTGCGGCCCAGTTCCTCGCTCCACAGCGGAACCAGCTGGGCATGCGCTGAGCCGGTCACCGGATCTTCCGGGACGCCAACGCCAGGAGCGAAGACCCGGGAGACGAAGTCGACCGAGTCACCGGGCGCGGTGACGATCGCGGCGCGTGGCAGCGCAGGGAACGCGGACAGCACCGGCGCGGCGTCGCGCACCTCCTGCTCGGTGGCCACCACGATCACCTCGTCGGTGCCGGAGTAGGCACGCACGGGACGGACCCCGAGCGCCGCGACCAGCGCCGGATCGGGCCGCACCGGAATGCTCGGCACGACCGGCAGGTCGAGGACGAACTCGTTGTCGTCGGTGCGGTCGACGTGCAGCCAGCCGCTGCGGGTGTAGAAGCTCACCCGGTCCTCGCCGGGGTGCATATCGACCAGGATCTGCGCGGCGCTGGCCAAGGTGGCGTGCCCGCACAGTGCCACCTCCACCTTCGGCGTGAACCAGCGGAGGTGGAAGGCGGGCCACTCGCCCGGCGGCATACCCGCCTCGGGAGGTAAGTGCGGGGTGTAGAACGCGGTTTCGGCGAGGTTGTTCTCCTCGGCCAGCTGTTGCAGCAACGCATCCGGCAGCCACGACGGGAGCGGCATCACCGCGGCCGGGTTGCCCGAGAACGGTGCGTCGGCGAACGCGTCGATCTGGTGCAGCAGTACCTCCATATCCGAGAAGGTACTCCAACCCTGAATGCCCGCCTCGCACAAGGCATCTCGTAAAACTGAACCATAGGTGCCTCACTGACGCCGTCCACCGTGGACGACGCCCCTGGGGCAAGCTCATCACCCCTGGGGCGCGAGTCTTACGAGCACCGTTCGCAGCGCCGCAGGCGCTGCAAATCAGACAGAGTCCCCGCCGGGTGAGCTCGGGAACAGTTGCCGTTTGTCTCCGAGCATCGCCGCGCTCACCCACCAAGCCGCCTCGACGAGCACGATACCGACCACACCGCAAACCACCGCCGCGCCGGTGAGCGCGACGTTGGAGGGGTCGAGTTTGAAGAACTCACGGGTAAACGGAACGGTGAACAGGAAGACGTACGCCGCCACCGACACCGCGATCAGCACGACCTTCCACCACACGTATGGCCGCGCCACGATGGCGAGCACCCACACCGCGATCATGATCAACGTGATGAGCGCGGTGGTACCCGCCTGGACCTTCTGGTCTTCGCTCGCCTGCGGCCCCGCGTAGGCGATCAGGTAGGCGACGAAGGTGGCCACACCGATCACCACGCCCGACGGGATGGCCAACCGCATGACCCGCCGGACGAAGCCGGTGCGGGCCCGCTCGTTGTTGGGCGCGAGCGAGAGGATGAACGCCGGGATGCCGATGGTGAACCAGGCCGCGATCGTCACGTGCCGCGGCAGGAACGGATAGCCGATCGGCTCGTAGCCGAAGATCTGCGAGCCGACCCCGGCCACGCCGATCAGGAACGCGAGCAGCACGGAATAGACGGTCTTGGTGAGGAACAGATTCGAGACCCGCTCGATATTGCCGATCACGCGACGTCCCTCGCCGACCACGTAGGGCAGGGTGGCGAACTTGTTGTCCAGCAGCACGATCTGCGCCACCGCCCTGGTGGCCGGGCTGCCCGAGCCCATGGCCACGCCGATATCCGAATCCTTCAGCGCGAGGACGTCGTTCACTCCATCGCCGGTCATCGCCACGGTGTGCCCGCGCGACTGCAGAGCCGCAACCATGGCGCGCTTCTGATCCGGGCGCACCCGGCCGAAAGTGGTGTTGCGGTCCAGCACGTCGGCCAGTCCGTCGCGGTCCTGCGGCAGCTCCCGCGCGTCGATCGGGTGGTCGCCGCCCGGCAGCTCGAGCGAGGAGGCCACCGCACCGACCGACACGGCGTTGTCGCCGGAGATCACCTTGATCGAAACATTCTGACTGGCGAAGTAATCGAGCGTGTCACGGGCGTCGGGCCGGACCTTTTGCTCCAGCACGACCAGGGCGGCGGGCCGCACGAGACCAGGGGCGTCCGGCGCGTCGACAGGACGGTCGCTGCGCGCCAGCAGCAGGACGCGCAGACCGGAGGCGCCGAGTTCCTCGGCGACGCGCGCGTCCGCCGAGTCCGGGTCGAGCAGCACGTCCGGCGCGCCGAGCAGCCAGTCGCCGTGCTCACCGTAGGAGCAGCCGCTCCACTTCTTGGCCGAGGAGAACGGCGCGACGGCGGTGCGTTGCCAGCCGGGTCCGTCCGGCAGGGCTTCGGCGATCGCCTGCACGCTCGCGTTCGGGCGTGGGTCGCCGGCGGCCAGCGCGGCCAGGGCAGTGCGCACCTGCGTGTCGTCGAAAGTGTTCAGCGTCTTCAGGTCCGACAGCCGCATGCCGTTCTCGGTCAGCGTGCCGGTCTTGTCCGCGCACACCACATCGACGCGGGCCAGCCCCTCGATGGCGGGCAGCTCCTGCACCAGGCACTTGCGCCGGCCCAGGCGCACCACGCCGACCGCGAACGCGATCGAGGTCATCAGCACCAGCCCCTCGGGCACCATGGGCACCAGCGCGGCGACCATGCCGGTGACCGCGGGCCGCCACGACTCCTTACTGGAGACCAGCTGGTTGTAGATGCTCAGCAGGCCGGCGGGGATGAGCAGGTAGGTGATGAACTTCAGGATCTTGTCGATGCCGCTGCGCAGCTCGGAGTGCACCAGGGTGAATTTGCTCGCTTCCTCGGCCAGCCGCGCCGCGTAGGCGTCCCGGCCGACCTTGGTGGCGCGATAGGCGCCGGACCCGGAGACCACGAAGCTGCCGGACATCACCGGGGCACCGACCGCCTTGTCGATCGGGTCGGCCTCGCCGGTGAGCAGCGATTCGTCCACCTCCAGCTGCGCGGACTCCTCGACCGTGCCGTCCACGACGATCTGGTCGCCGGGGCCGAGCTCGATCCGGTCGTCGAGTACCACCTCGCGCGGCGCGATCTCGAGCGACACGCCGTCCCGGCGCACGGTCGGCTTGGCCTGGCCGACGATGGCCAGCCGGTCCAGGGTGCGTTTGGCGCGGATCTCCTGAACGATGCCGACCGCGCTGTTGGCGACGATCAGCAGGCCGAACATGCCGTCGATGATCGATCCGGTGGCCAAGACCAGGACGAACAGGACGCCGAGAATCGCGTTGATCCTGGTGAAGACGTTCGCGCGGACGATGTCGCGCACCGAGCGGCTGGCACGATCCGGCACGTCGTTGGTCAGGCCGTCGCGGCGGCGTTGCTCGACCTCGGCCGTGCTCAGTCCGGTGGCTTCCGCTGCCTGGACGGTAATCGACATGACCGCAAGGCTACGGGACAACTACCTTCGTCATGTGCGGCGAAGCAGGTCCATCCCCGGTGTAGCGTTCGGCACCGGCGCGTTCTTCCTCTGGGGACTGTTCCCCGCCTTCTTCGGGTTGCTGGCGTTCGCCGACGCGAGCGAGGTGGTGGCACAGCGGATCGTCTGGACGCTCGTCGTGGTGCTCGCGGTACTCGCGGCGAGCGGGCGGCTGCGCGAGCTGCGCGGCATCGGCGGACGAACTTGGCGGCTGGCGGCCGTCGCCTCGGCCGCGATCGCGCTCAACTGGGGTGTGTACGTCTACGGCGTCACCTCGGGCCACATCGTGGAGTGCGCGCTCGGATACTTCATCAACCCGCTGGTCACCGTCGCCTTCGGCGTGATGATGTTCCGGGAGCGGCTGACCGGTCCGCAGTGGGCCGCGCTCGCCCTCGGCGCGGCGGCGGTGGCCGTGCTCACCGTCGACTACGGCAGGCCGCCGATCATCGCCCTGACGCTGGCCTGTTCGTTCGCCACCTACGGTCTGGTCAAGAAGGTGATCCCGCTGGACGCGCTGCGCGGCATCGCCGCCGAGGGCCTCGTCTCGGCGCCGTTCGCGCTGGCGTTCGCGATCGGCCTCGCGGTCACCGGGCGCAGCGAATTCGCCTCCAGCGGGGGCCATCTCGCGCTGATGATGGCGACCGGACCGGTCACCCTGGTCCCGCTGCTGCTGTTCGCCGTCGCGGCCCAACGGGTCGCGCTGTCCACCATGGGCCTGCTGCAATACCTCACGCCCGCGCTACAGATGACCTGGGGCCTCGCCGTCGCGCACGAGCCGATGCCCGCCTCCCGCTGGGCGGGTTTCGCGCTGATCTGGGCCGCGCTGGCGATCTTCACCACCGAGGCGCTGCTGCGTTCCCGCCGCGTCCGGCACCTGCCGCCCGACGTCACCACAGAATCCACACAGCCCATGAGCGGCACGTAAACCCGCGCGGGCGAGCTACCTTCGAGGGCACGAGCGTTTCGATTCGGCCAGGTTCGATGGATACGAATGGGGAGTCTCGGTCATCGCCCTCGGCGAACTACGCCTCGGTGTACTGAATGCAGCAGACCCGGAGACATCGGCCCGCAGATTGTCGACATACCAGCTGGCGCAGCGGTTCCAGCCGCTGGATGTGGTCGAGACTGTCGCGGGGCACTGGGCACTTCTGGTCTCACGTCTGCGTGGCGCCTGGCGCAAAGTGCCGATCAATGACAGCTGGATAGCGGCCACGGCCCTCGCATATGGCATACCGGCGCGGCCCAGGGCGGAGACTACGACGCGATGCCCGACCTGCAGGTAATCAAACCGTGAAGCAGTGTCGGAAATAGTGGTGAAAGTGTCGGATCCGACACTGTTGCGGAGGCGGGTGGCCCTCGTAGCGTCGACGCATGACAGGGGCCCAACCTCTTCCCTCCCGCACCTGGGGGCCACGTCCCGCGACGACGCCCGACATCCGGGGCATGACCGGCCGGGAGATCCTGCAGGAAGCGCTCGACGGACGATTCCCGGATACCCTGATCCTCAGCGCGCTCGGTTTCCGCCTGGTGCAGGTCGGCGACGGCACGGTGGTGTTCGAGGGCGAGCCAGGAGATCATCTGCTCGACCCGATGGCCGGAATCCACGGCGGCTTCGTGACCACCCTGCTGGAAGCGGCCCTCGGCGCGGCCGTGTTGACGCGGTTGCCCGGCGGGACGCGGTCCACCTCGGTCCAGATCGGCATCCACGTGCACCGATCGGTGCGCACCGACACCCGGACGCTGCGCTGTGAGGGCACCGCGATCCATGTCGGCACCACCACCGCCAGCGCGGAGGCGCACCTGGTTGGCGTCGAGGACGGCGATCTCTACGCGCACGCCACAGCGACCTGCGCGGTCCTGCGGATGATCTGACAGCTTGCGAGCCGCCGACTGCCGCGCGAACAACCCAGTCGTGCGGTGTGATTCGCGACGACGGGCCGGCCACCGGATACGCTGCGGTGGCCGACCCGGCAGATCATTTATGCGCAGGCCGCCGACTGCTGGCCCAGGTTGGTGAGCATGGTGCAGGCCCAGGCCTTCTGGATCTTCCACTTGCCGTTGTCGGCGACGAACGGCACGTCGACGATGTTCTCCTGGCCGTTCAGGATGAACTTGGCCTTCGCGTTCACGCTGTCACCGAACGAAGTCACGTCGGTGACCTCGATCTTCACGTCGGCGCCGGACGCGGCCTGGGACAGGCGTTCCGGCAGCGTCGGATCGGCTTCGGCGCCTTGGACGTTGTCCAGCTTCTCCGAGGCCGGAACCGTCGGGTCGAGCGCACGCGAGAGCGCGCTGTTCAGCTCCGCGACGGTCGGGACCGGCGGCAGGTTCGCGCTCGCGGTCGCCGACGCCTTGGCGCTGGTCGACGTCTTGGCGGCGGGCTTGCTGTCCTTGTCGTCGCTGCCGCACGCGGTCATGCCGAGCGCGGCGACGATGGCCAGGCCGGCGATCGCGATGCGTCCAGTCTTACGAAGCTTCAACTGCTCGTCCTTTGCGTTCGAGAGGTCCGTGTCGTGTTCCACCTTGGCAACCGCCACCCGAATCGGCGGCGCTGCACGAGGCCCCAGGCTACCGGCACCGGACACTGCCGCCCGGATGCACACGGGACTGACGGATGTCGTCGGCAGCGAAAGTACGCGTCCGACCGGGCGATGTCGAGCCGTCGCCCGGGTCCGTCAGAGCAGACTGCCCAGCGGATCGGCCCGCGTGAGCGCGGCGTCGTCGGCCGCGAACGTACGGGCGGGACCCGGGCCGGTGGAACGGGTTTCGAAGCGAACGGTCACCACACCCAACCCCGCGCCCTGCACCCAGCCGTGACCGTGCTCGGGATGCGTCACATCCATGCCCGGATGCCAGACCGTGACGGGCAGGGTGGGCTGCGCGGCGCCGTTGTCCGGCAGCATCGGTTCGGGCTCCGGTTCCGCCGTGCGGATCTCGGCGACCGGCGCGCGATCGAGTTCGGGAAACAGCGACTCCTGGCGGACCGTGGACAAACCGCCGTAACTCACGCCGACCAGCCGGATCGGCCCGAGGTCGCGCGGGTCGAGCGCCGAGCGCTGCGCGGCGGCGGCAAGGGTGGCCAGGTCCTCGGTCGCGTAGGGCAGGGTGAAGGAGCGGGTGACGATGCTCATATCGGACTTCCTCAGCTTGAGCACCACGGTGCGTGCGGCACGCCCGTCCCCGATCAGGCGCCGGTGCGCCGCCGCGGCCATGTCCTCGATAGCCGGACGCAGCTGGGCGAGGGTGACGATGTCGGTTTCATAGGTAGTCTCGGCGCTGATCTGCTTGGCCTCGGCGCGCTCGGCGACCGGGCGGTCGTCGATGCCGCGCGCCAGCCGGTGCAGCGCGGCGCCCACGCTGCCGCCGAGAATCGATATCGCCTCCGATTCCGGCAGGGCCGCGAAGGCGCCGACGGTCTCGATGCCGAGCGTGCGCAACCTGCTCTCCGCGACCGGTCCGATCCCCCACAGTTTGCGGACCGGGAGCCCGGCGAGCAGCCCCGGTTGCTCGACCGGCGAAATCACCCGGACCCCATCGGGTTTGGCCAGATTGGAGGCGATCTTGGCCAGCTGCTTTCCGGTGCCCGCGCCCACCGACGCGGTCAGCCCGGTGCCTTCGCGCACCAGCGCGCGCAGTTCTTCGCAGAACGCGTGCACCCGTGCCACCGTCGCACCGGCCAGCTCGGCGGGCTCGCCGAACGCCTCGTCGAACGACAGCGTCTCCAGCACCGGGATCCGGCTGCGCAGCACGTCGAAGACCTGTCCGCTGACCACCCCGTAAACGGCGCCGCGCGGTGGCACCACCACCGCGGTGACGCCGACCAGCCTGCGCGCCTGATGCATCGGCATCGCCGAGCGCGCGCCGAACACCCGCGCCTCATAACTGGCTCCGGCCACCACGCCGCGCCCGCCGGTCCCGCCGACCAGCACCGGCCGCCCGCGCAGCGTCGGCCTGGTCAGCTGCTCGACCGAGGCGAAGAACGCGTCCATATCGATGTGCAGAACCCAGCGCCGCGCGATGCTCTCCGCGTCGGCGAGCACGGGCGGATGCTGCCTGCTCACCAGCGTTTCGCCGTCTGTTGTCCGGACCGAGACCGGAGGCGGATCGCGGGCAGGGCCGCGCACTCGATGATCGCGGCGACGGTCGCCTCTTCGGGACGCACGGCAGCAATGTACGCCCGTCCACCGACACGTCCGGACAGACGGTGACGCTGTCCGGTGGCTGGGCGGTGGCTGTAGGTTCCCTGTCGGTCCGCCTGTCTGCCACCTCCCGCACCGCGGCAGCCCTGATCTGCTCTTATGGTGTCGGCGACCGATGGAATGGGCGGTCGGGAACCACCGCCGACGAACCGCGGTGCGCAGCCTGACTCGGGCTGCGATATGTGATGATCGGACCCATGAATATCCGCAAGGCCGTCATCCCGGCCGCCGGTATCGGCTCTCGGCTGCTCCCGCTGACCAAGGCGATCCCCAAGGAGATGCTGCCGGTCGGCGACAAGCCGGTGATCGAGCACACGGTCCGCGAGCTGGTCGCCTCGGGCATCACCGACATCACCATCGTGGTCAGCGGCGGAAAATCATTGATCCAGGACCACTTCCGCCCCAACCCGGCGCTGGTCGCCCAGCTGCGCGCGGACGGAAAGACCGCCTTCGCCGACGCGGTCGAGGAGGTCGGCGAGCTGTCCCGGCTCGGCCACATCACCTACCTCGACCAGCACGGCCCGTACGGCAACGGCACCCCGGTGCTCAACGCCGCGCGCAATCTCGGTGACGAGCCGATGCTGGTGTTGTGGCCCGACGACGTGTTCGTGGCCGAGGTGCCCCGCGCCCAGCAGCTCATCGACGCCTACGAGGCCACCGGAGCGCCCGTCCTCGCGCTGATGCCGATGGACCCGGCCGACTCGCAGCGCTACGGCGTGCCGGTCGTGGCCGACGACCACGGCAACGGCCTGCTGCGCATCACCGGGCTGCGCGAGAAACCGAAGCCGGAGGACGCGCCGTCGTCCTTCGCCGCGATCGGCGGCTACGTGGTCACGCCCGGAATCATCGAGGAACTGCGCAGACAGACCGACGCGTGGTACGAGCACCGCACCGGGGAGGTGTACCTCACCGACGCGATCAACGTGCACGCAGCGGACAATCCGGTGTTCGGCCAGGTGATCCGCGGACGCTGGTACGACACCGGCAATCCGGCCGACTATCTGGTCGCGCAATTCGCCTCGGCGCTCGCGCATCCGCAGTACGGACCACTGCTGCGCACCCTCGCCGACGGCCTCGACAACTGACGAGCGGCGCCCGCCCACAAATCCTGGCAGCCCAGTTCGATCGGCGGCGCTGCCACGCGGACCTTGGTCGCCGGTCCGCTGCTCGCCGTTCGAGCGAGCGAACCGGCAACCCAGCGCGCCATGCGGACTGCGACGCCGAACGCGGCGTGGTCAGAAGCGGCGAATGGCGTAGACGTCGAACTGGCTGAGCGGCGTGAACCCGACCGGCACGCCCGAGCCGTAGGCATTGAGCACCTGGCCCATACCCGCGTAGATGCCGACGTGCGAACCGTCCCGGTTCAGCACCACCACATCGCCGGGCATGAGAATCGCCCGCGGGACCGGTGTGCCTACCTTGGCTTGCTGCCAGGTCGTGCGCGGAAGGCGCACCCCGGCCTGCCGGAACGCCCACTGCACCAGACCCGAGCAGTCCCAGCTGAACGGTCCGGTCCCGCCCCACTCGTAGGGTTTGCCGAGCTGTGTCGTCGCCGCCGCCAGCGCCAAGAGTCCGGTCGCACTGGGCACCGGCAGCGGTATCCCCGCCGAACCGCTGGCACTGCCGGGACCGAGGCCCGACACCAACCCGTCCCCATTGCCCAGCTCGATGCCGGAGGCGCTGCCGGTGTCACACCAGGCGGTGCCGGTGAGCATGAGAGTCGCGATGATCGATAGCAAGAATCCGAGTGCGATACGGCGCAACGGTCTCCTCGACACGTACTCGTCCCTTCCATAGCCCGATTACGGGGGCGCCGTTCGGCGACCCTGGCTAACGCACAGCACCGGCAGCGTCATCGAAGGAGGACGGCAGGTGACCGTGCCTGGCGCATACGCGCCGGACGCGACGAATTTCAGGTAGGGCGGACCACAGTCGTAACTGCTACCCCAGGAGTCACCTCCGTAACAGCAGCAACATGGCCGATTCTCTCGCGCGGTTCGGTCAAATGGGAGAAATCAGCAAATTCTCAGCATGTGATCCATATCACTCATTTCAGGCGATTCGGACCTACGCAGAATGGGAAATCAACTTCATTTCGCGGGCAGATTGCGTGCCCGTCGGACCGGGCCGCGGCGCCCGATCCGGACGACGAGCGTCGTAGCAGGACACCGTGGTGCCGGCGAACAACCAGATGTGCCGCGGTACACCGGCGGATGGCAGGCCCACCATGCGTTCGGAAAACCGTCGGAACAGCAGTCGGGGGGGGGGGGGGGGGGGGGGCGGCCCCCCCCAGCCCCGCCCCGGCCGCGCCGCCCGCGAGAGCGGA
>NZ_JBFAYO010000061.1:0-9122 GCF_040681325.1 Nocardia sp. NPDC051787
CGGATTCATCGCCACCGCGGCGGAGAAGGAAATCCAGAAACAATGGGACGAACTGATCGCGACCGGACAAGTACGCGCACCCGGCGCGGCACACGCCAAAGTGGAAGCGATGCAATGAGGGCCGACGCTGCCGGGCATCGGCTGGCCTCCGCATTCTTGACGGTGGTGCGGTGGTTCGATTCGGTGCTCGGCGGCCAGGACTACCAGCGTTATGTCACCCACCTGCGGCGTAACCATCAGGCCTGTGAAATCCCGTCCGAACGCGAGTATTGGCGGGCCCGGCACGCCGCGGCCGACCGAAATCCGGCCAACCGCTGCTGCTGACAACGCTCATGCATAACGAGGTCCGCAGGTCCAGGTCAGGCCGGACCTGCTCCTCCTCGACCGGCGGCCAGCGGTGCGATATACGCCACCACGGCACGCCCGGAAAAGCGTGGGGGAAATGAAATATCCAGAGAGGAATAAGAATGAGGAAAGTCATGACTGTGGCCGCAGGGCTGGTCGTGGCGGTCGGGATCGCATCCGGCTCGGCCGGTGCGGCACCCAGCGGTGATGACGGTGCGGTCGGATTCACGGCCAAAGCTACCGACACCCAATCGATCATCACGACCGATGCCGGCTCGATGGTCGTGGAGGACGGTGTCTTCAAGATCAAAACCAGCCAGGGCGCCACGGTGGCAGGTATGCCGTTGACGTTCCGTGTCGATGACTTCGAATTCCCGATCGCTGCGGATATCGCGGATCGGACCGCGACGCTGACACCGAAATTCGATGTAGCGCACGCGACCTACAAGCCGGTCGCCCTGCCTTTCGAGGACAAGGCGCCGTGGAAGACGGAGTACGACCGTGAGGTCGCCGCCTTCAACCGCATGAAGGACACCATCGCCGCTGGTGCCACCGTCGGCACCCTGATCGGCGGCATCGGCGGCGGCGCCGTCGGCTGCGTGCTCGGTGGCATCGCCGGCGCGACGGTCGCCTCGGCGACCATCATCGGCCTGTTCGGTGCGTTCATCCCGGCCGCGGCCATCGGCTGCCTCGGCGGCATCATCGCAGTCGGCGCTCTCGGCACGCTCGCGGGCCAGCTGCTGATCACCGCTCCGGTCGCCATCGGGGCTGCGATCCAGTACTTCGCCACGATCAACCAGCCGTTCGTACCGGCGAAGTAGGCGGGCGAGAGATGCGGGTGATGTTGCTGGGGTAGGACCGCAACCCTGCTCTCCCGGGCCGGGCGGACTCCTGCCCAGCCCGGAAGGGCACTCCATCCCCTCGGAGCAGAACCATCACGACAGATCGTGCGGTGTGGGTCTCACTCGATTCGACAGGTTTCGATCGATGTCTCACGGCGCATTTCACAAAATGAACAGAAGACAAAGATGATCAAGTATCTGAAAACCGGCCCCCGCACGTCGTCTGTTGTCGCTCGTCCAGGATGCACACCGGTCGGGTCCGAAATGGCAGACCACCAAAGAATCAGTCCGCAGCGAGTGGTCCGCGCGCGTAGGAGTTCCGGACCGGTGTTATCGACGACCGAGGCCGTGGCACTCATTCGTTTCGCCAGAGCCTGGGCGCCGTACGGTCGCCCACCCGAGGGTGAACTCTTCGTCCAGTTCGGCGTCACCAACGCCAGATTTGTCGAAATGCTCGACCAGGCAGTCGATCAGCTCGACTGCGACACATATTTTCGTGCTGCACTCGCAGCGGCCTACCCCGCTTTGAGAAGACCCCGATAGCGTGCGTCGCTATGTCTGACGCCATTGCCGAGGAAATTCGATGGACAAAGCGATATCACCGTGGCTCGACGAACCCGACGTGCACCTCTCGGTGAACCTGCACGGGATTCGGATGGAATTCGCGGCCTGCTTCACTGCCGCGTTCATCTTCGTCCAGGAATGGAGTACCCACTACCGCCCCAATGCCATTACCGTGCTGACCGGAAGCACTGATGGCCTGGTACGGTTACCGGGCGAACGGCTATACCTCGAACCGTAGCCCATTGGCGATCTCGATCACGATCGGCGGCGACCGGTCTGCCGACATTCACTGAATTGCGATGTGGGTCCGGGCGTTCGGCAACGCGGCCCCACCCGTCGGCGTCACCGCATCGCCGGGATGGCGACCCGATCGCTCCCGGCAGCGATGTCGTGGTGTGCTGCCGCCAGTCCTGGAGCACAGCCGATGAGAAGGATATTGATCGACATGTCGACCCCACAGAAGACCGTTCCGGGGACTCGCATGCAGGAACTGGTGGCGGCGTGCCGTGCAGAGATCCCGACTCTGATCGACCGGCTGATATCGGACATCTTCACCGACAATCCGCAATGGACGGATTACTCGTCGATTACTCACGCGGATTTGCACGATGGCTGCTGTCGATACGTGACCCGCATCCTCGATCTGTTGGGTGCGCCGATGACTGCCGTCGATGACGAGGTCGCCGCGTACATCGGTCGCCGCCGTGCCGAGCAGGGGGTGCCGCTGGAAGTTATGCTGCGTACCTTCCGCCTCGGCGGCAGGGTTGTGTGGGAGGTGTTGCTGGAGAAGGCGGACGACCTCGCTCCCGGCGAGATCCGTGCGGTGGGCACCGCGTTGTGGGCAGTGATCGACGGGCTGTCCTCGTCACTGGTCACTTCCTACCGCAATACCGAATTCGAGCAGCTGCGCAGCGATGAGCGCCGTCGTCACGCTCTGATCGAGGACCTGCTCGGCGGTCGAGCACGGGACAGCGCCTTCCTCGCCCGCGCCGCACGTGAGTTGAATCTGCCGGTCGGCAGTACCTATCTGGTCGTCGTAGTCTCCGGCGTCGGCGGGCCGGTACGCACGGGCACGGAGACAGCGTTGGCCGCGGTCGGTATTCGTTCGGTGTGGCACGATCGCGTCGATTCGACTGTCGGGCTGGTTGCGATCGAGCGTCATAACGTCAGCTGGGTGTTGCGACGGATCGAACCGTACGTCAGGGGACGGGCTGGTGCCTCACCCGCAGTGAGTGGACTGGACGAGGTCGACACCGCGCATGCTTGGGCATTGCTGACGTTGCAGACTCTGCCCGATGACGCAACGGGATTGGTGCCACTGGACCAGCGTTTCCAGTACGCGTTGCTCCTGCGCTCGAAGGATCTGACAGACATGTTGGTCGCCCACACCCTCGGTCCGGTCCTGCAACTGCCCGCATATGAACGCAGCATCCTGCTGGAGACGCTGGCGGCCTGGTTGGCACACAACTGCTCCGCCGCCCACGCCGCGCCGCAGCTGCACTGCCACCGCAACACCGTCATCAACAGGCTCAACCGCATTTCCACTCTGCTCGGCCATCCACTCGAAGGTCAGCGTAACTACGTGGAATTGTCGCTGGCGCTGGCCGCGCTCGACCTCATCCCGCCATCACACTGAGCCCGATATCGGTCGGCGGATAGCCTCACCGGATTGGGCTCAGCGCCCAGTCTCGAGCCCCTATAACTGGGCTTCACGGCGATTGTCTGGGCATTTCGCTCCAGCAACACTCGATATGACTCACCCCACAATCGGAGGTGGGTCGGAATCATCGAGTAAGAGGAGCACCACGAGTGCCGGATTTCGATCTACTGGTGGTCGGCGGCGGCCCGGGCGGTTATGTCGCCGCTATCCGTGCGGCCCAGCGCGGCCTGCGGGTCGGCTTGGTGGAGAAGGAGCGTCCAGGCGGGGTCTGCCTGAATTGGGGGTGCATTCCGACCAAGGCGATGCTGCGATCCGCTGAGATCTTCCAGACCATCACCGCGGCAGCCGATTTCGGCGTCTACGCCGACAACGTGCGGTACGACTTCGCCGTGGTGCGGCAACGCAAGGACGGCATCGTCAAGGAACTTACCGACGGCGTGGCGAGCCTGCTCGCCGCCAACGACGTGACGGTGATCGAAGGCCATGCCCGCTTCACCAGCCCGACCAGCGTCGAGGTGTTCGAGGCCGGCCATTCGCCGATCTTCCCCGGCGGTCCCCGCTACGCCGCTGCGCCCACGGCCACCGCCACGCGCACGGTCACCGCGAACGACGTGATCATCGCGACCGGCTCGGTGCCGGCCCAGCTGCCGATTCCGGGTGCCGACCTGCCGGGCGTGGTCACCTCCGACGGCGCGTTCGGGCTGATCGGGGTGCCCGACCGCTTGGTCGTCATCGGAGGCAGCGCGGTCGGCGCGGAATGGGCCAGCCTGTTCGCGACCTTCGGCAGTCAGGTGACCATCGTCGAAATGCAGGACACCCTGGTGCCGCTGGAGGACGCCGACGTGGGATCGGCGCTGGGCCGGTCTTTCACCAAGCGCGGAATCACCGTGCTCACCAGCTCGACGGTCGAAGCCATCGCGCGCACCGACGCGCTGCGGGTGACCGTCGGCGGCAAGCATGCCCGGCAACTCGACGCGGACGTGGTGCTCGTCGGCGTGGGACGGCGACCCAACACCGCCGAACTCGGCCTCGAAATTGCCGGAATCGAGGCCGACGTACGGGGATTCATTCCCGTCGACGAGCAGCTGCGTACCAGCGTCGAGCACGTCTACGCCATCGGCGACGTCACCGGCCGCGCCTTGCTCGCGCACGTCGCCTCGCATCAGGGCCTCACCGCCGCCGATGTGATCGCCGGTCACCCGGCGCACATCGATTACACCGCGATACCGGCCGCCACCTTCACCCACCCGGAGATCGCCAGTGTCGGGCTCACCGAGGCGAAGGCGCGCGCGGCCGGACACGACCTCATCACCGCGCGCTTTCCCTTCGCAGCGCTGGGCCGGGCCAAGACCTTCGGCGAGACCGAAGGGTTCGTGAAGATCATTGCCGGACAGCGTTATCGGGAAGTGCTCGGCGTGCACATCATCGGATCGTCGGCCAGTGACCTGATCACCGAAGGCGCGCTGGCCATTGCTCTGGAGGCGACCCTCGACGAGCTCGCCGACACCATCCACGCCCACCCCACCCTCGGCGAGATCGGTATGGAGGCGGCCTTCGCCGGACTCGGACTGCCCGTGCACATCCCGCCCCGGAAGCGTTGAGGAGCCCTGTCGTGACCACCGGAACCGCACCGCGCAAATCTGCCCGTAAAGCGACTCGGCCGGCGCCCGAACGCGTGCACGCCGCAGCCGAGCTCGCCACCGAAGGTCGCGCAACCGACGACACAGTATCCGCAGAGCACCGCGACGACTCCTCGGTAAGCGCCCCGATCAACACGCGAATCGCCGCAGAGGATCCCAGCACCCTGCGCGGCCTCTACCGCGACATGCTGTTCGTGCGCCGATTCGAGGAGCGTACGGCGCAGAGCTACCAGCAGGCCAAGATCGGCGGCTACTGTCACCTGAACCTGGGGGAGGAGGCCACCGTGGTCGGGGTGGGCGCGGCCATGCGACCGACCGACTATCTGTTCACCAACTATCGTGAGCACGGCTACGCGCTGGCCAAAGGCATCGAGCCCGGCCGGGTCATGGCGGAACTGTACGGCCGCTCCACCGGCGTCTCCAAGGGCTGGGGCGGCTCGATGCACATCTACGACACCGAGACCCGCCTGCTCGGCGGTTACGCCATTGTGGGCGGCCAGCTCCCGCTGGCCGTCGGCGCCGCGCTCGCCATCGACTATCGCGGCGATGACGACGTGGTCGTGTGCCAGATGGGTGAGGGCACGACCAATATCGGCGCATTCCACGAGTCGCTGAACATCGCGGCGCTGTGGAATTTGCCCGTGGTGTTCTTGGTGATCAACAACCTGACCGGGATGGGCACTACGGTCGAACGCTCCTCCGCCGAACCGGATCTATGGAAGCGCGCCGCGTCCTACCGCATGCGTGGTGAGCGCGTGGACGGCACCGATGTGCTGGCCGTCCGCGACGCGGCGAGCGAGCTCATCGAAACGGCGAGGCGTGCGGGGAAACCGGCACTGCTCGAGGCGGTGAGTCACCGCCTGAAGGGCCACTCCGTTGTCGATCCGGCGAAATATCGTACGAACGACGCGGTTTCGATCGCCCGTGCCAACGATCCGGTCGTACGTTGGCACAACGCCCTGATCGAGGCCGGTGTACTGAGCGAGCAAGCCGCAGCCACCCTCGAGGCCGAAGTGAGCGCGGAGGTCGCCGCCGCGGTGGAATTCGCCGACTCCAGCCCGCATCCACAGCCGTCGAGCCTGTTCGACTACAACTACGCGACGCCGGTACCAGGCGATTCACGCCGTCTGCCCGCCGATCCGCTCTTCACCAGTTAAGGACATCACCGTGGCTGTCATGACCTATCGTGAAGCGCTGCGCGAAACCCTCCGCGAGGAAATGCGGCGCGACGACGACGTCTTCCTCATAGGGGAGGAGATCGGCGTCTTCGAAGGCTCCTACAAGATCACCGCAGGCCTGCTGGCCGAATTCGGCGAGAAACGGGTACGCGACACCCCGATCGCCGAAGAGGGCTTCGTCGGCGCAGCCATCGGTGCCGCCATGCTCGGCCTGCGCCCGGTCGTGGAGATCATGACGATCAACTTCTCGCTGCTGGCGCTGGATCAGATCGTCAACCACGCCGCCAAGGTCTACGGGATGTTCGGCGGACAGACCAATGTGCCCATGGTCATTCGCACCCCGGGCGGCGGCGGACAGCAGCTGGGCGCAACACATTCACAGAACATCGAGCTGTACTACGCATTCGTGCCTGGCCTGAAGGTGGTCGCGCCGAGCACTCCGGCCGATGCGCGGGCGCTGCTCAAGGCCGCCATCGACGACGACGATCCGGTGCTGTTCCTGGAGAATCTGTCGCTCTACAACACCAAAGGCGAAGTGCCGGAAGATCTTCCGATCGCCCGAATCGGCAAGGCGGCGGTAACCCGGACAGGGGTCGATATCACGCTGATCGGCTACTCCCGGATGGCGACGGTGTGCACACAGGTCGCTGAACGGCTCGCTGCCGAAGGCATCTCAGCCGAGGTCATCGATCTGCGTAGTCTGCGCCCCCTCGACCGCGACACCTTGATCCAGTCCGTCCGCAAGACCGGCTGCGCTGTGATCGGCGAGGACGACTGGCTCACCTACGGCATCGGCGCAGAGGTCGCGGCATCCATCTCCGACGGCGCCTTCGACTACCTCGACGCCCCCGTGCGCCGGGTGGCCATGGCCGAGGTGCCGCTCCCATATGCAAAGCCGCTCGAACGGCTCGCTCTGCCGTCCGCCGATTCGCTGTACACCGCCGCAGTCGAAACCCTCGCGGCCGTCGGCAAGCGACGCTGATACCGAAGGACACACCAATGCCCGAAATCACCATGCCTCGCCTCTCCGACACTATGGAGGAAGGCGTCATCGCCTCGTGGCTCAAGCAGGTCGGCGATCCGGTCGAACGAGGCGAGATCCTCGCCGAGATCGAAACCGACAAAGCCCTGATGGAGCTGGAAGCCTACGACGCAGGCGTCCTCGAGCAGATACTCGCCGGGGAAGGTGCACGCGTGCCGATCGGCACCCCGATCGGCATCATCGGCGATGGCAGCGGATCCGCCACCAGCACGTCGGACCACACCGCGGTCGGACCTGCGGCCACCGCACCCACCGAACAGGCTTCGCCAACCGCTCCTGCACCACATCTCGGCGATACCCCTGCGCCGGTGACTTCCACGGGCCCGGCTGTCACCGTCGCCGAAACAGCCGCCGCGGGCGGCGACGAAGCCCTGGGTCGCAAGAAGTCGTCGCCGCTGGCGCGCAAGATCGCCGAAGAACTCGGTGTCGACCTTTCCACCGTAGTGGGCACCGGCCCGGGTGGGCGCATCACCCGGCAGGATGTCGAATCCACCCATCGCGCAGCCCAGCTCGCCACACCGATAGAAGGCACCACGGCTCCGGAAACAGAACGCTCGACTCCCGGACCGGCTTCGACGGCCTACGCGGAGATCCCGCTGACCACCATCCAGCGCGTCTCGGCCACGCGGCTCACCGAGAGCAAACAGCAGGCTCCCCACATCTACCTGACCAGCGCCATCGACGTAACCGATCTGTTCAGCTTCCGAGCGCAGATCAACGACACGCTGGCACAAACCGACGCGGGCAAAGTCAGCGTAAACGATCTACTCGTCAAAGCAGTCGCCGTCGCGCTGCGGGCGAACCCTTCGATCAACGTCTCCTTCGCCGACGACAAACTGTTGCAGCACACTGGAGTACATCTCGGCATCGCCGTCGCGACCCCGGCGGGCCTGCTGGTACCGGTGCTGCGTGACGCCGACCGCAAGAGCGTGTCAGCGATCGCCGCCGAAAGCCGTGACAAGGCCGAACGCGCCCGCGACCGCAAGCTGCGCGCCAACGAGATGGACGGTGGCACCTTCACCATCTCGAACTTGGGTATGTTCGGAATCGAGCACTTCACCGCCGTCATCAACCCGCCGGAGGCCGCCATCCTCGCTGTCGGCGCGGCTACCGACGAGCTCCGGCTGGACGACGGCCAAGTGGTGACCCGGAAGATCCTGCGGGTCACCATGTCCGCCGACCACCGCGCCATCGACGGAGCCGTGGCCGCGCAGTTCCTCCAACAACTCGGTGACCTGCTCGGACATCCCCTGCGCATCGTGACGTGATACGGAGGCCGCTCGCCCCGAACCGCCGGATTATTCTGGTCGAATCTGTCCCATCGAATGGGATCCGCCTGGATCGAGCCAAGCGGCCAAGGCTTTCCAATCGGCAAGGGTCAGTCGCGCAGCAGGATATGTCCGCGACTCGAGACAGTGAGCCTTTTTCATCTTTGTCTGGCGGCCTGAAGTTCGCGGTCTTGTAGCACGTGGATGGCCTTGGAGAGTTGGCCGGCCTTGTAAGGGCAGCATCGGAGCTTCCGCAGTACCCGCCAGCTCTTGAGCTGTGTGCGTTGGCGCGTTCGCCGCAGCCACGCAGTCGGGCATGGGCGCGGTTTTGCGTGTTTCTGAGACTCGGGTTTGTTCTTGCCCTTATAGGGCGTCAGAAACAGCCAGTGCTCCCTGATAACCCTTGTCTGCCAACGTGATCCAGCCAGCACGTTCGAGTTCGCGAAGAATCCGCCAGATCCGGGCCGCCGCCAGATCGTGCACGCTGCCGGGTAGTCCGCTCGATACCCACACGATGTCGCCGCCGGGGGTGGAGATGACCTGCAGGTTCATCCCGTGATGTTTGTGTTTGCCGGAGTAGAAC
>NZ_JBFAYO010000062.1:0-8948 GCF_040681325.1 Nocardia sp. NPDC051787
ATTAATATCTCTACCCCCCCCCCCTCCACACCCCGCCCCGAATAAACAGCACGGCGCCCTCCACCCTAGCAGGGGGGGCTGGCCCGCGCCGGGCTACACCTACCTACCTACCTGCCGATGGCCGCGGCCATCACACGAACTGCCGAGACCAGGCCGTCGATCAGCTGGCCCTGCCGGAAGGAACTCAGCGCCGCGGTGACGCCGAGCTGGCAGACGCGATCGTTCGCGCGGTCGGCGACATCGCGGCCCGCACGCACCTCGATGGCCTTTTCGTTGGGCGAGACGGCGATGAGCACCGAGCGCGCCGCCTCCGGTGTGGTGGGGAAGATCGCGTCCGCGCCCGCGGCCGTGTCCGCACCCAGATCGCCGATGTAGACATTGAAGCGCACCTTGGTCGCGCGGGTCGCCTCGGTGAGCACGTTGTCCATCGTGAGCCGCTCGTGATCGTTGAACGGCGCTTCCTTGAACACGTCGCCCGCCTCGTGCACGCCGGAGACGCGCCCGCTACTGGTGATCGCGTATCCGTGCGGCAGATCGGCTTCGACCACCGCGGGCCACTTAGAACCTGCCACTTGCCCGTCCTCCGATCAGCTCCACCTCGGTGGACTCGATGGCCGCATGCTGTCCATGCGAGGTCTCTGCGATGTGGTGACCCGAGATGGTCACCTCGTCGGTGGCACTCCACAGCACCGGCGCCTGGGTCCACTTCTGGCCGAGGGCGAAGTGGACCGGCTTCTCGCCAGGCAGTGGCTTACCGAGAAACGACAATCCGGCGATGACGCCGTAGATCACCAGCGGGATGCCGACGAAGATCAGCACTGTCTCGAGAATGCTCACAGGTCAAAGGTAGACGATCGTCTGTAGTAGTTCTCCGTCCGGTCGAACCATTGACCTGTCCGTGTCCATGCCACCCCACCGTGACCTGGGCTTTTCGTCTGCCTTCAGACCAACCATGCCGTCGCGTCCGGCGGCAGCTGGCCGCCGTCGGACGGCGCGCTGGCCAGCAGCACCTCCCCGGGCGGTAGCTGGATCGGCGCGGCCGAGGCGTTGAGCACGCAAACCAGTCCGCCGGGCCGCCGGAACGCCAGGCAGCCCGGCGGGCTGCCGTACCACTCGATCCGGTCCCCGGCGAACTCCGGACGCAGTCGGCGCAGCTCGATCGCCATGCGGTACAGCGACAGGGTGGAGCCGAGGTGCTCCAGCTGCGCTTCGACAGTCAGCTCCGCCCACTCGAATGGCATCGGCAACCAGGGCGTCCCGCTGGTGAACCCGAACGGCGGCGCGGTGCCCTCCCACGGCAGCGGCACCCGGCAGCCGTCCCGGCCGCGCTGGGTGTGCCCGGAGCGCTCCCACACCGGATCCTGCAACACCTCGTCGGGCAGATTGTCCACGTTGGGCAACCCGAGCTCGGCGCCGTTGTAGATGAACGCCGCGCCGGGCAGCGCGAGTTCGAGCAGGATCATCGCCCGCGCCCTGGCGACACCGACCGTGCCGCCACCGTATCGGGTGACCTCGCGCTCGATGTCGTGGTTGGACAGCGTCCAGGTGGGCACCGCGAACACCGGCCCGACAGCGGCGAGTGAGTTGTCGATCGCGTCGCGCACCGCCACGGCGTCGAACGCGGACTCGGCGAGGCGGAAATTGAAGGCCAAATGCAGTTCGTCGGAGCGCACGTACTCGCCGAAGCGGGTGTTGTCGTTCACCCACACTTCGCCGATGGTCACCGCGTCCGGATACTCGTCGACCACCTTGCGGATCCGGCGGTGGATCTCGTGAACCGCGGGGTTGTTGAAGCGCGGGTCGCTGTCGTCGTGTTCGAGCAGGGCCGAGGCGGCGAGCTCGGGCATGTCGGGCAGGCCGTCGGGTTTGGCCATGCCGTGCGCGACGTCGAGCCGGAACCCGTCCACGCCACGGTCGAGCCAGAACCGCAGGGTCTGCTCGAAATCGGCGGCGACCTCGGGATCGGCCCAGTTCAAGTCGGGTTGTTCGCGGGCGAAGATGTGCAGGTACCACTGGCCCGGCGTGCCGTCGGGTTCGGTGACCCTGGTCCAGGCGGGCCCGCCGAAGATGCTGGGCCAGTTGTTCGGCGGCTCGGCGCCGCCGGGACCGCGGCCGTCGCGGAAGATGTACCGGTCCCGTTCCCGGCTACCGGGGCCCGCGGCCAGCGCCGCGCGGAACCACGGGTGCTGATCGCTGGTGTGGTTGGGCACCAGGTCCATGGTGACCTTGATCCTGCGGGCATGCGCCTCGGCGATCAGCGCGTCCATCGCGGGGAGACCGCCGAAGAGCTGGTCGATGTCGCGCGGATCGGCGACGTCGTAGCCGCCGTCGGCCATCGGGGAACGCATCACCGGACAGACCCACAGCGCGTCGACGCCGAGCAGTTCGAGATAGCCGAGTTTGTCCCGGACTCCGCCGAGATCACCGATCCCGTCACCGCTCGAATCCGCGAAGGATCTCGGATAGACCTGGTAGAACACGGCCGACCGCCACCACGGCTGGGTGGTGCGATCCACCGGGGCAGTTACGGCTGGTACATCACTCACACCCGCAATAGTGCCAAAGTCGAATTTCCTGCCACCGCAACGCGGTCGAACCCAGCCCGGCCCGGCGCGCGCGAAGGTGCTGTCAGAACGGGGCGTTCAGCAACGAGTTGGCGGCCATCTCCAGGTAGTCCAGCAGCGCCTTGCGGTGCTCGTCGTCGAGGGTTTCGGGCTCGATCTCCGCGACCGCGATACGCATGCAGCGCAACCAGGCGTCGCGCTCGATCGGTCCGATGGTGAACGGCATGTGCCGCATGCGCAGGCGCGGATGGCCGCGCTCGTCGGAGTAGGTGCGCGGCCCGCCCCAGTACTGCTCGAGGAACATCCGCAACCGGCGCTCGGCCGGACCGAGGTCTTCCTCCGGATACAGCGGACGCAACACCTCGTCGGCCGCTACCTCACGATAGAACGTCGCGACGATCCGCCGGAACGTCTCCGCCCCGCCGACCGCCTCGTAGAACGACATCGCTGTCTGCTCGCCCGAAGTCATAGACCCTCTCGATTCACCGGATGCGCCGCTGTCCATTGTGCCCGCGGCGGCGCGCGGCTGCTCTCCCACGGCAGCTCAGCGCCGGGAAACGTCGCGGCTGGGCAGCTCTTCAGCGACAGTTAACCGGACATTGTTGGAAATCACCGTGCAATACCCGACGTTCCATGGTCAACTGGGTGACAGTCTCTGCTCCGCAGATACCACATGATCCTGCCAATCATGAAATCGAGGTCGAGATGAAGCAGCGGCACAGTGCGCGGTCACACGAGGCCCGAGCGCACCGACAACTCCAGCCCGCCGACGTCCACAATCGTGGGTCGGGGGCTACTCCGCTGCACATCGTGTCCGAACATTATCCGGGTGGACATCGTGGCCATCACGACCATGGCCCCCGCCCCACCGCACCGCCCGCCGAGGGCACCAACTGGCTCAAGACCAGGGTGCTGCTGCTGAACGCCACCTACGAGCCGCTCACCGCTTTGTCCGCGCGCCGCGCGATCGTCCTGCTCATCTGCGACAAGGCCGACGCCGTTCATCACAACGACGAGGGGCCGGTGGTGCACTCCGCCGAGACGTCGGTCGCCATCCCTTCGGTGATCCGCCTGCGCAGCTACGTCCACGTGCCCTACCGCGCCCGGGTGCCGATGACCCGAGCCGCCCTCATGCACCGGGACCGCTATCGGTGCGGCTACTGCGGCGGCAAGGCCGAGACCATCGACCACGTGATCCCGCGCAGCCGTGGCGGAGAACACTCCTGGGAGAACTGCGTCGCCAGCTGCGCACCGTGCAACCATCGCAAGGCCGACAAGCTGCTCAGCGAGCTGGGCTGGACCCTGCGGTCCCCGCTGGTCTCGCCGAAGGGCCCGCACTGGCGCCTGCTGTCCACCACGACGGAACTCGACCCGGTGTGGTTGCAGTATCTCGGCGAAGGCGCGGCCTGATCGATCAGGTGTATTCGACCACGAGCGTCGCCCAGGTCGGCGACGCCAAGGCTTCGAAAACATGTGGTCGATCGCCCGGGTAGGCGATGTAGTCGCCGGGATGTAGCTCGACCGGTGCATCGACGGGGCCGACCAACGCGCGACCCTCGGCGAGCAGCACATGCTCGACGACACCCGGGATGTGCGGATCCGATCTGCGCGCATGCCCGGGTTCCGCGGTGATGCGGAACAGATCGCGCCGTGAGTTGGCCGGACCGGCGGCCAGCAACGTGGCTCGATACTCGGATTGCTCGGCGGCCACCACCGGACCCTGGCCCGCCCGGATCACGTGAACGTTCGGGCGCGGCGGGTCGAGCAACCGGGAGAACGGCATATCCAGCGCGACGCACAGCGCCCACAATGTCTCCAGGCTCGGATTCCCGTTCGCCGATTCCAGTTGCGACAACGTGGATTTCGCGATGCCTGCCCGATGGGCGACCTCGCTCAACGACAACCCGGCCCTGGTGCGCTCGCGGCGCAGCGCGGCGGCGATCACCGCCTGGGGCGTGGTCGTCGCATCCTGCTGCGTCATGCCAACAGAAAACCATATTGACGAACCGGCCTGCCATGTTCACCATAGAAAACATGCGTTCGATATGGCGAACACTGAGTCGGGATGCGCTGATGGGCATCGTGGCCGTCTGCGCCGCCGTCGGTGTGATCGGGATCTCCTACGGGGCAACCGCAGTCGGTGCGGGCTTCCCGATCTGGTTGCCCATCCTGCTCGGGTGCGTGGTGCTCGCCGGAAGCTCGGAGTTCCTTTTCCTCGGCATCGTCGCCACCGGCGGTAGTCCGATCGCGGCGGTGCTCGCGGGGCTGCTGGTGAATGCCAGGCACCTGCCCTACGGGCTTTCGGTTCCCGACGTAGTCGGCACCGGCTGGCGGCGGACGCTCGGGGTCCATCTGATGAACGACGAGTCCGTGGCGCTCGCCATCGCGCAGCCGGACGCGCGGCGCAAGCGGGCGGCCTACTGGGTCACCGGTGCAGGCGTGCTGCTCGCGTGGCCCGGCGGTGCGGCGATCGGAGCGTTGATCGGGTCGGTGGTCCCCGACACCTCGGCCCTCGGATTGGACGCGGTGTTTCCCGCGGTGCTGCTCGCGCTGGTGCTGCCTGCCCTGCGCGATCGAGCCACGCTCGGCGCGGTGGGCGCCGGCACCGCGGTCGCGTTGGCCAGCGCATCCTTCTTGCCCACCGGATTGCCCGTGCTGCTCGCCCTTTCAGGGGTGCTCGTGGCGGCGCGCGAACGGCCGGGCCCGGTCGCCACACAGGAAGCGCGATGATGCTGGCCGCCGGAATATTCGCACTCGCCGCGGGCACCTACGCCTTCCGCTGGGCCGGTCCGGCGCTGCGCGAACGGGTCCACGTTCCAGCACGGGCGATGCGGCTGCTGGAGATCGGCGCGGTCGTCCTGCTCACCGCGCTCGTTGCCGTCACCACACTGCCGCTCGGCAGGGGCGATCTCGGATTCGCGGTTCCCGCAGGCGTTCTCGTCGGTGGAGCGCTCGCCTGGAAACAGCAACCCATCCTGGTGGTGATCCTGGCCGCCGCCGCGACCACAGCGCTGCTGCGCCTGATCGGCGTCACATGACCATCCCGAAAGGCGTTCTCCGCCAGCGTTTTCTACTTATGCGGGGCGGCGCCGTCCCCTCCTACTGACGGCGCCGCCCACCCTATCGATCGTTCCCGGGCGGCCATGTGCTACTACGGAATTCGCCGCAGCACCCGGCACACACTCCGTCCGCCCACCAAGGCCATCGCGCACACTGCGGCGATAACTACGGCCCGCGGCGAGCCACAGCAACAGCTTCAATGCGTCACCGACGGCATCGGCGAAGTTCCCCGCATATGCCCGACCTCGACTTTCGAGTCAGAGGGAGACCCCGACTCCGTTCGTGACCAAGTGGCCGCCACGTCCGCGACCAACTCGCCACAGGCAGGCACCCACCCGCACGCCTCCACGACGGCGCACCTAGATGCCGCGCTTTCCATCTCACGCAACCACACCGGCTCCACTCCCGCTTACGAGCGAAGCGAGATCGAGCATCCCCGTTCGCGGCCCGGCTCGCGTCCGAGTGGCCGCCGCGCAAGCGACGAAGTCGCAAGCGGTGGTCGCTCGGACGCGAGCCATAAGGGGGCCGCGAACACGCAGCACCGCAGGCGCTGCAAATTAGACACAGCTCACTGCGGCAGGAGTGTGATCCCGCCGCCGAGGCGGCGGGCGACCGAGCCGTACCGGGCGTCCAGCCGCAACCATGTTCTGGTTGCGCGGACCCGAACGATCTCGGCGGGCGGAATGCGGCGCGGATCGGCCTTCTCCCCCGAATGCGGGATGAAATCCATGGCCGTGAGCGCGAAAACGACCCGCATCGGCACCTGCACCTGGGTGCCCGCACCGGACACGGTCAGCACGGCCTGGTCGAGTAGCGACGCGGGCGGGCCGTGGCTGCTGCCGTGTTCCTTCGCCAGCCGCGCACCCTGCTCGGCGAGTTCGACCAACGTGCGCGCGGGCACGTCGTCGACATGCGCGAAGCCGTCCGAGGGCGGCAGTGCGCCACGCCAGGCGGAGTCCATCGAATATCCGAGGTCGATCGGACTACCGCCGGCCAGCCCGGCCAGCACCAGATCGGCGCCGACGGTCACGTCGTCGACGCCGAGTTCGGCGACCACGGTGCGCACCGCCAGTGCCTCGAAACCGGTCGCCACCCATGCGGCCACGTAATGCTCCCCGCGGCGGCGCAGGCGCACCACCGCCGCGGGATCCAGACGCCCTGCCCTGGTCAGGAAGGTCGCGAGATTCTCCCGCTCCGCCGGATCGGACACGTGCAGCACTCGTTGTTCCGCCATCACGGCTGCTCCGCGGTCACCACTGGACGATCACCCACGCGCGAGGGCTCACTCCATCCACTCGGACAGATAGTCGCGCTCGGCGTCGGTGAGCCTGCGCAACCGCTGCGCCCGCATGTCGAACGCCGCGATCTGGGTGGACGCGACCACCGCCGCCGGTGAATCGGGCTCGGCCCCGGAGGCACGCACCTCGTAGCCGATGGTGAAATCGACCGCGCGCACCTGCTCGATCCACATCGCGATATCCAGTGGCGTGTCCTCGTGCCGCAGCTGGCCGCGGTAGCGGACCCGCAGGTCGGCGAGCACGCAGCCCTCGCGCAGCGGCGCGGTCGGGCGGCCGTCCTCGAACAGCCACGGGATCCGCGCCTCCTCCAGCAGCGTCACCATGCGGGCATGGTTGACGTGCTGGAACACGTCCATGTCCGACCATCTGACGTCCACTTTGGCGTGGAAGCGCTTGGGCAGCACAAGGCTGCCCGCCGCCGTCCCGTCTCTGTGCATCGACCTCGTCACCGTGGTACCTCCGACTGAGCGCCCACCCCGCTCACCATGCTCCGCACTTGCCGCGCTGCAACCGACAGCGTGGCGAGATCGTGGGTTCCGGACTCGAACAACTCCGACAGTGCCGCCCTGGCTCGGCCGAGGCGGGACTGGTTCTTCGACTCCCAGTATGCAATCTTCTCGTCCGCCGTCTCCTCGGGGTCGCCACCGGAGAGCACGTCGAGGGTCAGCGAACGCAGCGACCCGTACATGTCGTCGCGCAACGCCAGCCGCGCCAGCGCGTGCCAGCGGTCGCCGCGTTCGAGGTGGCTGACCGCCTGCAGCAGCCAATCGATCTTGAGGTGATCGTTGAGCGCGTAGTACAGCGAGCCGACCTCGTCGCCGTCCCGGTCGGTGATGTCGGCGATGTCCACGATGTCCAGCAACGGGAACAAGTTGAGCAGGCCGAAGACCTCGGTGGCCAGATCGGTCGGAGCACCGCGCGCGATCAGTTCGGCGGACTGGTCGGTGAGCGTGGATACGTGGTGTCCGCGCAGCCAGCCCGGCACCTTCGGTGCGAGCTCGCGCACCTCGTTGCGGTACCGGCTGATTTCCGAGCCGACCGCGATCGGCTGCGGCCGGTTGCTCAGCAGCCACCGGGACGCTCGATCCAGTGTCCGCTTGGTTTCCAGCTCGAGCAGGTCGCGCACCGAGGTGGGTGCGTCGCATACCCGGATCCGCGCCCACATCTCGTGCAGGTCGAAGATCCCGCTGGCCGCGGCGAAGGCGCGTACCGCGTCGGTGGTGGTCGCGCCGACCTCTTCGTTCAACCGGTGCGCGTAGGTGATGCCGCCGTAGTCCACCATCTCGTTGGCGATCATGGTGGTGACGATCTCCCTGCGCAGCCGGTGCCGCTTGATCGCCGCGCCGAAACGGCTGCGCAGCGGCGTCGGGAAGTAGTCGGGCAGCCGCGCGGCGAAGTACTGGCTGTCGGGCAGGTCGGAATCGAGCAGATCGGCTTTGAGCGACAGCTTCACGTGCGCCATCAGGTTGGACAGCTCGGGCGACGCCAGACCAGCGCCGTCTTCCCGCCTGCGCTTCATCTCCTGCTCCGAGGGCAGCGCCTCGAGTTCGCGGTCCAAGCCGCGGCGCTGCTCGAGATCTTCGATGAGCCGCATCTGGACACTGAGCATCTGCGACGCCTCGGTGCGCGAAATACCCATCAGGAAGTTCTGCGCCACGTTGTCGCGCAGAACCAGCTGCGCGACCTCGTCGGTCATCGAGGCCAGCAACGGGTTGCGCTCGGTGTCGGGCAGCTGTCCGCCGGAGACGACGGCGTCCAGCAGGATCTTGATGTTCACCTCGTGATCGGAGCAATCCACGCCCGCGGAGTTGTCCAGCGCGTCGGTGTTGATCTTGCCGCCGTTGCGGCAGAACTCGATGCGCCCCAAGGCGGTCGCACCGAGGTTGCCGCCCTCGCCGACCACCTTGACCCGCAACTGGTTTCCGTTGACGCGGACCGCGTCGTTGGACTTGTCGCCCACCTCGGCGTTGGTCTCGGTACTCGCCTTGATGTAGGTCCCGATACCGCCGTTCCACAGCAGGTCGAC
>NZ_JBFAYO010000063.1:0-8011 GCF_040681325.1 Nocardia sp. NPDC051787
CGTCAACGTCCTGCACGCCATACTCCGCAACCGCCAGCCCTACCACGCCACCGGCTCCACCACCGCTGCTTGACAAACGCATTAGAGAGCCACCTACCCGATCCACGGGTGAATGACCGAGTCGGGCGGGTGGGCTAGCGTCGGGGAATGGAGTTGCGTCAGTTGCGGTACTTCCTGGCGGTCGCCGAGGAGCGGAATCTGACGCGCGCCGCGGAGACGCTGGGGATCCGGCCGACCTCGTTGAGTCAGCAGATCATCGCCCTGGAGCGGCATCTCGATACGCGGCTGTTCGTGCGGACATCGGCGGGGATGACGCCGACCCCCGCCGGTGAACGGCTGTTCGATCGGGCGCGTGCGGTCGTCGCGGAGGCTCGGCGGGCGGAGGAGTCGGTGCGTGGCGGGCGGACGCTGCGCTTGGCAGTGACGCCGGGGGTGTCGCCGGATGTCGTGGCGATGCTGTGGCAGGTGGCCGGGACGCACGCGGTCGATATCGCTGATATGCAGACGGCGCAGCAGGTGACGGGGCTTCGCGGCGGCGTGCTGGACGCGGGGTTGCTGTTGTTGCCGGTCGACTCGCCGGACCTGGATTGCGTGACGGTCGCGGATGCCGAACTCGGTGTGGTGGCAGCCGTCGGTCATCGTCTGGCCCGACAGGATTCGGTGCGATGGCCGGATCTGGACGGCAGTGCGCTGCTGTGGTTCGCGCGCGCGTCGGCGCCGGGCTATCACGACGCGGTTCGCGACGCCTGGACCCGCGCGGGCTGGCGTCCGGCGGTGGTACGGGAAGGCGCGCCCCGGCGGGTGCTGTTCGAGGCCGAACTACGGCATGGCGGAGATGTGATCGGGCTGCGGCCCGCCTGGGATGTGCCCGTCGGGGCGGGGCTGGCCTGGTTGCCGTTCGCGGAGGGTGCGCCGCGAATCCGCCACGCGCTGGCCTGGAACGCCGGTGATTTTCGGGCCGCGCGCTTCCGGGCATGGGCCGATGACCTGGCGTATGCGCTTGTGCCGCATACGCGTCCGGAGTTGCCTCGTGGACAGCGTGCCGCCGCGTCCGCTGTGCTGGATACCGGACGGGCCGCGTCGAGATGAGGCGCCGCCGCACAGAATAGGAGACCGCACATGGCACTTACCGCATGGGGCTTCGTATACACCGCGCCCGGCAGTGATCCGAGTCGCGAGACCGTCGTGGAGACAGCGAATTGCCGAACGATTTTCGTGGGTGTGGAGAAACTGGAGCAGGCGCCCGATGTGGCCCGCCGGTTGGTGGTGTCCGGGGTACAGTTGATCGAACTGTGTGGTGGTTTCGGTCCGCTTTGGACGGCGCGGGTGATCGAGGCGATCGGCGGGGTTGTTCCGGTGGGTGCGGTGGCCTACGGTGCCGAAGCCGTCGACCAGGTGCACGCGATATTCGCCTAGCGTTGCGCCGGACGGGGTGCCCAGATCGACCTACATGAATCCCAATGCTCGACGAATCCTGAAACTACCCTCCGACTCCTGAAAGTTCGCCCCGGTCCAGCGCGGACCGGGGCAAGCATTGCGTACGGGTCGCGCCCTGATCAGTTCGTGCCGCCGCGAATCCGGTGATGACGACCGGGCCGCCGCGTAGGTTCTGGGCGACGAGCCGGGTGCTACTGAACGTGCGTCGAGGCGACCGTCGTAGCGGAGGAGTGCGGCCCAGATCCGCGAAAAGCCACGCTAAGCGGTTTGGCTATCGACTGGTGCTCGCCGCGAGCTTCGCCTGGACCGCTTACGAGCGTCGCGCCACCGCCGCCGATCTGCGCAACTGGCTCTCGCGATGACAAGTCCATGAGTACGACCGGCGATCGGTGGCCTACCCACCGATCGCCGGTCGTGCGTTCTCGGATCGATCGCCCGTCGGGTTGGCGGCGATCGATCCTGCGGCCATCTGGTCCGCGGCGGCACCGGCCCGGGCGCCGTTCCTATGCGACAGCCGGACCGGTCACGGTGCACCCAGATCGGCTCGCGTTCTACCAGAGCACTCGCACAAAGAGTTGTTCAGGAGCTGGCTTGCTTGCGGCGCTGCCGAAGAGCGCGCATCGACACTTGCGATCCGCATCCGGGGCTGCAGTAGCGTGCCGCCCGGTTGCGGGTGCGATCGATGAAGCCGAAGTGGCACGGCGGATTGCAGCATGCCTTGATCCGCATCCAGTCCCCGCGCTGCGCCGTCTCGGTCACCGCGGCGAGAACGGCACCCAAAGCACCGGGGACACCGGTCGATCCGGCGAGGAGCTGTGCCGTTTCCGCAGTGACGACCGTTGTGAGCGGATAGCGAACCCCGGCCTGCAGCAGATACCGTTCCGCCTCGGCGACCCGGGCGTCACCGATATCTGGATCACCCGCGTGGTTCAGCAGCACCGTGACCAGTGCGTCACGAAGCTCACGCGCGGCCAACGCATCGGAGTCGGTCACCACGATGGCGGCGGCGAGCAGGCCATGCTCGATCGCCCAGTCCGCGAATCCCGAAGCCGTGCCGAAGACCTCGAGGCGCCCCGTGCCGTCGGCTCTGGTGTTGACGAACTGCAACACCAGAGCAGCGGCATCGCCGCTCCACTTCGGTGCGTCACGCGTCGCCTGCATTCCTCCACGATACCCACACTACAAGCGGCAAGCCGGATTGATCACAACGATTGCGCTGAAACTACGTGGAATGTTGTGAGCTAACTGGTTATGATCACAACATGACAAACGCAGGAAACACCCCACCGGTCTGGTTCATCACCGGCGCCTCCTCGGGCATCGGACGCGAGCTCGCAGTTCAAGCGCTGACGGCCGGAGAAGCTGTGGTCGCTGTGGCTCGCCGCACCGAAACCCTCGGCGACCTGGGAGAATCCAACCGACTGCTCACGATCGAGGCAGATGTGCGCGACGAGAAAGCCGTCGCGAAGGCGGTCGAGCAGAGCGTGGCTCGCTTCGGCCGTATCGACATCGTCGCCAACCTGGCCGGCTATGGACTCTTCGGGGCGGTCGAGGAAGCAGCCGACGTGCAGGCACGGGCGATCTTCGACACCAACGTCTTCGGCGTACTCAACGTGCTGCGCGCGGCGCTGCCGGTGCTGCGGGGCCAGCGGTCCGGGCGCATCCTGCAGGGGTCGTCCTACTACGGCCAGACCGCAGATCCCGGCGTCGGCCTGCTCGCAGCCACCAAGTACGCCGTCGAAGGGCTCTCCGACGCGCTCGCAGCCGAAGTGGCGCCACTCGGGATCCATGTGACTCTCGTTCAGCCCGGCCTCACCGCAACACCTTTCCTGTCCAACCTCGACACGGCTACAGCAACCCACGCCGACTACGACCAGACAGTGCGCGCCCTGCAGCAGGCGATCCAAGTGCTGCCGGCATCGGCGTTCTCCGGCGTCGACCGCGTGGCCGTCGGCATCCGCACAGCCGTGGCCGGCGACAATCCGCCCCGCCGCCTCGCCCTGGGCGTCGCCGGCGCGGACAGTATGCGCACTGCGCTCACCGCACGCCTCGCCGAACTCGACGAATGGGCCACCGTCACCAACCTGGTCGACGCCGGGCCCAGCGCTCACGCCCACACCGGATAGACAACCCCGCAGCGGCTGTGGCCGCTGTTGCAGGATGCCGATGTGGTCGGCGAAGTAACGGATGACCGGGCCGCGGGACCCGGTCACCCTGAACTTTCAGCGCGTCGGCGCGTGCAGCAGTCACCGTTGGTGGTGGACAGGCTCGTGTCGGTCCAGTCCACCACCGGGTAGGGCGACGTGGGCTCAGCGCCGGAATTGCACGAGGCGTCCGACGACACTGTTACCGAGTTCGGCTCATCGGAGTTCCGCACGAAGTGCCCGAAGGACTACGCGAGGTCCATACTCCCGCAACGAATCCGTAGTTCAGCCTCGCCGAGCAGGACGGCGGGGTATTCCGCTGGAGCCGCCTGATCTGGCACAACCAGCTCTCGGTGACCACGTCTTTTCTCCGTCCATGCGGTGAAGTCGGACCTCGTCGAGGTCGGCTGAGGCGCGAGACCCGCGGATCGCCGGTACAGGGACAGTCCACGCCGACTGGCGAGGCACTCGCCGCCAACGGCACTCACGAAGCCGGTGCCACCGAGTTGCGGATAGTCAAAATTGGCCTACACCAACATCTTCCGAGTCAGGAGTGATCCAATCTCATGGTCAACCGTTGTAGATGACTCGATGTAACCGGTCAGGAGCTGCGCGTGCTGTCTGAAATCGATTCTGCTGTCTTCCCGTATCTGGAGGCGGACCTCGACCGCGTCCGTGACGTTCTCGGACCCGTCCTGTTCGAGGGCAGGCCGGAGCTGACCGCGCTCACGGACGAAGGGCCGGGTACGTCTCGCCGCCTGGTCCGGCCCACGTTGACCCTATTGTCGTACTATCTGCTCACCGATCCCACGGCCCCGGCCGACGACCGGGTGGTGCGTGCTGCCGCTGCGGTGGAGTTGCTGCATCTGGGTTCGCTGTACCACGACGACGTCGTCGATCACGCCTACGAGCGTCGAGGCCGCCCCAGTGCCAACGTGGTGTGGGGTTCGCATATGGCCGTATTGGGTGGGGACTCCGTGATGCTCACGAGCGTGCGCATGCTTGCCGAACTCGGCCAGCGCGAAGTTCTCGCGGGGGCGATCGCGGGTGGACAGATGTGCGCGGGCATGGTGATGGAGGCTGCCGACCTCTACGTGGCCTCCCGCGGTGAGCAGTCCTACCTGGACTCGATCGACGGCAAGACGGCGGCGGTGCTCTCGCTGGCATGCCGGGTGGGCGCGATGCAGGCCGGGCGGCACGAGGATCACGAGGAGGCGCTCGCGCAGTTCGGCCGGTACTTCGGGCTGGCCTACCAGCTGTACGACGACATCCTCGACTTGACTTCGACCGCCGAAGAAATGGGCAAGCCGGTCAACGCGGATCTGCCCGAGGGCATCTACACGCTTCCCGTGATCCGCGCGGCCGCCCGCGACCACGGCCTTGCCCGCCTGCTGCGCAGAGCAATGACGGAGGAGGAAGCCGCACATGCCCGTGAGCTCGTCAACGCCTGCGGCGCCGTGGACGAAGCGCGGTCGTTGGCCGATGAATTCATCGACCGGGCCGCCGGTCAGCTCGCCGCCCTGCCGATCGACCCGCGCGCCGGCCACGCAATGACCGCCTACGCCAGGTCCATACTCGACCGGCAAACCTCCGATCCCGCGATTTCCCGGCAGTCGGCGCAGCCACCTCGAGCCGACGGTGACGGGATTTCACAGCAGGTCGCGCAATGGTTGCGGAGCTGGATGGTGGACACCGGCCTGGCCGTCTCTGCGGCCGAGGCGGACTACCACCGGTGGATGGGAGCGATCCGGATCCCGGCACGAACCTTGGTCCCAGCAGTGGACGTGGCCCGCGAACAGACCGCCTACGGCATGGCCGTGCTGGTCCTTGCCTGGGATGACCTCTTCGAGGACCCGCAGCTGAGGGACCCGGAAGCCGTGACCGCGTTGCGGCGTGGCCTGGTGGCTACGCTGCGCCAGGACCCGGAGAAACCGTGGCGGACCGGCGCGCTTCCGACTGCGTGGGCGAGTTTGTGGCCGCGCTTGCGCGAGGGCCGCAGCGCCCGCTGGCAGGAGCGGTTCCTCGGCGGCATCGAGGAGTGGTTCGAAGCCGCCGAACGCGAAGCGCACCATCGCATCAACGGCTACATCCCCCCGACGGCCGACTACCTGCCGCTGCGGATGTCGACGAGTGGGATCGAAACCGCCATCGCTTGCATGGAGGTGTACCACGACCGGGAACTGCCGTCGAAGCTGCGCACCCACCCCGTGATCCGCCGTCTCGAGGAACTCGCCTTCTGGGTGACTTTCGTGGAGAACGACCTGGTGGGGTTGGATCAGGACGAGGCAGACCAGGTCCCCTATAACTTGGTGCGGGCGGTCCGTCACGAAACCGGCTGCACCCGCCGCGAAGCTGTGGAGCAGGTGCAGCGCCAGGTGGCCGAGCAGCGCGCTCAGCTAGAGGCGGTCATCCACTACGTTCCCGCGCTGCTGCGCGTTCTTCCCGGCCTGCCGGGTCGAGGGAAGGACTACGCGGAGATCTACGTGAACATGACGAGCGTGGGGCTCTGGGGGCGTGAGAGCGAGCGGTACACGCAAACCTCCGCTTCCGCAGCGCCGGACTTGGAACGCTTGCGTCGCGAGGTCTACCTCCCGGCCGCCGAACCGGCCCCTACGGCGTCGTAATCCCCCGCCGCTGGTAAGCAGGGTATGTCCCGCGCGATCCGCCGTCTGGTCGTGCGGGACGCCCCTCAGTGCTTCGCCGGGTGTCCGGACCTCGTTGGTCCGGGAATGCGCACCCACATCGTGGGTCGAAGAGAGGAGCGGGTGCGCCGATGGAAAGCGACCAGTCCGACGAGGACGCTGGCGGTGAACCAGGCCAATTGCACGGCGAAACCCGCGAATGGCGTGGCGTCGGAGAAACCGGCCGCGGTCGAAGCCTGCATGGCACCGTAGGAGGGCAGCCATCGCACGAAATCGCTGTCCGCGCCAGCGCTGGCGATGGGGTTCTGTACGGCCATGTCGAAGCAGCTGATCATCGCGATGGCGAACATCCCCTCCACCTCGCGGCGCAACAGCGCGCCGAGGGCGACACCCAACGCCCCGTAGGTCATCGCCGCGCCGAAAAGCGCGGCAGCGAGCAGAACCGGCTGCCGCGGCGACCAGTAGCAGCAGACGATCGCGGTGGCGTATACGCAGACCACCACCGAGGCCACCACCAGGCAGGCGATCTTCGCCGAACCCAGAGCGACCCGGGGATACCCCGCCATCGACAGACGCCGGTCGAATTCTCCGCTGCTGAAAGTCGCCGCGAACATCATGAACCCGATGATCAGACAGACCGCCATCAGGGCGCCGGAGATCTGGGCGAGCTCATTGCCATTGGCGCGCAGAACCAGACCGGTGTCTCGAAGTCGGAACGGCACCTCGATGTCCGTGATGGCCACGCTCACCACGGTGATCAATATGGGTAGGAAGACAGCCACCAACAGCATGGCGAACCGGTTACGAGCATGCTCGATGAGGCCGTAGCGCGTGGCGAACACGAACAGCCGCACATTCTCACTCATCTGGTCTTCTCCCCTCAGCCCTGTAGGCAACCATCGCGCAACCTCCACACCTGATCCAGCCGGTCGGTGTCGTAGGCCAAATGCGACACGACCAGAACCGACCTGCCGGTGTCACGAAAATCCGCGACCAAATCCCAGAAACGTAGATACGTCTCCCAGTCGAAACCCTGATACGGCTCATCCAGCAGCAGAACCTGCGGATCATGCATCACCGCCAGCGTCAGATTGAGCTTCTGCCGCGTGCCACCGCTCAGCGTCGCGACCCGCTCATCGACGTATTCCGAGAAACGCAGAATCTCCATCGTCTCCTCAGCCCGCCGCAAGTCCGGAACCGCATAGGCCGCAGCGAAGAAGTCCAAATGCTGACGAACCGTGAACGCCTCGTTCAAGATCACCTGCTGCGGGCAGTAACCGAACCGCCCACGGTGCCGGACCACCCCTCGGTCCGGTCGCAGCTCTCCCGAAAGAACCTTCAACAACGTCGACTTGCCCGCCCCATTCTCACCGACGATGCCCACCAATGTCCCCGACCGCAACACGATATCGACGCCACGCAGCACCGACCGCCTGCCGTAAGAGTGGTGGACGTCCTCCACTTCCATCAGTACCCCTTACCTGCCGATTGATGCGCCGGTCACCGTCCCGGATGCTACCAACAAACCACGAAATCGTTTGCTAGAACAGCCAATTCACGGTCCCCGCGCTACGTCGGGAGTGGTCGGCGCACACTGGTCGACCGGGGCAGCGCTCCGGTTCGCGCACGATTCATGGCGGGCGGGATCCGCTGGCATGGATTCTTGGTTCCCGACACGATCTTCTCGTCACCGTCCCATCCGACAGCGACGAAGTGCTCAAGGGGTGGGGCCCCGGGGGGGGGGCCCCCCCGGGGTTTTTTTTTGTGTTTTTTTTGGTTGCGCCGGGG
>NZ_JBFAYO010000064.1:0-6255 GCF_040681325.1 Nocardia sp. NPDC051787
GTCAGGAGGGCGTCCAGGTCGTTCGTCACACAATGATCTTCGACGCCCTCCGTCCATGTCCGGACAACGCCGGGACTTCGGACTTACTCGTCTAGTGTGCTGTCCGACGAGTCCGATCCGCCGGTCCTGGACGCGGAACCGGTCCTGGGGTGGGCTGATCCGGCACGGGTGTGTTCGGCCCTGGACGCGGAGAACGCTCTGCTGGCCGCGTTGCTCACCCGTCGGATCGCTCCGGCGGAATACCGTGCCCGCATGGTCCGGTTGGCGTGGCGGTGTGAGCCGGCCCGCCCGGCGGGCAGCGACCAGTAGCGACCGCTATGCGCTCGAATGACGTTGCGGCTGGGGCCCTCACGGAGATGGCGGACCTGATCGCCATCTCCGGCGGTGATCCGTACCGAGTGCGCTCCTACGAAAAGGCGGCCCGCTCGGTCGCCGGGTATCACCTCGACATCGATACCCTCGATCGCAAGGGACTGATTGCGATTCCGGCGGTCGGTGCGCACACCGCCGACCGCCTGCTCGAGCTACGCCGCACCGGCCGGATGGCGGACCTGGAGGAACTGCACGCCCAGTTGCCCGCCGGGCTTCGCGCCCTGCTGGGAATCCCTGGACTCGGACCGCGCCGGGCCCACCAGGTGTACGAGGAGCTGGGCATCTCCTCGATGCCGGAACTGATGACCGCGCTACACGACGAACGGCTGCGCAGCCTGAAGGGCTGGGGCGAGACCAGCGAACGCAATCTCGCACAAGCGATCCGAAGCATGCAGGAGTCCGGGCACCGCATCCCGCTGGCCGTCGCACTGGACATCGCCGAGAGTCTCATCGCCGATCTCGAGACGCTGCCCCAGGTTGGCCAGGTCGACTACGCGGGGTCGTTGCGCCGCATGCGCGACACCGTCGGCGATATCGACCTGCTCGTCGCGGCCGACGATGATCCGGAGACGGTCATGGCACACTTCTGCGCGCTGCCGCTGGTGGAGCGGGTTCTCGCACACGGCCCCACGAAATCATCGATCGTGACGACCCAGGGCATCCAGGTGGATATCCGTGTCGTACCGGCCTCGTCCTGGGGTGCCGCGCTGCTGTACTTCACGGGGTCCAAGGCCCACAACATCCACATCCGGAAGCTGGCGGTCCGGGCCGGACTGAAATTGAGCGAGTACGGGCTCTTCGACGCGGACACCGACCGGCTCCTGGCGGCGGCGACCGAACCGGAAATCTACGACGCGCTCGGGCTGCCGTGGATTCCGCCGACCCTGCGGGAGGATCGTGGCGAGGTGGAGGCCGCGGCGGCCGGGCGGCTGCCACGACTGGTCGAGACCACCGATCTGAAGGGCGACCTACATGTACACACCGACCTGACCGATGGCCTGGCCGACGCCGCGGACATGATCGCCGCCACGGCACGCCACGGTTACCGGTACTGCGCCATCACCGATCACGCTCCGCTGCTGGCGATGCAGCGGATGACCCGCGAGAAGGCCCTCGCTCAACGGCGGGAGCTGCGTGCGCTCGCCTCGAGGTACCGCATCGCGGTCCTGCACGGCTCGGAGCTGAACATCGCCGCCGACGGCACGTTGGACTGGGACGACGGCTTCCTCGCAGGCTTCGACATCCTCATCGCCTCGGTGCATTCCCAATTCGACCAGTCGCGCGAGGCGATGACCCGCAGGCTCGTCTCCGCCATCGAACACCCGTACGTCGATATCATCGGCCACCCCACCGCCCGCATCCTCGGCCGCAGGCCACCGATCGACTTCGACGCCGACGCGGTGTTCACCGCCGCCGCCCGTACCGGAACCGCTTTGGAGATCAACGCATTTCCCGACCGGCTCGACCTCGACGACGAACTGATCCGACGGGCACGCGAATTCGGCGTCATGTTCGCCATCGACACCGATGCTCACGCCGTCCCCCACTTCGACCACCTGCGGTTCGGCGTCGCCACCGCACAACGCGGCTGGACCGAGCCCGCCGAGGTCATCAACACCTGGCCTCTGCGCCGCCTGCGGAGCTTCCTCGCCAAGCGTCGCCGCGGAAAATAGGCTCGTTCGGCACAGCGGGAGCTGAGTTCTTGCAGGTGTTGTATGTCAGCCGCGGGCGTGGGCAAGCAGTACCGCGATCTCGGTTGTGATGCCCGAGGCGATGGTGTCGATGTCGGGGGTGGTGTCGTAGTCGCCGGTGATGGCGAAGGTCAGCTGGTCGAGGTAGCCGAGAATCGCGATTGTTGTGCGTACCCGCATCGCGATCGGGATGCACGGCCACAACTGGACTACGTCCCGGCCGCCGAGTCAGTCGGTGTCCGGGCCCGGGGATGTTGGTCGCCAGGGCGCTCACGCCGCGCTGAGGGAACCAGGACGCCAGCCGGAATACTTCTGCCACGATCCCGAACGGCAGGCGCTGCGACAGTGCGAGCAATGACTTCTCGGCGTCGGCTTCGCCTCGGGATCGATGCCGTTGGATCTGCTCGTGCACGGTGATCAGCCGCTCGACCGGGCGGTCGATCTCGATCGGGAAATGTGAGATCACCGCCGAGACTCGGTTGTCCAGAACGTCTTTCGCCTCGGTCGTTCGGTGTCGACACCGGTACCACGATGCGCAGCGTGGTGGGAATGGGATCTTCGCCCCGGGCTGATCAGCAGCCGGCGGTAGGCGGCGGCGATGGCGGCGACGGCGACATCGTTGACCGTCACACCGAATGCCTGCGCTATCTCGCGCACCTGCGGCAGCATGGTTCGCGCGATGGCGTAGCGGCGCTGCCGCCCGATGGGGCCGTTGAGCGAGGACTCGCCGACCGGCGTGATCGCCGCGTACAGCACCGGCGCCAGGGTACGCGCGGTTGCGACGGCAAAGCGCGGTATGGTCACGGGTGCGCGGATCGTTTCCGTCACTCGTTTCAGAAGCCCGGTGCGCGAATGTGTTCCGGCTGCGTGGTGTCGGCTTGCGTCTCCTGCGGCCGGGTCGCAGAAGTTTCCAGTAGCGTGATTTCGGACATTCCGTCGACCAGGGTGTGGTGGGCCTTGACGATCAGCGCCCAGCGGTTTTCCGTCAGGTGCTCGACCACGACCACCTCCCACAAGGGGTGCTCACGATCCAGCCGCTCGGTCAACTCGGTCGCGACCAGCTCCCGCAGTGTGTCTCGCCACCCGGGTCGGGTAGCGCGGTTCACCGGATGTGGTGCCCCAGATCGAAGGTCGGGTCCTCCTCCCACACCGGCGCTTTCAGGTCCATCAGCCTACGACGGACCCACTGCCGTAGCCGCCAGTGCCGCTCCAGCCCGCGATCGAGCCAGGCGCGTAGCTCCTGCTGCGCCGGCGGTGGCCCATCGACGATCGCCACCGTCCGGATCCCGAGACTGACCCGGCGGTCGGTGTCTTCCATTTCCATGAAACCGGTGTCCAGCGGGCCCAATTCCGTCATCGCACACCCGTCCGATCAGTGATAGAGGGCGTCGATGCTGCCGGCGAGGTTGTCGACGACTATCTTGCGGCGCAGTTTCATACTCGGTGTGAGATCACCTGCCTCGACAGACAGTTCGTGGTCGATGATGTCGAATTTCTTGATCTGTTCCCAGCGATTGAGTTGGGTGTTCAGGTGGTCGACGTAGCCGGCGATCACGTCGTGGGTCTTCTCGTCCCGCGCGATCTCGGCGAGCGGTTTGCCTGCCAGGCCGTGCTTGCCGGCCCATTCGGTGATGCTCTGGGCGTCGAGGCCGACCAATGCGACGCAATAGGGCCGTGTCTCTCCGTAGACGATGAATTCTGCCGCGTACGGACACATCCCCTTGAACGTGGCGGCAATCGCGGAGGGCGCGACATACTTGCCCTGCGAGGTCTTGAACAAGTCCTTCTTGCGGTCGGTGATATGCAGGTAGCCGTCCGCGTCGATCTCGCCGATGTCGCCGGTGCGGCACCAGCCGTACGCGTCGAAAGTCTCGGCGGTGGCCTCGGGGCGGCCGTGATAGCCGCTCATCACCCCCGGGCTTCTGAGCAGGATCTCGCCGTCCTCGGCGATCTTGACCTCGGTGCCGGGGAACGGCTTGCCCACCGTTCCGAACCGGTATGCCTCCGGGCGGTTGATGAACGAGGCGGCAGCGGTCTCGGTCAGGCCGTAACCTTCGAGCACGATGATGCCGATCGCGTCGAACCACTGCGCGACATCGCGGTCCAAGGGGGCCGCTGCCGAAACGAAGTACCGCAGCCGACCACCGAAGCGTTCCCGGATTTTGGCAAGCACCAGCTTGTCGGCGACTTTGTGCTGCAGTGAAATCAGCAACGACGGATCCTTGCCGGCCTGTCTTGCACGCGAGACTTTCAGGCCGACCCCGACGGCCCAGTCGAAGAGCTTCTTCTTGATCCCGCCTTCTTCGGCCACTATGCCCTCGATACGGGCATGCGCCTTCTCGAAGATGCGCGGGGCGGCCGCCACGATGGTGGGATGCAGGATCGTGAGGTTGTCCACGATCTTGTCCACCCGGCCGTCGATTGCCGTGGGAAAGCCGATCAGCGGTGACAGCGCCAACATCACCTTGCCGAACGCGTGGGACAGCGGCAACCACAAGAAGTTCAGGTCGTCGGGGCCGAGAACATGCAAGGCGTCGATTGCTGCGGCGCTGTAGGTCCATGCCGAATGCGGCAGCCTGACCCCCTTCGGGGTGCCGGTCGTCCCGGAGGTGTACATGATGCTGCCCAGGTGCTCGGGCCGGATTCCGCGGATACGGCCGACGACCGCATCCGGGGATTCGGCGAGCAGTCTGCGTCCGCGCTCCTCGAGGTCGTCCAGCGCGATCACCCAGTTTCCGTCGCCCTCGCCGTCGAAGATCACCACCTGTTGCACGTCGGGCAACTCGGCGCGGTGCTCGATCAGTTTGTCGACCTGGGTCCGATCCTCTGCAACGACGACACGGCTGCCCGAGTTGGCGACGATGAACGCGACGCCGGGGGCGTTGGTGGTGGGGTACACGGTGGTAGTGGCCGCACCAGCGCACATCACGGCGAAGTCGGCGAGCACCCATTCGTATCGGGTGGACGACACCAGCGCGACGCGGTCCTCGGCCTGGATTCCCAGCGTGATCAGTCCGGCGGCGAGGATGTCGACGCGGTCACCGAACTGCTTCCAGGACACGCTGGTCCAGCGCTCGCCGTCAGGGAATCGGAATGCTTCCGCGTCTGGAGTCGCGGCGATGCGGTCCACGAGCATCTGGGCAACCGAAGATGCCCGTTTCTCGATCTTGCTGAGATCGGGAAGTTCCTCGGATTCCCGGAGGAACGTCATGGCTTCATTCTACGGAGTTCCCGGCTGATTGATGTGGCGCTCGGACGAGAAAGAGGTGTACGAGGAGATACCAGCATGATTCCTGGAACCACTACGGACGGGGAGACCAGCGCTACGTTCCCCGTCTGCCCTTTCGGATTGCTCGGCCGGAATTTTCCTCTTGCCCGAGTATGGGTATGTCCGGGTGTTCGCGGGCGTCGAGTTCGAGATCGAGATCGAAGTGCACGGTGGCACCCTCGTATCGGAGCGCATCGCTCCACCCCTGTTCGGTGATGATCGCGAGCATGAGGGTGTTCTCCGCGAGAATTTCAGCCGTCAGATGCGCCACCCCGTTGAGGTAGGCAGCCATGCCCAGTTGCTGGACGAGCAATGTGCCGATGCCGTGTCGCTGGTCATGCGCGTTGACCACAAGTGCCATCTCCGCAGTGATGTGTCCCGGAGTGGTGTCGGTGACGATGTAATTCGCGACCCCGACCAGGCCGTCGCCATCGAAAGCGCCGAGCGCGAGGTGGGTGGAGTCGTGCTGGCACAGTTGTTCCGCGAACTCGTCGATATGCTTCGGGCGGGCGCTGAAAAAACGGAGATAGGCATCATGCTCCGACATCTGCTCATGCAGAGACACGACCGCGTCCCGATCGTCGGGCGTCAGTGCGCGGACGGTCATCCCGGAGACCGGCGGCCCAGTCGGTGCCGCTGCGGTACGAGCGCTGGATGCGAGCGGATCCGCGCCGAGGTCCACCCGGGGCATCCGCGACGGACAGATCATGACGGGACACCGGCTGTGGCGGAACAAGTGCGAGCCGAAACCGGGTGCATTCGAGACAGGCACGCAGCCGTCGATTCCGGTGACCCCTAGACGAGTAAGTCCGAAGTCGCGGTGATGCCTCATCTGGCCTGCATGTTCCCGTATCTGCCGCAGCAGTCCGGCTACAACAAGCGCCTGCGGGCCGCGCTCGGGCTGGTGAAACGGGTGATCCGGAT
>NZ_JBFAYO010000065.1:0-6114 GCF_040681325.1 Nocardia sp. NPDC051787
AGGCAAAAACTACACACCCAGCGGCAACTTGGCGGGAGTATCGTCGTCCGTCCAGCGGGCGATCCAGATCGCCGCTGGCGAACTCGGCGTTCGCGAGTACGCCGAGAATCGTGTGAACCGCCCGTACAACATCAACGATGCGTGGTGCGCTTCCTTCGCCACCTGGGCCTGGCGGCAAGCCGGCATCAACGTGCCTTGGACCAACAAGAATTATGTGCGGAGCATCTGGTCCGATGCGAAACGTATGGGCCTGGCCGGCAGCTCGTCGAGCGCCCGGCCCGGCGACCTCGTCGTGCTCAACAACCAAGGTCACATCGGTATGGTGGTGGCGCGCAACGGCAACACCATCACCACCATCGAGGGTAATTCCAGCGATGCGGTGCAGCGGAGAACCTACAACCTCGGCGCCAGCGGCATGGTCGGCGTCGTCCACCCACCCAGCTGACCCACCTCGCACCCTGCACTCCCCGCATCGCCGTGCGGGCCCTATCGGCGGCCGGTATCGGGATGACGATCAGATACCTCGCGCACGATGATCTTCATACACGGCAAACTCTTGCAGTAACTGTTCGTCCGGAGTCAGTTCCGCATGCCGGTCAGGCCCCAGCTGATGCTCGACGGCGAATGCCAGGGCTTGGCCCACCGAGGTGAGCGCGGTCAGCGAAGGCAGTTCCGCCACACTGTCGGTCTCGGCGTAGAACGTCATGTCCGCGATGCGCGCCAGCGGCGACGAAGGTCCATCGGTGAGCGCGATAGTCATGGCGCCACGCCGGCGCGCCCACTCCGCGGCATGCACGGTGTCGCGCTCATATCGCCGGATCGATATCGCGACAAGCGCGTCGCCGGACTGGATTCCACGCAGCTCGTCGACGAGCAGCCCGGCGGCGGCCCTGATTCGTCTCACCCCCGGCCGGATCGCCCGTAGCAGATAGTCCACCTGTTGGGCCACCGACAGCGAGACCCGCAGGCCGATGACATGCACCGTCTCGGCCGACGCCACCGCGTGCACCGCCCGGTCCCAGTCGTCGCGGTCGATTCGGTCGAAGGAGCGCGTCATGTCGGCCGTGTCGCGGTCCAGCATGGCGGAGAGGAATTGCTCTCGCGAAGTCGGCTCGGCGGCGCGCTCACGCAACAGATGCGTCTCGGCGGCGAGCTGCATCCGACAAAGCTTGACCAGATCCGGGTATCCCGACAGACCGAGCATGGTCGCGAAACGCACCAGTGACGACCGATGTACACCAGCCAGTTCCGCGCTTTCGCCGATGCTGCGAAACGCGGTCCCGTCCGGATCATCGAGCACCAGTCGCGCGATCCGCTGCTGACCTTCGGCGAGCTCGGGTAATCGCTGCTGCAAAATCGCACGCAACTCGCGATATGTGTGCGGTGCCTCGCTGGCCACGGGTGCCCTATCCGATGGCCGCGGAGGCCGACTGCCGATCCATTCGTTCGATATTGCCCGCGACGGCGGCTCTCACACCACCCATCGGCAAATATTGTCAGGCTGCCCACATGCCACCTACGGATCCCACGGGTCGGGCCCGGCGTTGGGGTCGAGGACATCGAGGTTGGAAATCCTCCTGGTCGACCTCATCAGCGCCTGGCGGTTGATGTCGCTCTGATCTTGGAAGTATGCGTTCGCCGCGGCCTGGTGCTCCAATGCCAACCGCCGCCCGATATGCTGACGGACGTCTCGTCCGGCGTTGCGCCAATCATCAGCGGAAATCTCGTTTCTGAGCCGATGTTCGTCATCGACCAGGGCGGACCCGCCCGGCCCCGATGTGTCGAACAGCCTGCGTACGAACGAATGATTGTCGGAAACCTGGTTCATCGGCGCGATGGAATGCCGTACAAAGTTGTCCGCCGCGACCACGGCCTGTGCCGCGAACGCGGGATGCGCGTCGATTCCGACGTGGCTCTCCACTGCGCGCGCCGCGGCGACGGCCTTCTGCAATGGCGCGAAGCCGAACGGATTCTGCGACATGCTGGCCTTCTGGACCGCCAAAGCACGCTGGGCGTCGACCACCTGCTGATCGGCGGCATTCATCGCCAGCAGAATCGGCGCGATCATCGCGTCGGGGACCTTGCTGTCGCCCAGACCATCGAGAACATTCGCGACGCCGAGCGCGGACCTGATTCCGCCATCAATTCCCCGCAACCGCCCGGCAGCTTTGAATCGCCAGTTCGCGCGCGCGGCGTCGTTGTACTCATGCATCTGCCGCAGCATCGGCGAGGTGGCGATCTGGTCCAGCTCCTTGCGCTTCTTCCGGCGAGAGAGCGGGTTCAACGGGTTCGGCGTCGCCGCGAGCAGCCACGCCGCCGCCGGCGACATGTTGATGGTGTTCAGTGCGGCCAGACCGGACATCAGTCCTCCGCCGCGCATCGCACCACCAGCCTGTGTCCCACCCATGCCGAGTGCGGTTCCGCCGCCGCCTCCGCCACCGGGGCGCGGCGGCCCTTGGATCGCCGAGGCGAATCGGTTCGCCACCCAGTCGTTACCCCTGCTGAGGCTCACATCGAGTCTGCGCAACTGGGAAATCGCGATGGCCTCGACAGCGCCCGCGATGATGATCACCGCCATGACCTGCCCACGACCCTGCTGGAACAGATTGCCGAGGAATAGCACATAGACGCCGAGGAAGATGGTGAACACCACCATTCGCGCCGCGGCGATGAACCCGTCGACGATGTTGCGGACCAAGAACGTCTGCGTCGGCCCATAGACGAAGCCGCCCGCCGCGAATCCGAAGATCGTCATGAAGCAGTGGTAGATCGCGTCCATGGCGGCCTTCATGACCTTGACGCTCAGAAACACCGCGAACACCAACAGGATTCCACCGCACACCAGCAGCAGCAGGCCGGTGCCGACCTGCCCCATACTCGGATCGCCGGCCTTGGCGTACGCGGCCGCGTCGCCGCACACCTTCATTCCGTTCTTCACGCGATCGTCGTCGCCCGCCCGCATTCCCGCCGTCCACGCGGCGCCACAGGATGGATTCTCGTCCACCACGTGCCCGAAATTCCAGACCTGCACCGGGCGCCGTGCGAAGTTGTCGGCGAGATCGTGCTGCATCGTCGCGAGCAGCTGCGCCGGATTCGGGCTCGAGTTTCCGTTCAATCCCGCGGCAACCGAGATGCCCAAATCCCTGCCTTGGGCCATCAATCCGTGTGAGGACAGCACCTCTGACAGCGGGTCGGCCAGGAACACCGGCCCGAGGATCGCCACTCCCACCATTGTCACGACCTGTATCGCGGCCTTCGCGTGATATCCGCGCGCGATGAACCATGCCACGAAGAACGCGCCGATCGTCGCCGCTGTCACGAGCATGATCGGCGTCGCGATCTGACCGGTCAGCGCATCCGCGACGCCGCGCAGCGCCGCGGTGAACCAATCCATCCAGCGGAAGCTCAACGCGTAACCGATGAGCCAGATCGCGGACGTCACGATGGCCAGGTAGCCGATGAACTCCAGGCCGAGGATCGCCCAGAGGATCGTGGCGCCGGGGTTCAGCGGCCCACCACGGTCGGTGGCGAAGGTATAGCTGGACAACGGGACACCCGAGGAGTCACGGATGTTCATCCAGCTGAGTCCATCGATTTCCGATGTTCCGGCCGACGCGGCCTGGTACTGCGCGGTCGCCACCGCACCGAGCACGCAGGGAAAGACGAAGAGCGCGAAGGTGATCAAGAGAAGCCAGACGATCCTACGGCGCCATGACCGGTTGCCCAATCGGACTCGCACCCGCCAAGCCATGGTCTCCGGACAGAACCCCTCCGAATCGTCCGATCCGCGTTCCGGCCGAGACGACCGACTTTGTGGGGAACGCGCAATCATGGGCTCCAGCATGACGCAACCTATGTTGCGCGGCAACCTACTAACGCAACTTGCTGTTCATCTTTCGGACATCCTCCGGCATCCTTCGTGTTGCAGAAGAAATGATTCGACATGCCCGAGTTACACACTGCCACAGCAGAATTGAACAAATGACCGGCCGGGTGGCCGGGCACAGGATTCGAGGAACTACCCCGAGACCGGGTCAATACCCCACGTATGATCCGCCGCCGCGCATCTGCACGATCCCCGGCACGTTGCTGACCGACCCGTAGCGGTCGATGGCATATCGCACTCCGGCGACGATGTTGTCCACCGGATTCCAGATATCGCGGTGTCCCGGAAGGGAATACGCGTTGAATGTGGGATCGATGGTCTGCATCAGCCCCTTGGACGGGATGCCCGCGGCGGCGTTGCTGTCCCACAGATTGATCGCATTCGGATTGCCGCCGGACTCGTGCTGGATGATCGCCGCGATATCGGCCGGATCGATCTGTCGCGTGTCGTAGCCGTGCTGACGCAACACTTGCATGGCCTCGTTGATCCATTGCCCCTGTTGCCCCGAAGGCCGTGTGCGCGGCGGACCACCGCTGGGACCGCGCGCGCCCGGATGCGTGGCGCGACGCGGCCTTCGCGGCCGGGCAGGACGCGATTCCCGCAGGTAGCGATCGGCCAAGGCGGCTACCCGCTCGGCGGTGAGCACTGCCGATGTCTGTCCCTGGCCGAGCACGGTTCCCGCGCGCTGTAATGCGTTCTCCAAGGTGGAGATCACCAGCTGCCTGCTCGCGTTGGCGTCTTGGATGGTGCCGAGGGCGGTAAGGGCCGTGTTCACCTCGGCGATGATCGACCCAATGGCGGCTCGCCCCTGGGTCGTGCTGTCGACAGCGCCGCTGAGGATGCGTTCGAGTTCGGTGTTCATCGACTGGGTGGAGTCCCCGTGGCGGGCCCGATTCTGGCCGCTCGCGGCATAGTGCGAGCCCAGCTCGCCGTCCCAGGCAATGGGTCCGGTGGGCCCTGCCGATCCGACATCGGGCGGCCGGTATGGCTGTCCCGTCATGGCCGTCGGCGCTCCGTCGCCGTACTGGGCCGCGATAGCGGCCAGGGCGCCCATCGCCGCGGCGGCCATAGGCATGGACGAACCCGCCATCCCCATCGCGTCCGAGCGCGGAATTGACGCCGGTCCCGCAGCGGCGGAAGGTGTTTCGGCTACGGCAGGCGCAGCCTGACTTCGTGCCTGCGCCGCACCGGCGGCCGGCCCCACAGACGCGGGCGCACCGGCCGACAAAGGAGGTGCCGGAGCTGGACTACCCCGCGTCGACGACTTGGCCGGACGACGGGGCGCAGAAGTGGTGGCGCTCGCGCGGGCGTCACGAACGTCATCGGTATGGTCGGGATCCGTTTCAGTGGGTGTTCGCTTCGTCGGCGACATCAGGTCCCGACCTAAGCGCGGCCGGGCATGATGCGGATGCCCGAAATATCGCAGACCGAGCCGTAGCGATCATCGGCGAATCGGGCACCCGCGATGGTGGTGGCATGGAAGGCGTTCTCGGCTACGGACATCGGTGTGGCAACCTCCGTCGATCCGCTGGCCTCTTGTCACCTGCCCCGCTGTATCGCGCGAACCCACTGGAGGCCCCTCGCGTCGAGACTCGCCCGGCAGCGTAACCGCAGCCTAACCCCAATCCCAGCTATTCTCCTGCGCTATATTCCCGAGCGCGGGAATATAGCGCAGGAGACCACTCTCCTCACGATCCCTCGGGTTGGCCGATCTGGACCGACCGCGCACCCGCACCTTTCTCGGCTACGCGGAGACATTGCGCATGGCTGCCGCGATGCCGTTCGCATTCGCGATGCGTTGGCCACGGGCCTCTCCGGAACTTCTTTCGTAGTATTGATCGAACACCGCCGCCGCAGCGGCGGGCGTTGCCGCGCCTCTGAGACGGGCGTATGCACCCGATTCACCAGTGCGCAATTCATGCATCATGAAATCCATTTGGACTTTCCAGTCGTACACGGACTTGCCTTGGGCCGCGGCGAACCGCTCGAGATTGCGCCGCCGTCCGCCCAGCCACTGGCAGAGACCTATGGCGCCTTCGTTTGGGTTGAAAGCATCGGTCTTGAAGCCGGATTCGACCTGTATATTGCCCAGAATCCCGGCTGCCTGCGCAGGTGTGAGCCCGTACTTCGAGATGAGGTACTGATACATCTGCGCGACCTGGGGATTCTTGCCGCCGGGGATGCTGTCGGCGGATCCCGATCCGGTCGGTGGTGTGTAGTTTTTGCCG
>NZ_JBFAYO010000066.1:0-5455 GCF_040681325.1 Nocardia sp. NPDC051787
TGTGTGCGTGTGTTCTTTGAGAACTCAATAGTGTGTCGATGAATGTCAGTGCCAAATATTTTTTGGTTCCGGCTCTTCACTCCCCGTGTGGGGGGTCGGGCATTTTTGTCAGCTAATTTTCCGGCTGGCGATTGTTTTGCTGGGTTTTCGGACTCTGGTTATTACTTTTGATTGCGCTCCTTGTGGGTGTGATTGTGAGTCTTCAACGGAGAGTTTGATCCTGGCTCAGGACGAACGCTGGCGGCGTGCTTAACACATGCAAGTCGAGCGGTAAGGCCCTTCGGGGTACACGAGCGGCGAACGGGTGAGTAACACGTGGGTGATCTGCCTCGCACTTCGGGATAAGCCTGGGAAACTGGGTCTAATACCGGATATGACTCCTGGTTGCATGGCTGGGGGTGGAAAGATTTATCGGTGCGAGATGGGCCCGCGGCCTATCAGCTTGTTGGTGGGGTAATGGCCTACCAAGGCGACGACGGGTAGCCGGCCTGAGAGGGCGACCGGCCACACTGGGACTGAGACACGGCCCAGACTCCTACGGGAGGCAGCAGTGGGGAATATTGCACAATGGGCGAAAGCCTGATGCAGCGACGCCGCGTGAGGGATGACGGCCTTCGGGTTGTAAACCTCTTTCGACAGGGACGAAGCGCAAGTGACGGTACCTGTAGAAGAAGCACCGGCCAACTACGTGCCAGCAGCCGCGGTAATACGTAGGGTGCGAGCGTTGTCCGGAATTACTGGGCGTAAAGAGCTTGTAGGCGGTTTGTCGCGTCGTCTGTGAAAACTCACAGCTCAACTGTGAGCTTGCAGGCGATACGGGCAGACTTGAGTACTGCAGGGGAGACTGGAATTCCTGGTGTAGCGGTGAAATGCGCAGATATCAGGAGGAACACCGGTGGCGAAGGCGGGTCTCTGGGCAGTAACTGACGCTGAGAAGCGAAAGCGTGGGTAGCGAACAGGATTAGATACCCTGGTAGTCCACGCCGTAAACGGTGGGCGCTAGGTGTGGGTTTCCTTCCACGGGATCCGTGCCGTAGCTAACGCATTAAGCGCCCCGCCTGGGGAGTACGGCCGCAAGGCTAAAACTCAAAGGAATTGACGGGGGCCCGCACAAGCGGCGGAGCATGTGGATTAATTCGATGCAACGCGAAGAACCTTACCTGGGTTTGACATACACCGGAAACCTGCAGAGATGTAGGCCCCCTTGTGGTCGGTGTACAGGTGGTGCATGGCTGTCGTCAGCTCGTGTCGTGAGATGTTGGGTTAAGTCCCGCAACGAGCGCAACCCTTGTCCTGTGTTGCCAGCGCGTAATGGCGGGGACTCGCAGGAGACTGCCGGGGTCAACTCGGAGGAAGGTGGGGACGACGTCAAGTCATCATGCCCCTTATGTCCAGGGCTTCACACATGCTACAATGGCCGGTACAGAGGGCTGCGATACCGTGAGGTGGAGCGAATCCCTTAAAGCCGGTCTCAGTTCGGATCGGGGTCTGCAACTCGACCCCGTGAAGTTGGAGTCGCTAGTAATCGCAGATCAGCAACGCTGCGGTGAATACGTTCCCGGGCCTTGTACACACCGCCCGTCACGTCATGAAAGTCGGTAACACCCGAAGCCGGTGGCCTAACCCCTTGTGGGAGGGAGCCGTCGAAGGTGGGATCGGCGATTGGGACGAAGTCGTAACAAGGTAGCCGTACCGGAAGGTGCGGCTGGATCACCTCCTTTCTAAGGAGCATTCTCCACCGGCACCCACATAGGTGGGATGGTAAACGTTTGGTGGCAGAGACCGTTTCGGAAGCAGTCGTCTTCCGGCGGGAGCTCATGGGTGGAACGCTGGCATGTGCCTCGGAGGGATCGGAAGCTTCGGTGTTTCCGGTTCGGGGATGTAGTCGACACACTGTTGGGTCCTGAGAGAACAGGCGTTCTTTCTAGGCAATATGACGACGAGGCTGAATCTTCAGTCATACCGCGGGATTTCGGTTCCGGCTGGTGCTGAGCCAGGGTTTGGTCTTGTGTGTTGTTTGAGAACTGCACAGTGGACGCGAGCATCTTTGTTAGTAAGTGTTTAAGAGCGTACGGTGGATGCCTTGGCACCAGGAGCCGATGAAGGACGTAGGAGGCTGCGATAAGCCTCGGGGAGCTGTCAACCGAGCTGAGATCCGAGGATTTCCGAATGGGGAAACCCAGCACGAGTGATGTCGTGTTACCCGCGCCTGAATATATAGGGTGTGTGGAGGGAACGTGGGGAAGTGAAACATCTCAGTACCCACAGGAAGAGAAAACAATTGTGATTCCGTGAGTAGTGGCGAGCGAAAGCGGATGAGGCTAAACCAGATGGATGTGATAGACGGCAGTCGTTGTCTGTCTGGGGTAGTGGGGCTCACTTTCCTATCACTGCCGTGGTAGGCGACAGTCAGAAAAGTTCGTGTTAGTTGAAGTGGTCTGGAACGGCCCACCATAGACGGTGAGAGTCCGGTAGGCGAAAACATGTTCTCTGTTGTAGTGGGTTCCCGAGTAGCAGCGGGCCCGTGAAATCTGCTGTGAATCTGCCGGGACCACCCGGTAAGCCTGAATACTCCCTGGTGACCGATAGCGGACTAGTACCGTGAGGGAAAGGTGAAAAGTACCCCGGGAGGGGAGTGAAATAGTACCTGAAACCGTGCGCTTACAATCCGTCAGAGCCTTCCCTTCGGGGTGGGGTGATGGCGTGCCTTTTGAAGAATGAGCCTGCGAGTCATCGGTGTGTGGCGAGGTTAACCCGTGTGGGGTAGCCGTAGCGAAAGCGAGTCCGAATAGGGCGTTTTGAGTCGCATGTCATGGACCCGAAGCGGAGTGATCTACCCATGGCCAGGGTGAAGCAGCAGTAAGATGTTGTGGAGGCCCGAACCCACTTAGGTTGAAAACTGAGGGGATGAGCTGTGGGTAGGGGTGAAAGGCCAATCAAACTCCGTGATAGCTGGTTCTCCCCGAAATGCATTTAGGTGCAGCGTCACGTGTTTCACGCCGGAGGTAGAGCTACTGGATGGCCTAGGGGGCCTACAAGCTTACCGAAGTCAGCCAAACTCCGAATGCCGGTGTGTGAGAGCGTGGCAGTGAGACTGCGGGGGATAAGCTTCGTAGTCGAGAGGGAAACAGCCCAGATCGCCGGCTAAGGCCCCTAAGCGTGTACTAAGTGGAAAAGGATGTGGGGTCGCTGAGACAACCAGGAGGTTGGCTTAGAAGCAGCCACCCTTGAAAGAGTGCGTAATAGCTCACTGGTCAAGTGATCCTGCGCCGACAATGTAGCGGGGCTCAAGTACACCGCCGAAGCCGCGGCACTCCAACATGTACATTCCTGTTCTCTTTTGGGAGGATGGGCAGTGGTTGGGGTGGGTAGGGGAGCGTCCTGCAGCCATGGAAGCAGCAGTGTGAACTAGTTGTGGAGGCTGTGGGAGTGAGAATGCAGGCATGAGTAGCGAAAGACGAGTGAGAAACTCGTCCGCCGAATGACCAAGGGTTCCTGGGCCAGGTTAATCCGCCCAGGGTGAGTCGGGACCTAAGGCGAGGCCGACAGGCGTAGTCGATGGACAACGGGTTGATATTCCCGTACCCGTGTATCCGCGCCCAATGGCGAATCATCTGTGCTAACCGCCCAAAACTGGACGGATCTCCTTCGGGAGACCGGAAGGGGCTGCGCGGGATCCTGGGTGTAGTAGTCAAGCGATGGGGTGACGCAGGAAGGTAGCTGGGCCAGGTGGTGGATTACCTGGTGTAAGCCGGTAGGGCGGGGTCCAGGTAAATCCGGATCCCATACAGCCTGAGAGGTGATGCGTAGCCGATTGAGGCGAATTCAGTGATCCTATGCTGCCGAGAAAAGCCTCTAGTGAGTTGGTACACGGCCCGTACCCCAAACCGACACAGGTGGTCAGGTAGAGAATACCGAGGCGATCGAGAGAACTGTGGTTAAGGAACTCGGCAAAATGCCCCCGTAACTTCGGGAGAAGGGGGACCAGGCCTGGTGACCCAATTTACTTGGTGAGCTGGGTGTGGTCGCAGAGACCAGAGAGAAGCGACTGTTTACTAAAAACACAGGTCCGTGCGAAGTCGTAAGACGATGTATACGGACTGACGCCTGCCCGGTGCCGGAAGGTTAAGAGGACCGGTTAGCGCCTTCGGGTGCGAAGCTGAGAATTTAAGCCCCGGTAAACGGCGGTGGTAACTATAACCATCCTAAGGTAGCGAAATTCCTTGTCGGGTAAGTTCCGACCTGCACGAATGGCGTAACGACTTCTCTGCTGTCTCAACCACAGACTCGGCGAAATTGCATTACGAGTAAAGATGCTCGTTACGCGCGGCAGGACGAAAAGACCCCGGGACCTTCACTATAGCTTGGTATTGGTGTTCGGTACGGTTTGTGTAGGATAGGTGGGAGACTGTGAAGCGGGCACGCCAGTGTTCGTGGAGTCGTCGTTGAAATACCACTCTGGTCGTATTGGACTTCTAACCTCGGGCCATGATCTGGTTCAGGGACAGTGCCTGGTGGGTAGTTTAACTGGGGCGGTTGCCTCCCAAAATGTAACGGAGGCGCCCAAAGGTTCCCTCAGCCTGGTTGGCAATCAGGTGTCGAGTGCAAGTGCACAAGGGAGCTTGACTGTGAGACTGACGGGTCGAGCAGGGACGAAAGTCGGGACTAGTGATCCGGCACCGGCATGTGGAAGCGGTGTCGCTCAACGGATAAAAGGTACCCCGGGGATAACAGGCTGATCTTCCCCAAGAGTCCATATCGACGGGATGGTTTGGCACCTCGATGTCGGCTCGTCGCATCCTGGGGCTGGAGTAGGTCCCAAGGGTTGGGCTGTTCGCCCATTAAAGCGGCACGCGAGCTGGGTTTAGAACGTCGTGAGACAGTTCGGTCTCTATCCGCCGCGCGCGTCAGAAACTTGAGGAAGGCTGTCCCTAGTACGAGAGGACCGGGACGGACGAACCTCTGGTGTGCCAGTTGTCCCGCCAGGGGCATGGCTGGTTGGCTACGTTCGGAAGGGATAACCGCTGAAAGCATCTAAGCGGGAAGCCTGTTCCAAGATGAGGTTTCTCACCACCTTCGAGTGGTTAAGGCCCCCTACAGACCATGGGGTTGATAGGCCGGAACTGGAAGCACGGTAACGTGTGGAGGTGACCGGTACTAATCGGCCGAGGACTTACCAACAAAGGTTGCTACGCGTCCACTGTGCGGTATCTGAAACAACACACAGATCACCGCCGGGCACGACTCCCCCGGAGACTCTCTCCCGCAACGAGAGAGGTTCTAGCCGGGGTGTCGGGTTCGGGGTGTGTGGATAGTTTCATAGAGTTACGGCGGCCATAGCGGCAGGGAAACGCCCGGTCCCATTCCGAACCCGGAAGCTAAGCCTGCCAGCGCCGATGGTACTGCACTCGACAGGGTGTGGGAGAGTAGGACACCGCCGGAACATCCTTCACGA
>NZ_JBFAYO010000067.1:0-5243 GCF_040681325.1 Nocardia sp. NPDC051787
AGTGACGCTGCCCTCTACACGTTCGTCCCAGCGCCGACCCTCGCTTCGGTCGATCCTGACGCCGGTCCGGAGGCCGGTGGCAACACGGTCACGCTTACCGGCAGCGGATTCACCGGGGCCAGTGCGGTTGATTTCGGTGGGATCGTGGCGATTTCGTTCACGGTGATCTCCGATACCGAGCTCAGTGCGGTGGTGCCTGCCGGGACCGGCACGGTCGATGTCACGATCACCACGCCGGGCGGGACCAGCAACGGCGTCCGCTACGCTTACGCTCCGGCCCCGGCACTCACCACGGTGGTCCCCAACTCGGGACCCGAAACCGGCGGCAACACGGTCATCCTCACCGGCACCGGATTCACCGATGCGACCGCGGTGGACTTCGGTGCGAACCCAGCGGTGACGTTCACCGTGGTCTCGGATTCCCAGATCACAGCGGTCGTACCTGCCGGGTCCGGCTCGGTGAACGCCACCGTCACCACCGCAGGGGGCACCAGCAACCCGGTGGCCTACGCCTACGTGCCGCGGCCGACACTCACCAGCACGGTTCCCCGCTTCGGGCCGGAGACCGGCGGCAACACGGTCACCCTGACCGGTACCAACTTCACCGGGGCGACGGCCGTCCGCTTCGGAGTCACGCCCGCCACGTCGTTCACCGTGGTCTCCGATACCCAGATCACGGCCGTCGCTCCCGCACGCACCGGCACTGTGGCGATCACCGTTACCACGCGGGGTGGTAGGAGCAATGGTGTTCTCTACGGCTTCACCCCGGCTCCGACGCTTACCACGGTCGCTCCGCGTTTCGGGCCGGTCACCGGTGGCAATACGGTCACTCTCACCGGTACGAATTTCACCCGGGCTACCGCGGTTCGTTTCGGTACGACGCTCGCTACTTCGTTCACTGTGGTCTCCGATACGCAGATCACGGCTGTCGCTCCCGCGCGTACCGGGACGGTGAATGTCACCGTCTCCTCGCCGGGTGGCCTCAGCAACGGTGTTCCGTATGGCTTTACCGCGGCTCCGACGCTTACCACGGTCGCTCCGCGTTTCGGGCCGGAGACCGGTGGCAATACGGTCACTCTCACCGGTGCGAATTTCACCCGGGCTACCGCGGTTCGTTTCGGTACGACGCTCGCTACTTCGTTCACTGTGGTCTCCGATACGCAGATCACGGCTGTCGCTCCCGCGCGTACCGGGACGGTGAATGTCACCGTCTCCTCGCCGGGTGGCCTCAGCAACGGTGTTCCGTATGGCTTTACCGCGGCTCCGACGCTTACCACGGTCGCTCCGCGTTTCGGGCCGGAGACCGGTGGCAATACGGTCACTCTCACCGGTGCGAATTTCACCCGGGCTACCGCGGTTCGTTTCGGTACGACGCTCGCTACTTCGTTCACTGTGGTCTCCGATACGCAGATCACCGCCGTCGCCCCCGCCCGCACCGGCATCGCCGCCGTTACCGTCAGCAGCCCCGGCGGCCTCAGCAACGGCGTCCTCTACGCCTTCGTCCCGGCACCCACTCTCGGCTCCGTCAACCCCGACTCCGGACCGGCGACGGGCGGCAACACCGTCACCCTCACCGGTACCAACCTCACCCGAACCACCGCCGTCCGTTTCGGTGCGACACCCGCCACCTCGTTCACGGTGGTGTCGAGCACCGAGGTCACCGCGATCGCTCCCGCGGGAACCGGCACAACGTCGGTCACCATCACCACTGCGGGTGGCACCACCAGCGGTGTCCCCTACACCTATGTCCCCGCGCCGGTACTCGCGGCGATCGTCCCCGGCTCCGGTCCGGTCGAGGGTGGCAACACCGTCGTCCTGACCGGCACCAACCTCACGGGTACGACCTCGGTCGCCTTCGGCGCCACCCCGGCGACCTCGTTCACCGTGGTTTCGGCCACCGAGATCAGCGCCGTCGCTCCTGCGGGCACCGGCACGGTCGCCGTCACGGCTACCACCACCGGTGGAACCAGCAACGGTGTCTCCTACGCCTACGTTCTTGTGCCCATCCTGGATTCGGTCGTCCCGAATTCCGGTCCGGTCGCGGGCGGCAACACCGTCGTCCTGACCGGCACCAACCTCACGGGTACGACCTCGGTCGCCTTCGGCGCCACCCCAGCGACCTCGTTCACCGTCGACTCCGATACTCAGATCAGCGCCGTCGTCCCGGCTGGGACCGGTACGGTGCCGGTCACCGCTGTCTCGCCCACGGGTACCAGTAACGAAGTCCTCTACAGCTACGGCGGTGCCCCCGTACTCCTCGCAGTGGTCCCCGACCTGGGCCCCGAAGCCGGGGGCAACACGGTCGTACTGCAAGGCGAGAACTTCACCGGGACCCTGGGCGTGGATTTCGGCGCCACCGCGGCGACGTCCTTCACCGTCGACTTCGATACTCAGATCACAGCCGTCGTCCCCGCCGGGACCGGAACGGCGCAGGTCGCGGTCACCAATCAGTTCGGCGTCAGCAACGAGGTCCCGTATACCTACCTCGGCGTGCCGGCTCTCACCTCGGTCGACCCGGACCAGGGGCCTACCTCCGGCGGCAACACCGTCACGCTGACGGGTACCGGATTCACCGGGGCAAGTGTGGTGGATTTCGGTGGTACAGCGGCGATTTCCTTCACCGTGGTCTCCGGCACCGAGATCAGCGCCGTCGCACCCGCCGGGACCGGCGCGGTCGCCGTCACCATCACCACTCCGGGCGGCACCAGCAACGGCGTCTCCTACACCTATGTCCCGGCGCCGACCCTCACCACGGTGGTCCCCGATTCCGGTCCGGAGACGGGCGGTAACACGGTCATCCTGACCGGTACGGGGTTCACCAGCACGACGGCGGTGAATTTCGATGCGCAAGAGGCGGTCTCGTTCGCCGTCGTGTCGGATAGCGAGATTCGTGCGGTCGTGCCCGCGGGGACCGGGCCGGTGAATATCACCGTCACAACGGCGGGTGGCGTCAGCAATCCATTGGCCTATACCTACGTTCCGGCGCCCACCGTCGCCACGATCGTTCCCGGCTCTGGACCGGAGACCGGCGGCAATACCGTGACCCTCACCGGCACGAACTTCACCGGTACGACAGCGGTGAACTTCGGCCAGATCCCGGCGATCTCGTTCACAATGGTGTCGGGTACCGAGATCACCGCGGTTGCTCCCGCGGGTACCGGGACGACCGCGGTGACCGTCACGGCTGTCGGTGGTACCAGCGATGGTGTTCTCTACACTTATGTTCCGGCACCGACCCTTGCCTCGGTGGTCCCTGGCTCCGGTCCGGAGGCCGGTGGCAACACGGTCAGCCTGATCGGCACCGGATTCATCGGCGCGACGGCGGTGGAATTCGGCGCGACACCAGCCACGTCCTTCACGGTCGCTTCGGATGGCGAGATCACCGCGGTCGTTCCCGCGGGGACCGGGACAGCCGCGGTCACGGTCACGACCCGGGGTGGTGAGAGCAATCCGCTGACTTACACCTATGTTCCGGCGCCGACCCTTGCCTCGGTGGTCCCTGGCTCCGGTCCGGAGGCCGGTGGCAACACGGTGACCCTGACCGGCGCGGGGTTCACCAGTGCGGCAGCAGTGAATTTCGGTGCAGGAGCGGCAGTTTCGTTCACTGTGGTGTCGGATACGGTGATCAGTGCGGTCGCGCCCGCTGGCACCGGGACGGCGAATGTCACCGTCATTACGGCGGGTGGCGTCAGCAACGGTGGTCTCTACAGCTACGTCCCGGCGCCGATCCTTGCCTCGGTGGTCCCTGGCTCCGGTCCGGAGACCGGCGGCAATACCGTGACCCTCACCGGCACGAACTTCACCGGTACGACAGCTGTGAACTTCGACCTGACTCCGGCGATCTCGTTCACAATGGTGTCGGGTACCGAGATCACCGCGGTTGCTCCCGCGGGTACCGGGACGACCGCGGTGACCGTCACGACCGTTGGCGGTACCAGCGATGGTGTTCTCTACACTTATGTTCCGGCGCCCACCGTCGCCATGGTGGTTCCCGATTCCGGTCCGGATACCGGTGGTAACACCGTCATCCTCGCTGGTACCGATCTCACTGGCGCGACCGAGGTTTCCTTCGGCGCGACAGCGGCCACGTCGTTCACGGTGGTCTCGGATACCGAGATCAGCGCGGTCGCTCCTGCGGGGACCGGGACTACCGCCGTCACGGTCACGACTCCGGGTGGTGCCGGCAACCCGGTCACCTACGCTTACGTCCCGGCACCCACGCTGGCTTCGGTGGTCCCCGACTCCGGCCCCGAGACCGGCGGCAATACGGTCATCCTGACCGGTACGGGATTCGCTGGGACTACCGCGGTGAATTTCGGTGGCAATCCGGCGGTTTCGTTCACCGTGGTGTCGGATACGGAGCTCAGTGTCGACGCGCCCGCGGGGACCGGGTCGGTGAATGTCACCGTCACTTCGGCGGGCGGCGTCAGCACCGGTGTGGCCTATACCTACGTTCCGGCGCCGACGCTTGCCTCGGTGGTTCCCGGCTCCGGTCCGGAGTCCGGTGGCAATACCGTCGTCTTGACCGGCACCGGGTTCGCCACTGCCACTGCTGTGAACTTCGGCCTGACTCCGGCGTCTTCGTTCACGGTGGTGTCGGGTACCGAGATCACCGCGGTTGCTCCCGCGGGTACCGGCACGGCCGCGGTGACCGTCACCGCTATCGGCGGTACCAGCAATGGTGTTCTCTACACCTATGTTCCGGCGCCGACTCTTGCCTCGGCGATCCCTGATGCCGGTCCGGAGTCCGGTGGCAACACTGTCACCCTGACCGGGACCGATCTCACCGGTGCGACGGCGGTTTCCTTCGACGCGACACCGGCCGCGTCGTTCACGGTGGTGTCCGATACCGAGATCAGCGCGGTGGCCCCCGCTGGCACCGGCACGGCAGCGGTCACCGTCACCACCACCGGAGGCACCAGCAACGGCGTCTCCTACACATACGCCCCCACACCGACACTCACCTCGGTGCTCCCCGATTCCGGTCCGGAGACCGGTGGCGACACCGTCACCCTCACGGGTACGGGATTCACTGGAGCTACCGCGGTCGATTTCGGGGCGAGCACGGCGGTTTCGTTCACCGTGGTGTCGGATACCGTGATCAGCGCTGTTGTGCCCGCGGGCACGGGTTCGGTGAATGTCACCGTCGCCAGTGCGGGTGGGGTCAGCAATCTGTTGGCCTATACCTACGTTCCGGCGCCGACGCTGGCCGCGGTGGCCGACGATTCCGGTCCGGAGACCGG
>NZ_JBFAYO010000068.1:0-4973 GCF_040681325.1 Nocardia sp. NPDC051787
CCAGAGAGTGAACCTGCCGCCGTATGACCCCGTTACGTCGTTCCGCACGTCGCGTCCATCATTCACGAGCACGGAGTGTGCTGTTTCCCCAGTTGCTGACCGCTGCGGTGGACACGGCGTTCGATTCGGTAGCGCTGCGATACAACCCGACCGGTGATCCGGCTGGTCAGCGGGAGCTGACCTATCGGGAGCTGGATGAGGTGTCGTCGCGGTTGGCTCGGTATTTGATCGGGTATGGGGTGGGGCCGGGGGACTTTGTTGTGGTGGCGATCACGCGGTCGGTGGAGTCGGTGTTGGCGATGTGGGCGGTGGCGAAGACGGGTGCGGCGTATGTGCCGGTCGATCCGGCCTATCCGGCGGATCGGATTGCGCATATGCTCGCCGACTCCGGTGCGGTGCTGGGGGTGACCCTCGCGGTGCATCGGGTGGGGTTGCCGAGTGCGGGCGTGGAGTGGGTGGAGTTGGATGCTCCGGTTCATCGGGAGAGGATTGCCGGGGAGGCGGCGCATTTTGTGTCGTATCTGGATCGGCTGCGTCCGTTGACCGTGCAGCATGTGGCGTATGTGATCTATACCTCTGGGTCGACGGGTAAGCCGAAGGGTGTCGCGGTCACGCATGCGGGTCTGGCGGCGTTGGTCGAGCATGAGGTTGTGGTGCGGGCGGTGACTCGGGAGTCGCGGGTGTCGCATTTGTGTACGCCGAGTTTCGATTTTTCGGTGATCGAGATGTTGTTGGCGTTTTCGGCGGGTGCGATGCTGGTGGTGGCGCCGCCGGCGGTGTTCGCGGGGGTGGAGCTGGGGGATTTGTTGCGGCGGGAGCGGGTGACGCACCTGTGTATTACGCCGGGGGCGTTGGAATCGCTGGATCCGGCCGGGTTGGATGATCTGCGGGCGATTTTGTGTGGTGGGGAGCGGGTGGGTCCGGAGTTGGTTGCGCGGTGGGCGACTGGTGATCGGTTGTTCTACATCGTGTACGGGCCGACCGAGACCACCATCTTCGCCACCGGCACCGAAGCGTTGTCCCGTGATAGCGCAACGCATCTCGGCACTCCGGTTCCTGGTATGGGTGTGCATGTGCTGGACGCGCGGTTGCGGTTGGTGCCGCCCGGCGTGGTCGGCGAGTTGTATCTGTCCGGGCCTGCGCTTGCCGAAGGGTATCTGCGGCGCGCTGGGCTGAGCGCGGAACGGTTTGTCGCTAGTCCGTTCGGTGGTTCAGGTGCACGCATGTATCGCACCGGTGACCTGGTGCGGCGGACCCCGGATGGGTTGCTCGAGTACCACGGCCGGGTGGATTTCCAGGTGAAGATCCGGGGTTTGCGGATCGAGCTGGACGAGATCGACAACGCGTTGACCGCGCATCCGGATGTCGACTACGCCGCGACAGTGGGCACGACGCTGCCTTCCGGTGTCAAAGCTTTGGTGTCGTATGTACTGCCACGCGCTACGTGCAGCCCGGACCACGGCCGGGTCGCGCTGGACACGACAGAACTCACCGAATTCCTCGCGAAAACCCTACCGGCGTATATGATTCCGGCTGCGGTCACGGTGCTGGACGAGTTACCGCTGACGCCGGTGGGTAAGTTGGATCGCGCGGCATTGCCGGAGCCGGTGCTCACCGTGCGGGAATTCCGGGCGCCCGCCACGCCGAACGAGCGGTTGGTCGCGGACACTTTCGCTGCTGTGTTGTTGCCGCGGGGCGGCGGCGACTCCGATCGGGTGGGCGGGGATGATGATTTCTTCGAGCTGGGTGGTAATTCGCTGATCGCCACCCAGGCCGTCGCTCGGCTCGGTACCGCGCTGGGTGTGCGGGTTCCGGTCGCGTTGTTGTTCGAGGCGTCGACGGTGGCGCGGCTGGCCGAGCGGTTGCAGGAGCTGACCCAGACAGCCGGTCCGTCGCCGTGTCCGATGCCGCGGCCGGGGCGGGTGCCGTTGTCGTATGCGCAGCAGCGGATGTGGTTTTTGAATCGGTTCGATCCGGCGGGCGCGAGCAACAATATTCCGCTGGCGGTGCGGCTCAGTGGTGCGTTGGATGTGGTCGCGCTGCGGGCGGCGATCGGGGATCTGGTGGCGCGCCACGAGGTACTGCGCACCAGTTATCCGGAGCACGACGGTGTCGGTAGCCAACGGGTGCATGCGGTTTCGGAGCTGGGTGCGGTGCCGGAGCTGCCGGTGCTGGAGGTCAGCGAAGCCGAGATCCCCGAGCACACGGCGGCAGCGATGATCGAGGGCTTTGATGTCACGGTGGCGCCGCCGATCCGGTTGCGTTTGTTGCGGGTGAGTGACACCGAGCATGTGTTGGTGTGTGTGGTGCACCATATCGCTGGGGATGGTTCGTCGATGCTGCCGTTGACCGCGGATTTGATGACGGCGTATTCGGCTCGGGTGGCAGGCGCGGCCCCGGGGTGGGAGCCGCTGCCGTTGCAGTACGCGGACTACACGTTGTGGCAACGCGAGACCCTCGGCGAAGAGGACGATCAGGATTCGATTCTGGCTCGTCAGATCGGGTTTTGGCGCGACCGGTTGGCCGACCTGCCGGAAAAGCTGGACCTGCCTGCCGACCGGCCGCGTCCGGCGGTGTTCTCCGGTCGCGGCGCGACGTATGAGTTCAAGATCGACGCGACGGTGCATGCGGCGTTGAACAGGCTCGCGCAACGCCACGATGCCACCCTGTTCATGGTGGCGCACGCCGCGTTCGCGGTGTTGCTGGCCCGGTTGTCGAACACCGGTGACATCACTGTCGGTACCCCGGTGGCCGGTCGCGGGGACGCGGCGTTGAGCGGTTTGATCGGCATGTTCGTCAACACCCTCGCCCTGCGCACCGAGGTCGATCCGGGTGACCGTTTCGCCGATTTGTTGGATCAGGCGCGCGGTCGCGATGTGGAGGCGTTCGGGCATGCCGAGGTGCCGTTCGAACGTTTGGTGGAGCTACTCGACCCGGTGCGGTCGAGCGCGCATCATCCGCTGTTCCAGGCCATGCTGACCTTCCAGAACTTCGCGCCCGCAACGCTGGAACTGCCCGCGCTGAACGTCTCCGCGCTCGACTTCACCGTGCCACTGACGAAGTTCGACCTCGAACTGACCATGCTGCCCCGCGAGGACGAGCGGACACCGTTGGGTGTTTCGGCGGCGTTCACCTACTCCACCGACCTGTTCGACGAAGCCACGATCGCGGGCTTCGCGCGACGGTTGTGCGTAATCCTTACGGCGGTCGCCGATTCGGCTGATCGCGCGGTGGGGGAGATCGACCTGCTGGATGCGGCGGAACGTACCGCGATCCTGGTCCACTGGAACGATACTCGGCACCCGGTTACTCCAGGTCTGCTACTGGACGGTTACCGGCGTGCGGTGGTGCAGTATCCGGACGCGGTGGCGGTCGTGTTCGCCGGTCAGCAGTTGACTTACCGTGAGTTCGATGAGCGGGTCAATCGGTTGGCGAGGGTGTTGATCGAGCGGGGTGTGGGTGCGGAATCGTTGGTGGGGTTGGCGGTTCGGCGTTCGCTGGATTTGGTGGTCGGTATGTATGCCATCCTCACCGCGGGTGGGGCGTATGTGCCGTTGGACCCGGATCACCCGGCTGAGCGGATCGGGCATGTTCTCGATACCGCGCAACCGGTGTGTGTGCTGACCACGACCGCGGACACCGTGCCGGTCCCGTCGCATATCCCGCTGCTGTGTCTGGACTGTCTCGACACGGGTGTGCGTTCGGGTGCGCCGGTCCGGGTCGAGGAATTGCTGCGTCCGGTGTTGCCGGATCATGTGGCGTATGTGATTTTCACCTCTGGGTCGACTGGGCGTCCGAAGGGTGTGGCGGTTTCGCATCGGGCGATCGTCAACCAGATCGAGTGGATGCTGGCGCAGTATCCGATGGGGGTGGGGGAGGTGTATTTGCAGAAGACCGCGACGACGTTCGATGTGTCGTTGTGGGGGTATTTCATGCCGTTGCGGGTGGGTGCGAAACTGGTTGTCGCCGACCATGATGGGCACCGTGACCCGGTCTACCTCGCCGCCACCATCGCCGAGCATGGCGTCACCGTGACCGATTTCGTGCCGACGATGTTGAGTGAGTTCGCCGCGCATACCTGCGCGGAGAGTCTTGCCGGCCTGCGGGATGTGTTCGTCATCGGGGAGGCGTTGCCGCCGCAGACTGTGCGGGCGGTGCGTGCGGTGACCGATGCGCGGGTGCATAACTTGTATGGTCCGACCGAGGCGGCGGTGTCGGTCACCTACTGGCCCGCCGATACTTCCGACACCCTCACGGTGCCGATCGGTCGCCCGCAGTGGAATACCCGGGTGTTCGTGTTGGATTCGCGGTTGCGGCCGGTGCCTGCCGGAGTGCCGGGTGAGCTATATCTGGCCGGTGAGCAACTCGCCCGCGGATACGTTGCGCAGGCCGCGCAGACCGCGGGGCGGTTCGTGGCGAACCCGTTCGCGGCCGGGTCGCGGATGTATCGCACCGGTGACCTGGTGATCTGGCGTGCACCGGACGCGGGTCGGGCGCAGCGGCTGGAGTATGTGGGGCGCACCGATTTCCAGGTGAAGTTCCGCGGCCAGCGTATCGAGCTGGGTGAGATCGAAACCGCGTTGCTGGCCCAGCCCTCGGTCGGCCAGGCAGCCGCGGCCGTGATCGCCTCCGCGCTGGGTGAGCAGTTGGCCGCTTACGCGGTCCCGGCACCCGGACACGACATCGACCAACACCAACTGCTGCACGCGATCTCCGCGGTCCTACCCGCATACATGGTCCCTTCCGCGGTGGTCGTGCTACCGGAACTACCGTTGAACACCAGCGGCAAACTCGATCGCCGAGCATTACCGGAGCCGGTGTTCGAGGCAGCGGAGTACCAGCCCACCCGAACGCCCGCCGAGCAAGCCGTCGCCCACGTGTTCGCCGACCTGCTCGGTGTCGAGCGGGTCGGCGCCGAGGACGACTTCTTCGCCCTCGGCGGCAACTCACTCCTCGCAACCCGGGTGGTTGCC
>NZ_JBFAYO010000069.1:0-4450 GCF_040681325.1 Nocardia sp. NPDC051787
CATCCTCAACCGACCACACCTTCATCGCCCCCGCTACCGGTGCGACGTTCGGCTGCCGGATGGTCCCCGGGTGAATTCCGTCGCAGCCCTGGCAACTCCACCACGGTCGCACGCACCCTGACCGTGCTCTACAACCAGGGACACCGCTACCGCAGCGCCCATCGCTGCCGCGTCGTGGTTCGGGCTCGGCAACTCCACCAGGACCTGGACACGCGGATCAAGCGGCGACGGCGTGGCCCTGCTCGACGCGAAAGAACGACCCCGGCGGCGGTCGCGAGACGGTGCGATTATTGCCACCAGTGGGAGTCCGGCCGGGCGGCTACCTCACGACGAATGCGGGGGCACGGCAAACAGCGGGAACATCAGCGTGAACGGCCCCCGGGTCGGCGGTGATCCGTTCGCCGCCCCGCATGGAGCCGTCCGAACCCAGCCTGCACCAGACGATCTCATGAGCGTCGAGCCGAAGAGCCAACGGTTCGTCGGGGACGGGCAGCGCGGAGGTAACCGACACGGTGCGCCGGACCCGATCGCCACGCACATCGGTCACCGCGAGCGGATACCGATTGCCCAGATCGTCTGTGAGGTGCAGACAGTCGGCATTCAGGATCCAGGCCAGTGAGTCTCGTGTGGCCGGGTCGGCGGTGCGATGCGCGATCGCCTCGGGATGGTCGTCGTCGAGCTCTACCACCAGCCGCAGATGCGACCCTCTGTCGTAGTGCTCCATCGATATCAGCCGCAGTGTCACGCCGTTACGACGCGCGGACCTGGTGAACGCGGAGACGCCGTGCAATTCGGCGTTGCGCAGCAAATCCGCCGCGGCTACGGGGCGCAGATCGGGGCGTTCGACCGGACGGTCCGGGATGGGCACTCGGGCCAGCCGCGCGGCGGCCGCCGCAGGTATCTCCCCGAGCATGGGCATCAGCTTTATCTCGCCGTGCAGCACTTCCGGCCGGTCGGTGCGGCCGAGCGGCAGCGACAATCGCGCGATGATCGCGTTCGCATCCGGCGCGATCACGGGATCGCACTCTATGTCTCCATAGGCCTGCCAGTCGCCCCCGGGTCCGGCGGCGCCGGCCATCCGGAGTCGGCACCGATACTCGTTGCCCAGGTCATCGCTCGCCTCGACCGCGATGGCGTGGATCTTCGCGAGGGTGATCTGAGAGGGGCCGGGATCCGGCGTAGCGCCGGCACCGACCGGATACCGCACCCGGATCTGAATGCTGAACCCATCGGTGTAGGCGACGAGTGAAATCAGCGTTACCTCGTGAAAAGCGGTGCGGCACATCGCATATACCGGCAGAACGTAGGACCCAGTGCAGCCGGGGCGGTAGCGGCCCGGTGGGGTCGCCCGACGATCGGGTGGCGTCGACGGTGCCGTGCACCTGCCACGTGCGCTGCGGCTGGCTCATATTCAAGAAGAAGTCTTTCGACGCGGAGCGTGACGGATCACATTACTGCTGAATACCCTCACCGATGATGGGCTCACTCCGGTAAACCCACTCCTGGGAATAGTGCCCGTGAAGTTGCTTATCCGGGGTCGTAATGTGCGATGGCAATGTCGCACCGCACCAAAGATTCCAGCTTCAGGACACTAGCCGCGCACGGACCGCACATAATGCTGTGGACGGCAGCCACCCGCACGACATATACGGTGTGCCGCGCCGACGGACACGTGATCTGTCGCGAGCCATTCGACACGAACCCGCGAACCGCAGCGGCAGCATCGGAAACCGCCGCACGACAGGCGATCTGGATAGCCGGCTGCGTCCGCAACGAGTGGGGGGCGAACGCGGCCACCCTGCATCTGGTGCTGGACAACCGCCGCGGTGTCGATACCAAGGGTCTCGAGCGCCACGCCTTCACAGTGGGGCTGGTGCTCGATCTGAGCGTCTCCCCCGTCGGCAACCCCGCCGCCGGCCTGTGCACGGTCGGGGCTTACGTCGACTGGCGGCGCACCGACTTCGCGGCGCTGATCCAGACCTCGGCGCCTGGCATCTCCTGATCCGTCTATCCGGCCGAGTACAGCTTCCAGCCCTGGGAACGGCAATCTGCTTAGAAGCAGATCGTGCGCCTTCCGCGCAAACATCAACCGACGGTAAAAACTGGGGATCTGAACCGAAAATTCGGTAACGGCGGCGCATGATCAATCCGTCGGGCCGACCTACCGTAGAATTTTACCCTATCGCCGGGAACGACCCGCAATCCGAGCACATCGACAGCGGGAACGGAAAGTACTGTGCGATACCTTGTTGATACACATCCGGGCATACATCGATGGAGTGTGCGTGGGGGTACTAATCGATTGCTACTGCCGGTCGAACCGCGCGAGCAGGTCGCATCGGGCCACACCTTCGCGCTCGCGGCATCGCTGGTAGTTTCCGCACTCGCATCCACCAGCGCACCGACGCCGATCTATCCCATCTACCAGGCGATCTGGGGCTTCACACCGGTCACCGTGACTGTCGTGTTCGGCACCTACGCCTTATCCGTTCTGCTTGCCCTACTGACCGTCGGCACGTTGTCCGATCATGTGGGTCGACGGCCGGTGCTGATCGCGGCGGTATCAGCGCAGATCCTGGCGATGACCGTCTTCGCAACCGCGCAAGGCCTGGCCGAGCTCCTGGCGGCCCGAACCATACAGGGATTGGCGACCGGCGCGATCCTGAGCGCGGTGGGGGCGACGCTGCTCGATATCGATCGGGACCGCGGCGCGCTCACCAACGCCGTGGTGCCGACGCTCGGCTGCGCGACCGGGCTCGTGGCCTCAGCTCTGGCGGTGCAGCATTTCCCGCAACCCATGCAAACGATCTACCTGATTCTCATCGCGGTTTTCGCCGCCCAACTACTCGGTGTGCTCGTGATGCGGGAGACCGGTTCACGCCGGCCCGGCGCCTTGGCCTCGCTTCGACCCAGCTTCAGTCTGCCGACTTCCGTTCGGCAGCCCCTCCTCACCGCGATACCGGTCGTCGTAGCCACCTGGGCACTCGCCGGTTTCTACGGTTCACTCGGGCCCACCCTGATTTCCTCGCTGACCGGCTCCACCTCCGCGCTGCTGGCCGCCTCGCCCATGTTCCTGCTGACAGCCACCGGCGCGGGCACGGTTCTCCTGCTCCGCAAGGTCACACCGGAGACGATGTTCGGCATCGGCATCGTCGCGCTCATTATCGGGCTCGTGCTGACCTTGGCCGCCATCGACGCGGGTTCGATCACTGCCTTCTACTTCGGCACCCTTGCGGCGGGCGTAGGTTTCGGCGGCGGTTTCCAAGGTGGAATTCGCATCGTGGTCCCGCACGCCGAGCCGCACAACCGGGCCGGTGTGCTCTCGGTGCTGTACAGCTGTTGCTATCTGGGATTCGGTGCGCCTGCGGTCGTCGCCGGTTATCTGTTAACCCGCCACGATGTCCCGCTGCTCATCGCACGGGAATACGGCCTGGCGCTGGTCGCGCTCACCGCGCTCACGGTGCTCGGATTCATCCGCCGATCACCCATGTCGACGCCCCTGTGATGCAGCACGATCTGATCCGCGCCGCGATTGCCGATCGGGGCCGATCGGCTCACCACCGCACGGTATCGGTGGTGAGCCGACTAGCGGTTCTAGGCTCCGAACATGTGGCAGGCGGCGTCGGCCTTCGCATGTTTCTCATAGTTTCCACCTCGTTCATTTATTCGAGTCAGTTAGCAACTTGCGCCACTGTCTTTGCATCACGCTCTGGATACCGTCACGCCATAGAGCCGCGTTATCACGAAATCGGAACCACCAATGGTCTTTTACATGCTTTTGAGAATTCGAGCTAGTTGATGCCACGCGTAGCGCCGATAAACTCAAGAGACCGTCGAATCTCGCAAACCGCAGCGATCCGCGCCGCCCTGGTGGCTGCCACCGAGGATCTGATCGTCTACGACATCAATGGGATCGCGGCACGTTACGCGACACTATTGCGGGAATTGCCCGGCACCTCGGTCCGCTTCGCGATGAAAGCGTGCTCAGTGGACGAGGTCCTCGCCAGCCTGGCCGCACGGGGCGCGGGCTTCGACGCCGCCAGCCCGCAGGAGATCGCACAGGCGCTGCGGACCGGTGCGCCACCCGAACGAATCCATCACGGCAACACCATCAAATCCGACCGGAACTCTGGCGAAGGAGCGCGGCGTCTCGCCGGAACAGGTATACGACGAGATCGCGGCAGGTCTCGATCCGCGCAAGTTTCCCGAGCCGGACGAGATCGCCGACGCTGTGGTACTCCTCGCCTCGGATATGGCCCGAGCCATCACCGGCGCCTGCCTCGACGTCAACGGCGGAGAGTTCCATCACTGAACCGCGCCCGCCCGGACGCGCCGATTCCTGAAGAGTTGGACGGGATGACCGTGCCGAGTTCGCTTCCGCCTGGACCGAAGTACTCCCCCATCCGGCAACTTGCTGAAATGGGTATCCGGCCCTACGCCTTTCTGGACC
>NZ_JBFAYO010000070.1:0-3961 GCF_040681325.1 Nocardia sp. NPDC051787
GCCACCATCCGCATCGCTGCCATCAACCAATGGCTCCGACACGGGTGAGAGCGGGCAACTGCCCACCCTCACCCACTTTCAAAACAGTGGCTAGTACTCCAGCCGGACTCGTGATCGTTGATGCTGCTGGTCAGCGGGCTGGAAGTGGAATGGCCAGGTGACCATGTTGCGTTTGTGGGTGGGTGGCGCCTCGCTGGACCGCAGCCACCCACCCACGGGGTGCTATTACGGAATCAGATCATTGCTGTTCGGCGGCAAGTTCGTAGCGGTATGTCAGGTATCCAGGCTTTTCCAGGGCTGCGTCGATGACGAGGTGGGGCGTACACGTGCGGACGCCTCGGGGACCGAGCTTTTCGACGTACGGAAACTTGCGGTTGCCCCGCTTGTGTAGGTTCCAGTTCCATCGGCCGCCGAGTCCGCGCCGCATCGTTTCGCCGAGATACCAGACAGCGCCCCCGAGGAAGTCACGATTGACGTGGTCGAAAAGCATCTCCTCGGTCGGTGCTACCCTCCGCACGAGTTCTTCGAGTGATGCAAGCGATGCCGGAGTGAAGTCCCAGGTCGTGTCCGGTGCGTAGGTATCGGCCCAGTCCTGGAAGCTGCCGCTTCGCCGGGTCAGCCAGTCGGCCAGTGGTATCGATTCCGGGTCTGGCCGGTCAGCGGTCGTGTGTTCTTTGACAGGCTTCCAAGTCGGATCGGCGCGCTTCTTCTCGTCGGCAGCGCATGACCAGCGGTCGTAGACGGCCGTGAACCGCTGGCCGTCGCGAACTTCGGCTGCATCGCGCAGCAGCCGAAGCGGGGAGATCGGTTCGACCGTCAGCGTGGAGTCCGCGGTGATCAGCGGGACGCCGACACTGAAACCGTCGATGTCCTGCTCGGTCGACCACGCCCATGCACCGCCTGCCGCGCGCATCAGGGTTTCGCCCAGGTAGGCGGCCAAGCCCTCGGTCAGGGTGCGGCGGGTCGGCCACGCGATCTGCTCGGACGAGGTGTATCTCTGCAGGAACTCACGTTCCAGGGCAACCAGCGAGTCGCCCGAGTAGTCGGATGCGAAACCCGCACCCTTCAGTTCGAGATCTTGAAGAAGCATCAGAACGAAGAACAGCTGCTCATGCCACTGCGAAAGGGGTTCGTCGGTACTGGCCACAACCATCAAGCTTTCGATCGAGAACTCCCGCCGCTGTCACCCTAGCGCTTTCACTGTCATTCGGCGGTGGGCGCCGTTGCCGAAGCATGGTGCTCTGAACTTCGACGATTCTGCTTGCCCAGTACGGCCGGACTGCGTGATCATGGTGTGAGTCGGGATAGTCGCTGGTAAGGGGTGCGGATCGGGGTGAACACCAGCGTGTCGAACGGGGACGGTAGCCCGGCCCAGAGCCCCACACCTGCAGATTCCCACTTCCGGGAGGTCCGCGCTCGTCATTTCGATAGATTCACATCGTGACTATCGGACGAGAGCAACGTGCTGCGCTCACGGAGATCGTCGCGATCCTGGCACCGTGTTCCGATCGGGCGCAGCTCAGTTTGGCGCGCGCGCTCGACGACACCTCGAAAGTTCCCACTCCGGCTGAAGCACTCAGCGATGCTCTTGAAGGCACTCTGGAAAACGACATCGGCCGAGTAATGGCCGGATTCGACTGGAAGGCTGAAGCCCTGGAGATCCGAGAGTCCCTGAGCACACTAGCCACATTCCCGCAGGGATTCAGCTGGGAGTGGTACGACTGGAGCGAGTTGGACGACGAAGACGACGACCTGTGGGATCCCGACGACCGCAACGACTTCTTACGGTCGTTGGGCCGTCACAGCTTCGAACTCGGCTTCGCATTGATCGGTTTGGATGGCGCTGATTGGTTCAGCCTCGGCTTTGTCAAGGCCGAAAAGTTCCAGCGACTCCAGGATGTGGCGAGAAAAGCCAGGACCTCCCTCAATCCCTGTTACTAGCGGACTTCGTGGTCGGCGCTGCTGCTGGTCAGGGCGCTGGAAGATGGAGCGTCCACCGCGTGATCATGTTGTGTTTGTGTGGGACACAGCTGAATTGGCGGAGGCCGCGCTCGACAGCGTTGACCGGTGGCGGCAACAGTTCGACGAGTTCACCGGTTTGATCGGCCCTCGGTTTATGCGGATGGAGACCCGCCGGACCGCGGGCAGGATGTTGACGGCGATGATGTCGGAGCTGCCGAGCAAGAACTGCTGGAAGCTGGCCGAACATGCTGGCGACCGATCTCCGGATGCGATGCAGCACCTGCTGTCGGCGGCGGGGGGACGATGATGGTCTGCGAGATGACCTGCACGACTATGTAATCGAGCATTTGGGCGACGCCGATGCGACACTTGTGGTGGATGAGACAGGCGATCTCGAGAAGGGGACCCATACCGTCGGGGTCCAGCGCCGGGCCCGCAGCCACTGTCGGCCGGTGACGGCGCCAAAGGGGCCCGCGTCTACGACTCGGCGTGGATCGAGATCGGAGCAGATGACGACAAGGCCGTGCCCGGGCACCGAAGGCTGATGATCCGCCGCAACCAACGCACCGACGAGCTGGCCTTCTACCGCTGCTGGAGTCGGGAACCGGTGCCGCTGGCGCGTTTTGGTGAAAGCGGGGCAGGCTGCCGCTGGTCGACGGAGGAGAACTTCCACACCGCCAAGGCGCTGACCGGGCTCGACCAGCACCAAGTCCGGGGTTGGCGATCCTGGCACCGCTGGACCCTGCTGGCCATGCTCGCCCACGCCTTCCTCACCGTCCTCGCCATCCGGCAACGTGTCAGCGGACCCTCATCACACCTGATTACATTGACCCGCAATGAAATCCGGCACCTTTCGCCACGCTGACACTCGCCCGGTCCGTGCAGTCGGCCACCGGATGCGGTGGCCGCTCTGGCGACGCCAACACCAACACCGCGCCCGCCGTAGCCACTACCAGCAACGATCCCAACTCACATCATGATCACGAAGTCCGACTGGAGTACTGGCGGCGCCAGGCCCGGTATGCCGATGGTGAGGATTCTCTTCGGATGCATCCTCGCATGCGCAGCACGCACAGTTTTACGATGACTTGAGGATTTCGCACTGATTCCGTTGCACAGCAGCGCATTACGCACGCTAGAGTTTTGGGTGACCAGCACCGGAGCGTGGTGCCCAGGACGGACGGGGAGGGTGCGCAGTGCAGGAATCGCCGATCGTGTATCTGGCGATCTGGAATGAGAATGGTCTGTCATCCCCGCGGGTGGCGGCCAGGCGCTTCCGGCGCATTCTCCGCGACCGCCATCCGGTCGCGGTTTCCACACTGCACGAATCGATGCGGGAATTCGTTCTGGCGATGCGGCGCCGCGATCCGGAAGTCAATGCACACCATCCGGACGGGATGGCTTCGATCGCCGAAATTACGAATTTCTCAGCACAGGGCATCATTCTCCGCTTCGATGCGGATCGTTCGAAACGAATGGAGAACGTTCTCCGGATTACGCATGAACTGAAGTTGACGATGTACGATCCGAAGTTCGAATTCACGCTCGGCTTCGACGACTCGGCCGAGGTAGCCGTGAACGATATCGGTAGCGCGGACGGGCAACAGGTCCCCCGATCGACGGCGGGGATAGTAGCGGGGAGCCCGCGGCGCCGTCGCCCGGATGCGCTGCGCATGCTGCGCAAGCTGCACCGGACGACGAATGACACCGCGACCCAGCCGCTGTCGGATGCCATGCCATCGTGCCTCGATCCCAACGCACCCCCTGCCGTAGATGTGGTCGAAGCGGACGACTGAGGGCAGGCACGACGTCCGGCCCAACGCCAGGCGCGCATTGCAATTTTTACCTTCGGATGATCTCCGGCCGAATGGCATGCGTGAATCCCGGCGGTATCTCAAATGATTGTAAATTCGGTGATCCGAAGATGACATGTGGCATTTCCTCCGGTTAGCCTGCCAGAGCCGTCGCAGGGAGGACGACGGGTGAGCCCGATAACGCA
>NZ_JBFAYO010000071.1:0-3818 GCF_040681325.1 Nocardia sp. NPDC051787
TGCCAACGCGAGCAGAGGATCTCGATCACAACCAGGCTGTTGAGGCCGCCGCGCAGCGACGCCGTCAACAACCCACTTTCAAAACAGTGGCTAGGCGTCGATGGGGTCGCGGTGCCCGCCGTGTGGACGTTCACTGTGTCGAGCGATTACCGAGCCGACGAGGGTGCGTGGCGTCGACGTGACGACGTTCCGCCGCGCCGGCAAAACGGGATCGGTCGACGCACGATGGCGTTTTCCGCGACGAACAACCAGATGCTTATCGTGGTGGGCCGGCCGTTGCCGGGGCGGCCAGCACAGGGCCGCAACGATGAACAGCGCCTCTATGCCGACGACCGCGATCGTCACGCTCTGCAAGTCGGTCATATCCGGGCCACTGCCTTTCCATTGTCCCAAGGTCGCAGCCCCGTAATGCAGCAACATCGCGGGCCACCACCAGCCCCGGCCGCAACGCGTTGCGGATCCTCTACATTTCCTACTTCACCGGTGTTTCCGCTGCTCAGTCCATGTGGTCGGTTCGACCGGGTAGACCGCGCAAGCGGTCACGATCAAGTCTGATCGAGTAAGTAGATGGGCCCGCATCGGTAGCCGTCGGGTCCGATGTCCCGAGCTATCTACGTCCCCGGCGCTGCTCGGCGTAACCGGTACCGGTCGAGGATCTCTGGCACATTTCGGTGCGGGACCGTGCACGTTGTGAAGCCTTGCGGCACAGGAACAAGCGCACGCGGTCGGCGCACCGCTGACGCTGGACAGCGCGTTCCGCACCCGTGCCGGGTTTACCCGACCTACCGACCGCGGCCGGTGCGCGACCGGGACGTGATCCTATCCGTCGAGCTACCGGTCGATCGGCATGCGAAGCCACGGCAGCGAGGCGGTGTGAATCAGTGGGGCGGGGGCTCCTACGTACGGGTAGGGAATAGATACATACGAGGTCTGGGTACGTACCAGGTATGGTCGGAATACGCGACAGACGGGAACACGTTCTCGAGTTCACTCTGGAGAGTGGACGCCTTGCCAGCGCGGTTCTTTGACGACGACATCAGATGGGAAGAAGGAGCTTGACCTCTATGTCGAGTAGGGAGCGGCAGATTCCCGGTGACTCTCCAGCAACCGCGAACGGATTTGTCGGCCGGGGTCCAGAGCTGGGTCGGATCAGAACTCTGCTCATGGGCTCGGCGCGGTTGATCACCCTGACCGGTATGGGCGGCATCGGGAAGACTCGGCTCGCGGCCGAAGCGGTCGGCCAGTTCCGCAAGGCCACCGGTATACCGGTGTACTGGGTCCGACTGGCCAGGCTGGCCAAGGGATCCGACTTCACCGCGGTAGAAGAGGAGGTCGCGCATGCCGTACTCGACGCCGACTTCTCGGGGCGCTCGGCGTGGAACGCACTGGTCGACAAGCTCACCGTCAAGAACGTGGCCGGGCGGACGCCGCGGACTCTGGTGGTGCTGGACAACTGTGAGCATGTGCTCGGCGCGGCCGGTGCGCTCATCGCGGCGCTACTGGAGGCAGCGCCGGGCTTGGTCATCCTCGCCACCAGCCGCGGGCCGGTGGGATGGGTCGACGAGCACTTGGTGGAGGTTCCACCGCTGTCGCAGCAACAGGCCCTGACGTTGTTCCAGCAGCGTGCGGAGCTCACCGGTCACGCTGTCACCGATGCCGATCAGGTCGCGACAGCGCGGCTGATCTGTCACCACATGCACAACCACCCGCTCTATCTCCGGCTCGCCGCCGCGCGGCTGCGCCGGCAGCCACTCGCGACCATCCTCCAGGAGTTGAGCGGCGGTGCGAACGACCGGCGGATGCGGTGGTCCCCCGCCTGGCAGGCGGGGGTGGATGCGCGGCACCAGCGGGTTCCCGACGTGATCGCGTGGTCGTATGACCTCTGCACGGATCAGGAACGCCTCCTCCTGGCGCGAATGTCGGTATTCGCCGCAGGGCACGATACGAACCCCGAAGAGGACAACTCCTTCGGGCTCGATGTGGGGGCCGACCTGGAAGCCATCGAGGCCGTGTGCGCTGACGACGAAGAGGTCGACCGGTCGGGCGCGGTGCAGGTGGCGAAGGAGGAGGTCGAGGGGCTGCTCGAGCGCCTGGTCGACCAGTCGCTCGCATCACTGCACCGCACCGGGACCACCGTTCGGTATTCGCTGCTGGAGACGATTCGGGTGTTCGCCCATCAGCGATTACAGGAGCATTCGACCGGCGACACGGACGACTCGGCACGGATCGCCGCGAAGCATCGGCAGTACTACCGCAACAAAGTCCTGCAGGCATATGCCGACTGGTTCGGCCCGGGGGAGCTGGGCTATCTGAACTGGGTGCGCGCGTCGTGGGACAACATTCTCGTTGCCATCGAGGGAAGCCTCACCGCGCCGGGCGAATCGACACCCGGTTTGGAGATCTCGGTGGGACTGATCGCGCTGCGCGCGCCGTTCTTCAACGGCTCATTACGCGAGACCCGTCAATGGACGGAACGTACGTTGGAGGCAAGCCGCAAGCTCACACCGCAGCCAACCGATCTCCAAGTAATAGCGATGGCTTTGATCGGATGGGTGGCCATGTGGCAGGGGCAGCACGAGGAAACCGAACGGATGCTCGAAGAGTGTGTTACTGCCTGCACAACTGATCCGGCAGTCCGGCAGAACTGGCGGCAGACTCCCGAAGTCGACCTCGATCTGCCCGCCGTCGTCGAGTTCGTCTGGGGGCAGGAGCTGATGCTGGTGCACGGCGACCCGGCATCCATCACCGTGCTGGCGCGCGCTCGCGAGAAATCTCACAACGTCGGCGATCGCGGCGGCGAGGCGATGGCCGGACTCATCGAGGCCATGGCGGCCAGCTTCTTCGGGACGGCGGAACAAGCGGCGGAGATCGCACAGCGCAACGTCACCAATTCCACTGCGGCCGAGGCACATTGGCTGAAATCTTGGACCGAGCTGATGTGGGCGCTCGCACTGACCAAACACGGTGATCCGACCGCGGCGTTGTCGGTGGGACGTCGATCGCTGGCCCACCTGGTATCCATCCGTGACCCGTGGGGCGCGGCCTGGGCAGTGCACGTTCGGTACTGGGCATTGGCGCAGATCATCACCGACTCGATAGCCGCGGGCGACACCGATACCGACGAGATCGTTGCCTTGGCGACCGAAACCGCCCGGCTCGCCGGAGGTGCCAGGACGTTGCGCACGGAGCTGGGAACCGATATCGAAGCACTGCGGCCCTTCGCCGACGAAGCCAACCGAGCCATCGACGTTGCCCGTAGCGTGCTGGGACCCGAGGCGTTCGCCGCCGCCGAGAAAGAGGGATCCCTCCTGCGTTCCGAATCGAACGAAGTCCAACGGCTGGCACTGGGACAGCTACCCATGGACCGGGTGCCCGCGGTCGATACCGGCCACACGTGCGGCCTGTCGCGCTGGGACGAGCTGACGCGGGCGGAGCAGGAGGTAGCGACGTTCGCCGCGGCGGGATGGACGAACAGCGCTATCGCGGCACATCGGGGAACTTCGTTCCGGACCGTCGACACGCAAATGACCGCGATCTTTCAGAAACTGATGATCACCTCCCGCAAAGACATCATCCGGTTTGTTCCCAAGACCTGATCGACCACGGTTGGACCGCAGTCCATCGCGGCGTCTTTCAGCCGGTCACCTTGGACAGGGCCAGGGAGCACAGCTCCATCAGGGGCCGGGTGAACTTCTTCTCGCCGGGCAAGTGGATGCCGGGGAGTCCCTCGAAGGGAGTGGATTCCCCGGCCGTCTGAGCTGGACCGGTTGGGTGCTGCCCGTCGGGTGGGTGGCGTGCCTGCCGAGCTGTCGGGGTGT
>NZ_JBFAYO010000072.1:0-3775 GCF_040681325.1 Nocardia sp. NPDC051787
TGAAATGCCGCGACTTCTTCTGTGCCACAAACAACTCCGTTCAGTGTTACCCAATCCTACTTTGGGCCACTGTCCGAGACCCTCCGGGCACCTCAGTCCTTTCGGTATTGACGCGGTGGGTGTTCCTTTTGAATGCTTGGAGTGCGACGACGCCGAATCGGTTGGGACACCATAAGTATCGGCCGGAACCCGGTGAATCCCGTTGTCAGGGTTCGTGCGGCAATCGCGTTGGGTCCTCGGGTTGGTTGTGCCTGCTCAGAGGTGGGTGTTGTCGGCTCGTGAGAGGCGGCACAGGTGGTCTAGGGCTGGGCCGCCGAACAGCGGCGGAGGTTCGGTCGTGGCGATGGTGAACGAAGGTCGACTCGGCGGCAGATCGTTCGCAGGATTTAGAAGGAGTTAGCGAAGCGTGGACAGTATTTCTGGTGATCTGCCATTCAGTCCGGTGGGGGCGAACCGGGGTGCCTCGAAAACCGGGTCGGTGCCCTCGACGCACGGATCACAGTCTGGTGTCGTAGGCGGCGATAGAGAAATCGGCGGGCAGTTCGACCGAGCAGATGGCGTCGTGGATGCGTCGCCGGCGGCGCAGAACGCCTTGGTGGCGGGGATTCCGTTTGCCTTCCCTGGCGTCGAGTTGCCCGTGCCGCCGATGGGTGAGTTCACCTGTGCGACGACAACGATCGATTCGGCCGGCAGGCTGGGTGACCGGTCGGTGATCAAAAGGCTTGGCTGGAGTGCTGGGCAGCCGGTGTCGATCGAGCCCAGCCAGGGACTGTTGCACATCACACGCGTCGCCGAGAGCGAGTCATCGGTGGCGGCGAACGGCTATGTGTTCCTTTCGGCCTCCGTGCGCCGGGCATCGCGTCTGCGTGCCGGTGAGCGGGTTCTGATGGCCGGCGGGCTCGACAGTGATGTTCTGGTCGTCTACTCTTTGCGGGCCGTCGGTGCGGCGTTGTGGTCGTATCGACCGGATCTGTTCGAGGCTGTGGTCGCATGAACCGCGACGATGTCGATACCGCGCTCGAGTTCGTGGCCTCGCTGGGGCTGACCGTCGAGGACCTGACGTCTGGGCGAGTCGGTCGAGCACGCATGCCCACCATCAGTCAGTACATCCAGCGGGTGGCGATCAAAGATCCAGAGGGCATGAACCACTACCGCTCTTACTGGCCGATCATCCAAACAGAATGGGGCTCCCGCCCCCTCGACTCCCTCACGGTGGTGGAGATCGAGGAGCTCGCGGCCCGGCATCGGCGCCGTGCTGTCGTTCGCGTGAACAGCAGAGGCGGACACGGCGCCGAAGCCAACCTCATCGCCGCGCTGCGTTTCCTCTACAACGATGCCGAAGCTGTCGGCCTGATTCATCCGGAGGCGAATCCGGCCGCCCGAGCCCGCAAACCATCCCAGCGTCCTGGACCGGCGCGTGCATTGAGTTTCGACCAGATCGCGGATCTCGGCCGAGTGGCCTCGACCACTGGCGACGACACCGAACTCGACGCACTCATCCTGCGACTACACATCGAAACAGCCTGCCGCCGAAACCCGGTCCTCGCGCTGCGCATCGAGGACCTCGAACGCGACGACTGCCTGGTCCGACTCCACGAACACGACGGCGCAATCCGGTGGCAGCCCATCTCCCCCACCTTGATGAACCGCCTGCGCGGCCACATCAGACACCGCGGCGCCCGCAAAGCCACCGACCAAGTCCTGCGCTACCACAACGGAACACCGGTCGGTCTCGCACGCTACCAACACCTCGCCCACCGCTTCCGCCGTGAACTGCCCTGAGCTGACGAACTACAGGTGAACATGGATTGGATCCGCCACACCACCGAAGCATTCGTCGAAAAGCAATTCGGCCACCGCACCGCGGACCTTTTCAAACGCGGACCCGCACGTATAGACAGCATCGACCACCGCGATCGGTACGACCCTCGCCGCATAGCCCCGGTGGCTGACGTGCTGGTCGCGCTCACTGGGGAGCATCACCCCCTCGCCCGCCCGTAGCGGCAAGTGTCTGTCGCTCGGCAGCCTGTTGCACACCGAAGCCCACGTCGCCGCCCGACCGGTCAAGCCAGCCGGTAGCGCTCAGCGGCGGACGCGCCGCCAGTTCCAGGAGCGACCCCCGGTGCCTACGCGCGCGCCGGTACCGAATCCCGCGAGATGCAGGGTGATCAACAATAGCCCGACGGTGACTAGGGTGCCGTCAGTAATGGCCGCACCGAGGGTGGCATCCGCCAGGTCGAGAATGAGCGCAAGACCGAATGCGACGGCGGCGGCGATGGCGAGCATGAGAACCTCCTGATGTTCCGCCGGAAACGATGACACCCGAGCGAGTTCATCGAGTTCCTCTGTTGCACATACCCCCAATGGGCGCCAACACACAGTTGTGACGGAATCGGCCGGCACAACCTGCTACGAACCGAGCTATCAGTGCCAGAACCCACGGTGCCACGCGGGGGCCTGATGGAGGCCACATGGTCGGCGGAGCGATCGCCCGGGCCAGGCATTCGCGGGTGTGCTCATCGACGATGGGCAGGATCTTGACCGGACGGCCATCGTCGGTGGCGTCGAATTGGAAATCGACTGCCACACTCGATTGGGGCGTCCGCGGTTACCGGCGTGACTGTCGGGGTGCCGATTCGTTTGCGGTGCCGCCGCTGCGGCACCCGTAGTCCTTCCTCGATCCACAGGCGTGACTTCCCCCGTCGCTACAGCGCCAAAGAGATGGCACGACTCGTCGTCGTAGGTGGCGAACCAACGGTAGTCTGGTCGAGCGGTCGGATGTGGTGGAGCGGAGGCGCGGGTGCTGAGTGTCCCGTCGTTCGAAGCGGCTGAAGACTCTGCGGCTCAACACATGCGCGCTCTCGGATTCGCCGATGCCAAGGTCACACCTCGCGGAGCTGACGGTGGGATCGACGTGACCAGTTCGCGGGCCATCGCTCAGGTTAAATGGCACTCCGCCCCTACTGGCCGCCCCGATGTCCAAAAGCTGTACGGTGCCCGCGGACGCAGGCATCACCTCGAGATGCTGTTCTTCTCCGCTAGCGGGTACACAGCCCAGGCAGTCGAGTGTGCCAACGAGCTCGGGGTCGCACTCTTCACCATCGACCAAAACCACGGGCTCACACCGCGCAACAAGCCGGCCCAAGCCATGATGGAGCGTGAGCGGCGCGAGCAAGTGCTATTGTTCGTGGTCTTCTGCTTGCTGGTGATCCTCACCGTAATTCGCGAATTTCCGAAGCTTTCGGCATCCATCGTCTCAGCGACAGGTTGGATTGCAGGCGTGATACTGCTTACCCAGGGGCAAGCCGCCCCTGCAACGTTTTGGATGGTCGTCGGGGTCATTGGCCTGGGGTCCCTGATCATCCGCATTGCCTTGGATTCACGCCGAAACGCTTCCAGACCGCGAAGATCCTGACCGGGCTCGACCAATCAAGTGCGGAGCTGTCGGTCCTGGCACCGCTGGACCCTGTTGGCCATCGCTGCCGGTGCCGACCGGGCGAATTGTTCACGAATCTTGCGGCACCTGGGGCAGCAGAGGATGCGGTGGCAAAGCCGTCGCTCAATGCCCAGCCGGGTGTGATTACGCCAGCGTGACTTTGCCGGAAGTGTCCGAGTGACGGCTCTGGCTCACTTCCGGTGGCGGATGAGCATGCGTGACGGCATGCAGCAGCACCCGATGCTCAATGTCGACGATCAGGTAATTCCCCCGGGCTGCCGTCACGGAATTCCTCCATTGGGCGTGCCTCGTTGCGAGCGTAGCGAGCGCTCTCGGCTG
>NZ_JBFAYO010000073.1:0-3701 GCF_040681325.1 Nocardia sp. NPDC051787
AACACACCGGTACGCGTCCCTCGCAAGGTTCGCGGCACCACCCCCGCCGACTCCAATGCTTCCCATCCGGTCTCCAGCAACAACCGCTGCTGCGGATCCACCGCCAGCGCCTCCCGCGGCGACAACCCGAAGAACCCCGCATCGAACAAATCCGCATCCAGCAGAAACCCACCACCCCGGCTATACGAACGACCCACCCGCGCCGCATCACCGTCGAACAAACCACCCAAATCCCAGCCCCGGTTGACCGGAAAATCCGACACCGCATCGACACCGCGCGACACCAGATCCCACAATCCGCGCGCATCGCTCACACCGCCCGGATAACGGCAACCCACACCGACGATCGCGATCGGCTCGTCGCGATCCGCGGCCACGATGCTGGTTACCCGGGTCTGATTCTTCGTTCCGATCAGCTCGCGCGACAGCCGTGCCGACAGTGCGGCCGGCGTCGGGTAGTCGAAGACCAAGGTCGCGGGCAATCGCACGCCGGTGGCTTCGGTCAATCTATTGCGCAGCTCGACCGCGGTCAGCGAATCGAACCCGAGATCTTGGAACGACCGATCCGTGCCGACCGCGCTGGACGTGGAATGCCCCAGCACCGCAGCGGCATTGACGCGGACCTGGTCCAGCAGTGCCGCATCGCGCTCGGCATCCGGCAGCTGCGCCAGCCGCGCGGCGTAGGCGCTGCGGGGACTGCGCCGAGTCCGCGCCGGCGGCGCGAGACGGCGGAACACCGCGGGGGCCTCGGCGCCGGAGGACCGCAGGGCGGTCATGTCGAGGCCGGTGGCGGCCAGCACCGGGACGTCGAGACTCGTCGCGATGTCGAACGCGCTCAGCCCGGCGGTCGTGGACAGGGGCCGTACACCGATGCGGCGGATACGCTCGCGATCGACGGCGCGCATCTCGTCGGTGATTCCGCTCGCCTGCTCCCACAGACCCCATGCGATCGACACCGCGGGCAGTCCCAGCGACGACCGGTGCTCGGCCAGTGCGTCGAGGAAGGTGTTGGCTGCGGCGTAGTTCGCCTGGCCTGCTGTTCCGACGATCCCGGCCAGGGACGAGAACAGGACGAACGCACCCAGATCGAGTTCCAGGGTGACCTCGTGCAGAGCCCAGGCCGCGTCCACCTTCGGGCGCAATACGCTCGCGACCTGTTCGCTGGTCAGTGATTGCACGATGCCGTCGGCGAGTACGCCCGCGGTGTGCACGACGGTGCGCACCGGGTGTTCGGCCACCACCGCCGCGAGGTCGGCCGGGTCGGTCACGTCGCAGGCCACGACGGTGACCTCGGCGCCGCGCTCACGCAGTTCCCGCTGTAGCTCGGCCGCACCCGGCGCGTCGGGACCGCGCCTGCTCAGTAGCAGCAGCCGCTGTGCGCCGCGCTCCTCGACCAGGTGTTTCGCGACGGCCGCGCCGAGGGTCCCGGTGCCGCCGGTGATGAGAACGCTGCCCTGCGCCCAGGGGTTCTCGGCGGGCGCGGCCGCGGTGCGGGCACGCACGAGACGCGGGACGTACAGTGCGCCACCACGAATCGCCACCTGCGGTTCGCCGCTGGCCACCGCGGCATCGAGACTGTCCCAGGATCGCGGGTCCGCGTCGATGTCGATGAGGAGGAAGCGGTCGGGCTGTTCGGTCTGCGCCGAACGGACCAATCCCCACACACCGGCGTGTGGAAGGTTCCCCGCCCCGGGGCCGACCGCGGATTCGGTGACGACCACCACGCGGGAGGCCGCGAACCGCTCGTCGGTGATCGCAGTGCGCACGACCGAGAGCGCGTCCTGGACGAGGTCGTGCGCCGCGACGGGGATGTGCTCGTCCGCGCCGGACATCCGGAGTTTGGTGACGACGACGGAATGGGTGCCGGTGACCGCGTCGAGGTCGGCGTACCGAGTCGGCAGGTTCGGCACGTCCTCGCCGATCCCCGCCCAGCCGGTGCGATCGGATTCTGCTGCCGCAGGGGAGATTTCGGACCATTCGAGCTCGAAGAGCGTCTGGTCCGATGCCGATCCGGAGGCCTGCGCACGCAGGGCCAGCGCGTCGACGGCCGCGACGGTGGTCCCGGATTCGTCGGCCAGGACCATCGCGGCCGCGTCCTGACCGGCCGGAGTGATCCGGACGCGCAGTGCCGTCGCGGACACGCGGGGAATCGTCACCCCAGACCACGAGAACGGCAGCAACGCGGGCCGATCGGTGTCGGCGATGCCGGGGACGAGCGGGTGTGCCGCCGCGTCGAGCAGAGCCGGGTGCAGCGTGAACTGCTCGGCGCCGGTCGCGTACTCCTCGGCCAGCGCGACCTCGGCGAACAACTCCTCGCCGCGCCGCCACAGCCGCCGCAGTCCGCCGAATGCCGGACCGTAGTCGTAGCCGTGGTTCGCCGCAGTGTCGTAGGCGCCGTCCAGGTCGACCTCGCGGGCGCCTCGCGGTGGCCACTCCCGGATCGGGTCCGGTTCGGTGGCCTCGTCCACGGGGGCCAGCATCCCCGTCGCGTGCAATCGCCACTCCTGCTCGCCGGCGCGCCGGGAACGGATGTCGAGCTGCCGCCGGCCCGCATCGTCCGCGGCGGCGACGCTGACCCGGACCGTCACCGGCTGATCGGTCAGGTCCAGTGGCGCGGCGATGGTGAATTCCTCGACCCGGTCCAGTTCCGGATTCACTTCACCGGCCGCCCGGAATGCGAGCTCGAGCAGCAGCGTTCCCGGGACGATCGTGGTGTTGTCGATGGTGTGCTGGGTGAGCCACGACTGGGTGTTGGGGTCCAGGACGCCGGTCAGCAGCACGCTGTCGGTGTCGGGCAGATGCAGCACACCGGTGAGGATCGGATGCTCGACCGGATCGAAACCCGACGTAGTGGACGTCATATTCGGGTGCAACCAGAACCGGTCACGCTGAAAGGCGTAGGTGGGCAACGCTACTCGTTGCGCACCGGTACCAGCGAAAAAGCTCTCCCAGTCGACGCCGACGCCATGGCAGTACAGCCGCGCCACACCCGCGATGAGCGTCTCGGCTTCATCAGTGCCGCGCCGCTGCAAGCCGATCGCGGGGGTAGTGGTCACCGCGTCCACCAGTGGTGTAAGCACCGCGTCGGGCCCGACCTCCGCGATCGCGGCAACACCAAGACCAGCAAGCGTCGCTGCGGCATCCGCGAACCGGACCGGCCGACGGATCTGATCGACCCAATACTGCGCAGTCGACGGTTCAGCGACCTCCCCCGTGACCGTAGAAACGAACGGAATCATCGACGGCGAATACGTGACGCTCTCCGCCACCACCCGGAACTGATCAAGCATCGGCTCCATCAACGCCGAATGAAACGCATGACTCACCGCCAGCCGCTTATGACGACACCCCAACCGATCAACCACCGCCAACACCGCCACCTCCGGACCCGACAACACCACCGACTCCGGACCATTCACCGCCGCCACCGACACCAACTCCCCCAACAACGGCAACACCCGCCGCTCCGGCACCGACACCGCAACCATCACCCCACCAACAGGCAACGCCTGCATCAACGCACCCCGCGCCACCACCAAACGCACCGCATCCGACAACGACAACACCCCCGCCACATGAGCAGCCGCGAACTCACCAACCGAATGCCTGAGGAGCCGGAAAGCTTTCGGACAGCGAGTTTTTGGTTTCCTCAAGCTGCCTTGTTCCGTTCGAACCATTCGGACTCTACCTCGTTCGGTGTC
>NZ_JBFAYO010000074.1:0-2649 GCF_040681325.1 Nocardia sp. NPDC051787
TGTCGACGATCAGGTAATTCCCCCGGGCTGCCGTCACGGAATTCCTCCATTGGGCGTGCCTCGTTGCGAGCGTAGCGAGCGCTCTCGGCTGGATCAGCTGGTGGGTCGGCCGGGGCGTTTGCGGGGTCGGTAGGACGGGCCGTCCATGAGGAGTTGGTGGCTGGTGTTGATGAGTCGGTCGAGCAGGCTCTCGGCGACGACGGGGTTGGGGAACAGGGCGTACCAGTCCTTGGGGGCGCGGTTGCTGGTGAGGATGAGTGGTTTGCCGCTGAGGGCGCGTTCGCTGATGAGTTCGTAGAGGTCGTCGGCGTGCATGGCGGTGTGTTCTCGCATGGCGAAGTCGTCGAGGATCAGCACGTGGGGTTTGGTGTATTCGCGGATTCTTCTGCCCCAGGAGTGATCTGCGTGCCCGCCGGCGAGGTCGGCGAGAACACGGCTGGTCTTGGCGAAGCGGACGTCGCCGCCGCGGCGGACGACGGCATGGCCGAGTGCTTGTGCGACATGGGTTTTCCCGACTCCGACCGGGCCGAACAGGATTACCGATTCACCGGCGTCGAGCCAGCGCAGGGCGGCCAGGTCGCGGATCATAGCGGCGGGGAGTTTCGGGTTGGCGGTGAAGTCGAAGTCCTCGAAGGTGGTTTGTTCTTCGAACTTCGCGCGCCGGATTCGCCTTGCGAGAGCGTTGGTTTCGCGGCGAGCGATCTCGTCTTCGCAGAGGACCTGCAGGAATTCCAGATGCCCGAGTTTCCCGTCCCGGGTTTGGGCGAGGCGGGCGTCGAGGGTGTCGAGCATGCCGGTGAGTTTCAGCGCGCGTAGCACGTCGCGCAGGGCGGGGTCACTGATGGACATGAGTGTGTTTCCTTGCTGCAGTGAGTAATTGAATCGAAGGAAGGCACGGGTCAGTTGCTGGCGAACTGGTCGGGGCCGCGCAGGAACGCGGGGACCGCGGCGACGTCACCGCCGCCGAAGGGTGCTTGTTCGGTTTCGGTGCCGGCGGCGAGGATGCCTTTGACGGTTCGGTAGGACGGGTCACCGACCTCGATCGCCCGGGAGCAGGCCGCTTCCAGGCGGTCGAGACCGTATTTCTCCCGTAGCCGCAGGATGCCTTGGGCGGCGCGCAGGTGGTGGATCGCGTGGGGTGAGAGCAGGTCACCGATGACCAGCTCGCAGGCCGGTCCGACATCGACGGCGATCTTGCGGCACCAGGTCGGGCCCTGCAGATGGAACGCGACCGTCTCCGGCGGGTAGTGCGACATGTTCGTCGCTCGCCCCGACAGGCGGCGGACGTGGGTGGCGACCACGTGCTGGTCGCGGAAGATCTGCACGATGTCGCCACTGGTGCGGGCATGCAGCCTCTGCCCGATCAGCCGCCACGGCACCGAATACAGGGCCTTGCCGATCTTGATGTGGGTGTCCAGGCCAACTTTCCCGGTCGACCACACCGACAACACAAACGGCGCTGGCGGCAACGGCGCCAGCGCGTCACGCTCGACGGCCTCGAACACCCGCAGCGGCTGCCCGCCGTCCAGTGCCCGGGAGCTGCGCAGCCCGGCGACATCGAGACACCAGCGGGCCGCTTCGGCCTGCATCTGCGCCAGAGTGCTGAATTCGCGTCCCCGCCAGAACGAGTCACGAACGTACTGCATCTGACGTTCGACCCGCGGCTTGTCCTTGGGCTTGCGGACCCGCGCGGGATCGATCAGCGTCCGGTAGTGGACCGCGAGTTCGGCATAGGTGCGGTTCAGTCTCGGGTCGTAGAGATCGGGCTTGTCGACCCCGGTGCGCAGGTTGTCGATCACCAACCGGGCCGGGACACCACCGAAGAACTCGAACGCCGCGACATGTGAAGCGCACCACGAGGTTTGATCCATCGACAGCACCGGCTGCAGGAACGGCATCCGCGAGCACGACAACACCATCACGAACGCCTGCACCGTCACCCGCCGCCCCGAGGTCGGGTCGAACCACGAGCCGAGCCGACCGTAGTCGATCTGCGCTTCGCTGCCCGGCTCGACCGGAGGCCGCGGCACCGTCACCTTGCTGCGCGCGGCTTCATCGGCGAAATGCGTTGCCACCCACCGTCGCACCGACGATTCCGACACCTCCACGCCGTGCTCGTCACGCAACCGCTGCGCGATCGTGGCCACCGTCACCCGATGCCCCAGCCAGGACTTGATACGCGCGGCATGCGGATCGATCAACGGCCACGTCACCGCCCTGGCGCCCGGATCATGCAGTCCGGGAAACCATTCCGCTACCCGCTCGGCCCACTCCTGGGCCGACAACGCCGGGCTCACGCCCGGCGTGATGCCCGCCGCGATCGCCGGTGCGACATATTTCCGGATCGTTTTCCGATCGATGCCCAGCGACGCCGCCAGCTCGCGTTGCCCGCGACCGGCCTGCCAATGGGTATAGAGCTCGACAAGATCGAACACCGAGAAACTCCTCCTCGCCATCTCTCCTCGCTCTCCTCGCCGGAACAACCCGCCGGGGACAAGCGAACATGTGTGCGAGACACGCCCACCGGCGACACACCGCCAGGTGGGGGAATTACGTGACGGCCGGGTGGAGGAAAACGGTGACGGACAGAGTGGGGGAATTCCGTGACGGAACTACCCCTCACCTGGAGGAATTACTTGACGGCTGACA
>NZ_JBFAYO010000075.1:0-2245 GCF_040681325.1 Nocardia sp. NPDC051787
CGTGTGCCGCGCCGGGTGCGCGTACTTGTCCGGTCGCGATCAGTTCGTCCCATTGTTTCTGGATTTCCTTCTCCGCCGCGGTGGCGATGAATCCGCTGGGCGCGAAGAGCTTCGACGGTTCCTCTGGTGTTTCGGAGGTGGTGGTCTGGCCGGAGCGCCAGGCGCGGAGGGCGACGACCGCGCCGACGACCGCCACGATCAGCACGAGTGCGGCGAACACGATCGACAGGGTGCCTTGGATGAAGGTGTTGCGGACGATCGCGTTCATGTCGTCGGGGGTCTTCGCGGTCAGGCAGAGTTTCCCGGCGTTTTGGGCGGCCTGGCAGATGCTGTGTTGTTTCCAGTAGCCGAGTTTCGGGTCGGCGGAGAAGATCTTCTGCCAGGACGCGGTCATGGTCACCGCGAGGTCCCAGGCCAGCGGGATGCCGGGAATCCAGGCCCATTTGGTCAGGCCCTTCTTCACCAGGATCACCAGTACCACGGTCAACGCCATCGCCGCGAGCAGCTGGTTGGCGATGCCGAACAGCGGGAAGAGGGTGTTGATGCCGCCCAGGGGGTCGGTGACACCCATCAGCAGGATCGATCCCCACGCGGCGACCACGAGTGCCGAGCACAGCCACGCTCCGACCCGCCAGGACGGGTCACGGAACTTCTTGGCTGCCCCGCCGAAGTTGCCGAGGGCGTCCGACAGCATGAACCGCGCCACCCGGGTGCCCGCGTCGATGGTGGTGAGGATGAACAGTGCCTCGAACATGATGGCGAAGTGGTACCAGAACGACTTCATGCTCGCCCCGCCGAGGAACTGGTGGAACACCTCGGAGATGCCGACCGCCAGCGTCGGCGCGCCGCCGGTGCGGGAGATGATGGTCGTTTCGCCGACGTCGGTGGCGGCTTGGCTCAGCTGCGCGGGCGTGGTGGGGGGACCGGGGAGGCCGAGGCTGTTGGTGTAGGCGGCGGCCTTGTCCGCGGTGCCGCCGGTGAGCCCGACGGGGGCGTTCATCGCGAAGTACAGGTGCTGGTCGATGATCGAGGCGGTGATGATGGCCATGACCGCGACGAACGATTCCATCAGCATGCCGCCGTAGCCGATCATGCGGGCGTGGGATTCCTTCTCCAAAAGTTTCGGTGTGGTTCCGGAGGAGACCAGCGCGTGGAAACCGCTGAGTGCGCCGCAGGCGATGGTGATGAACAGGAACGGGAACAGCGACCCCGCGAACGCCGGACCCTTGCCGGAACCGGCGAAGCTCGACACCGCCGGGGCTTGCAGCACCGGCAGTGTGATCAGGATGCCGACCGCGAGCAGCACGATCGTGCCGACCTTCATGAAGGTGGACAGATAGTCCCGCGGCGCCAGCAGCAACCACACCGGAAGCACCGAGGCGAAGAAGCCGTAGGCGATCAGCAGCCAGGAGATGGTCACCGGCGAGAGGGTGAACCAGTCGCTGCCCCACGCGGTTTCCGACACCCAGCCCCCGGCCACGATGGCCGCCAGCAGCAGACCGAACCCGATCGCGGACACCTCGCCGACCTTGCCCGGCCGCAGGAACCGCAGGTAGACACCCATGAACAGCGCGATCGGGATCGTCATGCCGATGGAGAAGACGCCCCACGGGCTGTGCGCGAGCGCGTTCACCACCACCAGCGCGAGCACCGCGAGCAAGATCATCATGATCACGAGAATGCCGACGATGGCCGCCCAGCCGCCGATCACGCCCAGCTCGTCCCGGGCCATCTGCCCCAGACTGCGACCGCGCCGCTTCATCGACACCCACAGCACCAGATAGTCCTGCACCGCCCCGGCCAGCACCACACCGACCACGATCCAGATGGTCCCCGGCAGGTAGCCCATCTGCGCGGCCAGCACCGGACCCACCAGCGGACCCGCGCCCGCGATGGCGGCGAAATGGTGCCCGTAGAGCACGCGGCGGTCCATCGGCATGTAGTCCTTGCCGTTCTCCAGGATTTCGGCGGGCGTGGCCAGATCGTCACGCGGTTTGGTGATCTTGCGTTCGATGAACCTGGCGTAGAACCGATACGCGATGATGTAGGTGGACACCGCGGCGATCACGATCCACACCGCGTTGACCGATTCGCCACGCGAGATCGCCAGCACCGCCCAGGCGACCGCACCCAGAACAGCGATCCCGGCGAAGACCAATTTCTTGGCCGGAGTGATCGGGGACTTGTCGACCACGCCGACAGGCGGCAGATCGGGATCGGTCCGCAGATATTCGATTGTCGCCAT
>NZ_JBFAYO010000076.1:0-1695 GCF_040681325.1 Nocardia sp. NPDC051787
GCGCGCTTCGAACCTTGTCTGCGGGGTGGTTCGAAGCGCGCACCAGCCATGCGGGCCACGGTTGGGATGACAAGCGCATCCGCTTGGAAGGGGTCGGCAGGATGAGGGGCTGCCGACCCCGATCACGAGCATACAGTCACCAAAGGCCTTGGCGTCCAGTATGATTCGAGAACTTACAGTCTCTTGAGGCGGACGTTTCTGCGACGCGGGTGCTGGACGCCCAGTCAGCGCTGGACATCGTGTTCTCGCCTGCGGAGGTGAGTCGGAGTCGCGCGCGGTCGGCGAGCCCGGTCGCGCTGTTGTGGCCAGCTGAGGGCCGCCAGGATGACAAGCGCCTCCACGGCGATGACCGTCACTGCGGTTACTTGAAGGGTGGTCATGTACATGCCCGTTCGTGGTGTTGGGGGAGCGACTTCCTTGCTGCTGATGCAAATAAAATTGCACAACATAGGTATCGTGCAAATTTCATATGCCCACAGGTGGGGTGTCCGCCGTGGCCGCGGAGAGGCAAGCTACATCGGGGCGGTGAGCTCGAGAAACCGAGATGGTCGGGTCCGACCCGCTCGGAGTCGAAGCGGTCGGTGGCGGCAGCGACCGGGCGTAGTCCCGACGGCAGTCCGTTGGCATGGAACATGACGCCACCGTAGAGCTGGTACGGATCGGTGCGAACCTGCGGATCATGTGGGCCACCAGGTCTCTGGACATTCCCGCGCCGCCAAGGCCGAGTTCACCCGCAACATGGGCCGGATGGTTGCGACGCCGGCTACTCAGTCATGGAATCGGTGTCCGCATGGTTGCAGCAGACCGCGGCCGAAGGTGCACTGGCAACGGTGCGCGCTGCGGTGGGCGCGGCGATAGTCCGATTGCCACCGCACGGCTCGAGCTGCTCCGATATGTGCGTGCATGGCTGGATTCCCGGCCGACCGGGAGGAGCCGGTCAGCTCGGCAGTCACGCCTTGTGGTACCGCATTCGACCAGTCACATGAGCAACAGCACACACAGCAGGACCGCATTGAACAGACCGAGCCCCGCGCCCAGCGCTGCTCCACGTAATCCAGTGCGCACCAGCGTGGTTCGAGTCAACGGATAGGCGCGATTGGTGCGGTAGCTGATGCGCACTGGAATTTCGGCACCGAGCGGATATCGCCCAGGCACCGCGTCGTGCCTGCGCCGCCAATCGGCGCCGTGATACTCGATCACCGTGCGCTGTCGCCGCGGTGGGCATGGGCATCCGATCGGCGCGTGGCCGCCTTTACACGTGTGTGCCACGGCCCGTGCCGGTCGCTTGCCGGTATAGCTCGGCGTAATGCTTTGCCGGAACGCTTCATTGAATGGAACCACCACGTGGTAGTACGCCATGCCGACTACTGCCCCGAACAAAGTGCTCCCGGCAGCACCCGCCGACACTGCGAGAATGGTATCGCTTATGTCCCTGATTCGTTCCACCGATGCTCCATCTCGTCGACTGGGCCCAAGCGTCGCAGACAAGCGACGTTCTGACCCATCCGATCGAAATTCCGCACACGCAGCCCTTTCCGTCCGGCCGGGTCACATCTCGGACAGCGCTTCGTCGCCATTTGGGCAAGTGGATGCCGGGGAATCCCTCGAAGGGAGTGGATTCCCCGGCCGTCTGAGCTGGACCGGTTGGGTGCTGCCCGTCGGGTGGGTGGCGTGCCTGCCGAGCTGTCGGGGTGT
>NZ_JBFAYO010000077.1:0-1333 GCF_040681325.1 Nocardia sp. NPDC051787
TCGGGTCGACGAGGGTGGAGGTGTCGCCGAGTTCGCGTCCTTCGGCGATGTCGCGCAGCAGGCGGCGCATGATTTTGCCGCTGCGGGTTTTCGGCAGTTCGGGCACCACGTGGATCTCCCGCGGCCGGGCGATCGGGCTGATCTCGTGGGACACCTCGGCCTTGAGCTCGTTGATCAGGTCCTGCCCGGTGTCGGTGGCCTCGGCGGTGAGGATGACGAAGGCGACGATGCCTTGGCCGGTGGTGGCGTCGGTGGCGCCGACGACGGCGGCCTCGGCGACGCCGACGTGGCCGACCAGGGCGGATTCGACTTCGGCGGTGGAGATGCGGTGGCCGGAGACGTTCATGACGTCGTCGACGCGGCCGAGCACCCACAGATCGGCGTCGGCGTCGAGTTTGGCGCCGTCACCGGCGAAGTAGAAGCCGTGTGCGGCGAAGCGTTCCCAGTAGGTGGCCCGGTAGCGGTCCATGTCGCCCCAGATGCCGCGCAGCATGGACGGCCAGGGCTGGTCCAGGACGAGGTAGCCGTTGGCTTCGGTCTCGCCGAGTCGGACCGGGTTGCCTTCCTCGTCGACGACTTTTGCCGAGATGCCGGGCAGCGGGGTCATGGCCGCGCCCGGTTTGGCGGCGGTGACGCCGGGCAGGGGGGAGATCATGATGGCGCCGGTTTCGGTCTGCCACCAGGTGTCCACGATGGGGGTCTTGTTGGCGCCGATGACCTCGCGGTACCAGCGCCAGGCTTCGGGGTTGATGGGTTCGCCGACCGAGCCGAGCAGCCGCAGGCTGGACAGGTTGTGGGCGGCGGGGATGTCGCGGCCCCACTTCATGAAGGTGCGGATGAGGGTGGGGGCGGTGTAGTAGATGGTGACACCGTATTTTTCGATGATTTCGAAATGCCGGTGCTCAGTGGGGGAGTTCGGGGTGCCTTCGTAGAGCACTTGGGTGGCGCGGTTGGCGAGGGGTCCGTAGACGATGTAGCTGTGGCCGGTGACCCAGCCGATGTCGGCGGTGCACCAGTAGAGGTCCTGATCCGGTTTGTGGTCGAAGACGTAGTGGTGGGTGTAGGCGGTTTGGGTGAGGTAGCCGCCGGTGGTGTGCAGGATGCCTTTGGGTTTTCCGGTGGTGCCGGAGGTGTAGAGGATGAACAGGGGGTGTTCGGCGTCGAAGGGTTGCGCTTCGTGCTCGGGGGAGGCGGTGGTGACGGTGTCGTGCCACCACAGGTCGCGGCCTTCGGTCATCGGCGCGTCGATGCCGGTGCGTTGCACCACCAGCACGTGCTCGACGGTCGTCTGGCCCGCGGTGAGTGCCTCGTCCACGGCCGCTTTGAGCGGGGC
>NZ_JBFAYO010000078.1:0-1307 GCF_040681325.1 Nocardia sp. NPDC051787
GTAAATTCGGTGATCCGAAGATGACATGTGGCATTTCCTCCGGTTAGCCTGCCAGAGCCGTCGCAGGGAGGACGACGGGTGAGCCCGATAACGCAGGGCTCCGGCCAATTCAAATCGGAGGACTATTTCAATGAAGCGTACGATCGCGTCCGCATTTCTTGCGGGGGGTGCACTGTCGATGCTGGTGTGCATGACGCCCATAGCGACGGCAGCGCCGTCGGACGTGGAAAGCATCAGCTGCGCGGAATACTCGAGCCAGACGCTGAGTGGCCGGGTGTCCACCATCAAGGATCTGCTGGAGGCACGGCCCGGTCACAGGTACGGGTCGAAGCCCACCACGGTCGTACGCAAAGTCGATGCCGGCTGCAGGGTGGCCAAGAAAAGGAACGCGGGCGATACGGTGCGCGTCGCCAAAATCGTCGATGAGCTGAACAGAGGCTCTTCCCCATCGAATTCCCCATCGGACAGTTCGCCCGCTGACGCGCCATCCGGCGGCCCGGACACCAGGTGCTCGGTGTGGCTGAAGATGAAGCGCCCGGAGCAGGCGGCGCTGCTGCAACAGCATTTGGTGCAGCCCCGCAGCAAGTTCGACGGCCGGTTCAACACCGCCGCCGCGCTCGTGGACGGTGAATGCAACACGCTCGGCGGCAGCGCGACGGTCGCCCAAGCGTACGCCGCCGTGATGCGGAAACACGACAAGTAACCGGAAAGGCCCGCAGTCATGCGTCATACCATCACCATCCTCACCGCGATCGCGATCGGCGCCGCAGCACTCTCCGGTTGCGGCAAGGATTCATCGCCATCCGCAGACCGCGAGGCGGCATCACCCGCAAGCAACGATTCTTCCAGCACGTCGGCGTATTGCGCCGCGGTCAAGGACCTCGGCGATATCGGCACACAACTGAACTCGGACGAACTGAATCTCAAGGCACGGGAGGTCGCCGCGGTCGCCCCCGCCGAAATCCAAGCAGACTGGGAAAATTTCGCGGACGCCCAAGAGGCAGTCCTCGACGCGGGAAACACCGATCTCGATCCCACCGATCCATCAGCCCTGCAGGAACTCCAACAGCGGGCCGCCACCGCTCAGGAGAATTCCGACAAGCTGAACCGGGCCGTACCGAAGATCATGGACCACATCACCAAAACCTGCGAAAAGTAAACGCCACACAACACCTTCCAACGCAGCACACCCAGCAACCCCCATACCCCACGACACCCCGACAGCTCGGCAGGCACGCCACCCACCCGACGGGCAGCACCCAACCGGTCCAGCTCAGACGGCCGGGGAATCCACTCCCTTCGAGGGA
>NZ_JBFAYO010000079.1:0-1232 GCF_040681325.1 Nocardia sp. NPDC051787
TGAGGTGCCCGGAGGGTCTCGGACAGTGGCCCAAAGTAGGATTGGGTAACACTGAACGGAGTTGTTTGTGGCACAGAAGAAGTCGCGGCATTTCAGTCTCGAGTTCCGGGAGACAGCGGCCAGGGAAGTGGTCGAAAAATCTCGCCCGGTCGAGGATGTGGCGCGTGACTGCGGGGTGACGGGTCAGACGATTCGGAACTGGGTGAGAGATTTCCGGGCCGCGCATACGTCGGCCGATGCGGGGTTGTCGATGACCGAGCGTGCCCGGTTGAAGGAATTGGAGCGGCGAGTCCGGGAGTTGGAGGAGGAGAACCGATTCTTGGGAAAATCGGTGGCCTTCTTCGCGAAGAAGCACCGGTGACAGCGAAATATGCTTTCATCGCCTCCGAAGAAGGCAGCCATGCCGTCTTGTCCATGTGCCGATGGGCGAAGGTATCGCGTTCGGGATACTACGCGTGGCGCGATCGGAAACCGTCGGCTACCGCGCAGCGGCGCGAGATCCTCGAAGCCGAGATCCGGTTCTGTTTCGAGCATTCCGACGGCACGTACGGTTACCGCCGCATTCACGCCCAGCTCGCCCGCTGGGGCACTTCCGTGGACCCGGGAACGGTCCGCACGATCATGCGTGAGCTGGGCCTGGTTGCCTGCCAGCCGCGCCCGTGGCGGCCGATCACCACGATCGCCGGTGACGCCGCCGACCTTCCGGACCTGGTTCGTCGTGACTTCACCGCCACACAGCCGGCAGCCAAGCTCGTTGGTGATATCACCTATATCCGCACCTGGGAAGGATGGCTGTATTTGGCGACCGTGCTCGATTGTTTCTCGAAGAAAGTGGTCGGGTACGCGATGGCCGAGCACATGCGCACGGAGTTGGTGGCCGATGCTCTGCGCATGGCGGCACGCAATCTTCCGTTCCGGCGCAAAGAGACAATCTTCCATAGCGATCGAGGCGTGCAGTACATGTCGAGCGAATTCGCGTCCGTCACCGAAGAATTGGGTGTCCGCCGCTCCGTGGGCCGCACCGGGGTGTGCTGGGACAACTGCTGGGCGGAATCGTTCAACGGCACCCTGAAGAACGAGCGTGTCCACCGCACCGAATATCCGACGCGCGAACATGCAAGGAAGGACATCGTCAGCTATATCGAGTTGCGGTACAATCAGATTCGGCTTCATTCCGGAATTGACTATCGGACACCGAACGAGGTAGAGTCCGAATGGTTCGAACGGAACAA